>CADASK010000009.1:0-38678 GCA_902790495.1 uncultured Eubacteriales bacterium
GCCCGCGCTCCTTCTGCAGCTTGCTCATCAGGTTGAGCACCTGGGCGCGGATGGACACGTCCAGGGCGGAGATGGGCTCGTCGGCGATGATGAACTCGGGGTTCATCACCAGCGCGCGGGCGATGCCGATGCGCTGCCGCTGGCCGCCGGAGAACTCGTGCGGGAAGCGGGTGGCGAACTCCGGCAGCAGGCCCACCGCGTTGAGAGCGGCGTCCACGCGCTCGCGGATTTCCGCCCGGCTCAGGCCGCGGCCCAGAAGCCCCTCGGAGACGATATAATCGATCTTGGCGCGCTCGTTCAGGCTGGCCATGGGGTCCTGGAAGATCATCTGAATCTTGTTGGTGATCTCCCGGTCCAGCTGGCGCGGGATACGCCCGGTGATCTCCTGGCCGTGGAAGCGGATGGAGCCGCTGGACGTGGGGTAGACGCGGATGATGGCGCGGCCGATGGTGGTTTTGCCGCTGCCGCTCTCGCCGACGATGCCAAAGGTTTCCCCCTTGAAGATGTCGAAGGAAACGCCCTTGACCGCCTTGAAGGGATGGCGGCGGGAGCCGAAGGTGACCTCCAGGTTGCGCACCGAAAGGATGACGTCGCGGTTTTCACCGGCCATGGCGCACACCTCCCAGCTCCCTCAGCTTGGCGATGACCGCCGGCGGCTCCAGCTTGGGCGCGCGGGGATCCAGCAGCCAGGTGCGCGCCTTGTGCGTGGGGGAGATCTCGAAATAGGGCGGCTGCTCCAGCTTGTCGATGACCAGCGCCTGGGGATTGCGCGGGGCAAAGGCGTCGCCCTGCACCTCCTTGAAGAGGTTCGGCGGCGTGCCGCGGATGGCGTAGAGATCCTCGCCGCGCTGGCCCAGCTGCGGGAGGGAGCTCAGCAGCGCCCAGGTGTAGGGGTGCTTGGGCTCGTAGAAGATCTCGTCCACCAGGCCCAGCTCCACGATGTCGCCCGCGTACATCACGGCCACGCGGTCGGCGATGTTCGCCACCACGCCCAGGTCGTGGGTGATGAAGATGATCGTCAGGTGGTACTTCTCCTTCAGCTCGCGCAGCAGGGTCAGCACCTGGGCCTGGATGGTCACGTCCAGGGCCGTGGTGGGCTCGTCACAGATGAGGATGCGCGGCTGGCACGCGATGGCGATGGCGATCACCACGCGCTGGCGCATGCCGCCGGAGAGCTCGTGGGGGTACTGCTTGTAGCGCCGGGCAGGGTCGTCGATGCGCACGTCCTGCAGGATGCGCAGGGTCTCCTCCTTCGCCATGCGCCCGGTCATGCCGTGGTGCAGGCGCAGGGCCTCGCTGATCTGCCAGCCGATGGTCTTCAGCGGGTTCAGGCTGGTCATGGGATCCTGGGGGATCATGCAGATCTCGCTGCCGCGGATGCGCAGCCACTCGTCCTTGCGCCTGAAGGCCGCCAGGTCGACGTAAGGGCCGTTCTCGTCCTCGCCGGCGCAGGTGCCGTAATTGCGCATCTTGTCGCCCATGCCGTAGTAGCGGATGGAGCCCTCGGGGATGAAGCCGTTCTGGTCCAGCAGGCCGATGAAGTTCTTGTTCAGCACGGACTTGCCGCTGCCGCTCTCGCCCACGATGGCGAGGGATTCGCCGTCCAGCACGTCCAGGTCGATGCCGCGCAGGGCGTGCAGCTCGCGGCCGCGCAGGGTGAATTTCACATGCAGGTTTCTGACGGAAAGGATGGGCTTGCTCATGCGTACACTCCTTTCCTCACAGGTGGTTCTTGGGATCGGCGGCGTCGGAGAAGGCGTTGCCGATCATGTAGAAGGAGACGGTGACGATGGAGAGGATCAGGGTCGGATAGATCAGCTGATAGCGCTTGGAGGGCGAGGCCAGCAGCTTGCGCCCCTCGGTGATCAGCTTGCCTAGGCTGGGAATATCCGCCGGGAGACCAAGGCCGATGTAGGTGATGAAGACCTCCGAGCCGATGGCGCCCGGGATCGACAGCGCCATGCGCAGCATGATGACGGAGACCAGGTAGGGCAGGAGGTTGCGCACGATGATGCGCCAGGTGGAGGTGCCCAGGCAGCGGGAGGCCACGTTGTAGTCGCGGTCGCGAATGATGAGCACCTGGTTGCGCACGAAGCGCGCCATGCCGATCCAGCCCGTGACGCACATTGCGAAGATCAGCGTGGACATGGCCGGGCGCAGGATGAAGGAGATCAGGATCAGCACGATGGTGGTGGGGATGTTGTCCAGCACGTTGTAGATCTCGGTGAAGAAGAAATCCAGCTTGCGCACATAGCCCCACAGCACGCCCATCACGATGCCGACGAAGGCCTCGATGAGGGCGACCATCACGCCGATGAAGAGGGAGTTGCGGGTGCCGGCCCAGAGCCTGGCCCAAAGATCCTGGCCGATGGCGTTGGTGCCCAGCCAGTGCACGCTGTCGGGCCGGGAATTCTTCAGGGGCTTGGACTGGCCGGTGGCGGTCACCTCGAAGGAGGCCGCGTTGGGGTCGAACTGCCCCGGCAGATGGGGCTGGATGAAAGTGAACAGCACGATGATGACCAGCAGGATCAGCAGGAACATCGCGACCCTGTTCCGGCGGAAGGCGCGCAGGGTGGAGCCCCAGTAGGAGTAGCTGCCCGCGCCGGTGCGCTCGGTCTCGGCTTCGTCGAAGGGCGCGATGGAGAACAGCTCCTCCTGGGAAAGCTGCTGCTTGAGGGCGTCCGTGACATTCTGCTCGAGCCTGTCAACCTGGGGATGTTTGAGGACGGACATCAGCGCTCGCCTCCCTTCTTGGCCAGGCTGATCCGGGGATCCATGAACACCATCAGCAGATCGCCCAGCAGCAGGCCGATGATGCCGACCGTGGCGAAGAGCAGCACGATGGCTTGCACCATGGCGTTGTCCTGGCGCTTGACCACGTCCACCAGCAGGCCGCCCATGCCGGGGATGGAGTAGAGGGATTCCACGTAGATGGAGCCGATGACCGTGTTGAGGAAGGAGGTCGGAATGTACTGCACCATGGGCACAAAGGCGTTCTTGAACACGTGCAGGAACATGATGCGCGTCTCGCTGGCGCCCTTGATGCGCGCGAGGGTCACGTAGTCCTTCATGCTCTCGTCCACCATGTAGCGCCGCAGCCACATGGCGTAGTAGGTCATGTTGCCCAGGGACATGCTCAGCACGGGCAGGATCCAGTAGACCGGGTTGTGCAAATCGGCCTCGGAGAACATGGTCATGCCGATGCCCAGGGCGCTGGTGCCGTAGAACTGCAGGAAGAGGTAATACACGGCGGCGGGCACGGCCTCGATCAGCACGATGATGGCCGTGCCCAGGTGGTCCAGGAACCGGCCCTTGTACTTTGCCATCACCAGGCCCATGGGCAGGCCGAGCACGAGGGACACCAGCAGGGACAGGGTGCCCAGGCGCACGGAGACGGGGATCTTGGGCGCGAGAATCTCCGCCACCGGCACGCCGGCGCGGTAGATGCGCGAGGTACCCAGGTCGCCGTGCAGCACCAGGTTCTTGAAGAAATCGAACAGCTGCACAAAGATCGGCCGGTCCAGGCCCATCTCATGCAGGCCGTTCTGGATCTGCGCCTCGTTGAGCTTCTCAAAATTCTGGAAATAGCCGTCGATGGGCATCTGCCGCACGAGGATAAAGACGATGGACAGAATGATGATCAGCGTGATGAAGGAGCGCAGAAAGCGTTTGACAAGGTAAGATGCCAAGGAGCCTCTTCCTCTCTGTGTGGGATGAAGGATACCGTGGATGGCGCAGGGCCGTGCGCGGCCGTGCAACCTCAGCTGGAGCCGGCTGAGGGCCGGTGCCAATTGAGATGGCGCGGAGGAGCGCCGGATCGGGGAGCGGCGCTTCAAATAAACACGCATGGGGGAAACCCTGCCTGCGCAGAGTTTCCCCCGGAAAAATGGAGTCTTGAAGCGGCGGGAGGTGGGCTTACAGACCCATCGCCTCGCGCCAGGCCTCGGCGGCCGCCTCGCTCTCGGCGGTGGTCACGAAGCTCTCGTTCAGGTGCTGATACTTCCAGCGGATGTTGGTCACACCGAACACGGCGTACTCGCCCTCGTAGACGTTCAGCTTGGTGATCTGATAGTCGGAGGTGCTCACCATGTAGGGGATCACGATGGCGTTGTTGATCAGCATCGCCTCGGCGGCGGCAAACTTGTTGTAGCGGTCGGCGGTGTCGGTCACGGAAGCCTTGGCCTCGGCCACGGCGGCATAGTAGGCGTTCAGGACTTCCTTGGTCTCGGCATAGTCGGTGTCGAGCATCATGTCCATCTTGTTGTAGCTGTTGCCGGTGTGCTTGCCGGTGTCCGCGTCCAGCTTCTCCACGAAGGGATCGGTCCAGGTCTCGGGATCGGCATAGTCAGCGCCCCAGTTGCAGCGCATCAGGCTGTACTTGCCGGCGCGGCGGGTGGCGGAGAGGAAGTTCTCGGAGGGGCCGGCATAGAGCACGACGTTGATGTAGTCGGTGCCCAGCACGCTCTCCAGCTGCTGCTTGACCAGCTGGCACTCGCTCTCCCAGTCGCTCATGTCGGAGCGGTAGGTCAGCACCACCTGCACCGGGAACTTGCAGCCGGCCTCGGTCAGCTCGGCCACGGCGGCCTCCTTGTAGGCCAGGGCCTTCTCGGTGTTGAAGTAGTTCTCAGACACGCCGGCGAAGGCGGGCAGGGCGGAGAAGTCGGTGCCGTCCACGGAGACGAAGGTCGCGGGGGTCACGGTGCTCTGCAGCACGGACTCGGGATCGTCGGGGTCGATGGCGTACAGGGAGAACACGCGGTCGAACGCGCTCATGATGGAGTGGCGGAAGTTCGCGTTGTTCACGGCGATCAGCCAGTTGGCGGGGTCATACTCAGCCTCGTACTGGGGATCAAAGTTGAAGCAATAGAAGTAGCTGTAGTCCACGGAGGGGCGGTCCTTGGTCACGAAATCGTACATGTCCTTGTAGTCATCCACGATGTCGTTGCTCAGGGAAGCGCTGTCGATCTCGCCGCGCAGGGCCATCTCGGGGGAGATGGTGGCGGACTCGCTGTTGTAGCTCTGCACGATCTTGTCGATGTAGACGTGCTCGGCGTCCCAGTTGTTCACATTCTTCACGAAGACGTGCTGGCTCTGGGGCACGAAGCTCTGCAGGATGAACGCGCCGTTGTAGAGCATGGTGTCGGCGGAGGTGGCGGTGCCGAAGTCAGCGCCCATCTTCGCCAGGAACTCGCCGTTGGCGGGCATGAAGCAGCCGTAGGTCAGGCAGGAGAGGAAGTAAGGCACGGGGGACTCGCAGGTGTATTCCACCGTGTACTTGTCCACAGTCTTCACGCCGACCTCGTTGAAGTCGGTGACCTCGCCGCCGTAATAAGCGCTGGCGTTGACGATCTTGGCGGTCTCGACCGCGTACTCCACGCCGGAGTCGTTGGCGGCGGTCAGCACCCACTTCAGGCCGTCCACGAAGTCCTGGGCCACAACCTCGGCGTACTCTTCGCCGGCGCTGGTGTACCACTTCTGGCCCTCGCGGAGCTTGAAGGTCCACACGGTGGCGTCGTCGTTGACCGTCCAGCTCTCGGCCAGGCCGGGGATGACGTTGCCGTAGCTGTCGTATTCCACCAGCGTGTCGATCACGTTGGCGCCGACGGTCTGCTCCCACTGGGCGCCGGCGGTCAGATAATTCAGGGTAGACATCTCACTGGCGTAGAGCGTGGTGTAGACCGCTTCGCCGTCAGCCATGGCGGGCAGGCAGCCCATCAGCATGGTCAGACACAGCAGTGCAGCAAACACTTTCTTCATCTTGAAGTCCTCCTCATTCTCTTTTTTGTGAGCGGGCTCGCACCCGTCTCAGGCTTCATTAGCATACAGGAAGGAAGCAGGTTTGTCAATGCAAAGAATGCATTTTCAATGTTTTGGCTTGCATTCGATGATTTGCCAGAATCAGGGTTTAATAGATTTGTAACAATTATGACGCAAAAATTCTGCAAGTTCCGGTGTGAAAACTTGCAGAATGCGCTAATTCAGTGAGGGCTGTCAGCCGTTGCCGGCCAGGTTGGATTCAAAGTGCACATCCTCCACGACGCCCGTGTCCAGGCGGATGAGCACATGGTAGCCGCCGTCCATGGGGGTGTACTCGTCGCTGCCCTGCCAGAGCCAGTAGTGCAGCCCCAGCTTGGGCACGCCGTCCTCCATGCGATAGCCGCCGTTGTTCATGACCTCGTCGTCCTGCCACTCGATCAGCGTCATCTGGTCCTCGTTCAGGCCGTAGACCTCGCGGATGGCCGCGCGGGCGGTGGCCTCGGCGTCCTCCAGGGAGACCTTCGCCAAAGCCTGGGCCTCGTCGGCGCCGGAGACCGTCTCGGTGTCGTCGCCCTCGGGGGCCTCCTCCTCGTAGGGAAGACCCATCACGGTGAGGGGCTTTTCGCCGGCCGCGTCCATGATCTCCCGGGCGCGCAGCCACTCGTCGGAATAGTCGTGGGCCGTGCCGACCTTCTCCATCATGGCGGTCAGCTGGCGGCTGTCCCAGACGCTGCTGCCGTAGGTGCCGTCGTTCGGCTTGCCGTCATGGCTCCAGGTCACCTTGGCCTGGCCGCCGCTGACGGTGGCCGTGTAGACGCCCAGGGCGGTGATGAACACGTCGTCGCCCGTCCAGGTGACGCGCCACGCGCCGTTTTCCGCCGGGGCGACGGTGCGGCAGAAGTAGACCAGCATCTCGGGGGTGATGCCGTAGGACGCCTCCAGGGCCTTCGCGGCGATCCGCACGGCCTGGAAGGCTTCAGCGTAGACCGGCGTGACCGCCTCGGCGGAAGCGGCGAGGGGCAGCGCCAGGGTCAGGAGAAGAAGAGAAAGGATCAAAGCAGTGATTCTGCGCATGGGGCACCTCCTTACAAAGCACGCAGGCAAGGGCCTGTCTGCCAAGAAAACGATGGCCGGGGCCGCTTTCTTCCCGCGGGACGTTTTTTCACCAGACCGGGTCGGTGGGACGGTAGCCCTTGGGCAGCGGCTCCTCCTCGGCGAAGACGACCTCCGGGTCGCTCAGGGCCGGCAGGAAGGCCTCCACCGGGATTTCGGGGAACTCCAGCCCGTAGGAGGACGCGCCAAACCAGCCGCCCTCCACGGCGCGCAGATGCAGGTCGCGGGCGAACTTGGTCATGTTGGAGCAGTCCTGCACGCACACGGGCCAGCCCTCGCGGTCGGCGATGGCCATCATCCGCAGGGTCAGTTCCCGGCTGATCATCGGGGAGATGTAGCCGCCCCGGCAGCAGTAGAGACTCTCGTCGGCATAGTTCTGCAGATTGTTTTCGTTCAGGTGCAGCTCGGCGAAATTGATGAACTCGATGCCCGTGCCGAGGATCGCGTCCTTCTTTTCCAGGAAGGCGTCGAACAGCTCCCGGGTCATGGGCGTCTCGATGCCCACGTGGGGCAGGAGCTTCGCCGCCAGGGCGATATTGGCGATGACTTTGTCGGAGCAGTCGGTGGCGCCGAGGTTGAAACGCAGTTCATCCAGACCGGAGTCTGCCAGCGCGCGCAGGTTTTCCTCGGTGCAGAGGGTGCCGTTGGTGTACATGTGCTGCCACACGCCCTCCTGGTGGAAACGGCGGATGACGGGGTAGTACAGCTCGATCTCCATGAAGGGCTCCAGGTACACGTAGCACACACCGCTGGGCTTCTTGTCCACGGAGAAGAGCAGGTCGAGGTCGCGGTCGTAGAAGCGGGTGCCGCCGATCTCCCAAAGCCCCTCGCCGACGGGCTCCTGGCTATGCAGCTGGCCGAAGTCGTAGCAGAAGGGGCAGCGCAGGTTGCACTTGTTGGTGCGGCGGATGGCGCCCAGCCCCGTGCCGAACAGGCAGGACTTGCAGCCGCGCGGGAATTTCTTCTCGTCCCCGACGAAGGCGGTGCGCCCCGCGAGGGTTTTCAGACCGGGAATCTGCGCGGCGAGGGCGTCTCGGCGGGCCTCGGCGGCGCTCTCCAGCTGGGCCAGCACCGCCCAGACGATCTCCTGCTGGCGGGGCGTGAGGGGCTGATCCTCCGGCAGGGAGGACAGCAGGGTGAACCACTGCAGGGCTTCGGCTTTGGATATCTTCATGGCTGCTTCCTTTTTCTTATTATCAGGATGAGCCGCGCGCGGCGGCTGGTCTCATTGTACCATAGGCCGGGGGCGAAAACAAGCGCGTGGCGGACAGCGGAAAAAGATGAGCGAACAGCATGCCGCGGCGCTTTTCGCGGGCGAAGATTTATGCTATACTACCGTTGTTATGCAGCGGAGAAGGGAGGCAGCGGATTGGAAACCATCGAGGTGATGATTTCGGGCATTGTGTACCGCAATGACGAGAACGGCTACACGGTGATGAGCTGCCAGATGGGCCGCAGGGAGATCACGGCGGTCGGCGCGCTGCCCGGGCTGCGGCGCGGGGAGCAGGTGCGCCTCCACGGCGACTGGGTGGATCACCCGCAGTACGGCATGCAGTTCAAGATCATGGGCTTCGAGCTGGTGATGCCCACGACGGTGCTGGGCATCGAGCGGTATCTCGCCGGCGCGGGCATCCGGGGCATCAAGGCCAGCACAGCCCATAGCATCGTGCACCGCTTCGGCGAGGAGACGCTGACTATCCTCAGCGAGCATCCGGAGCGGCTGATGGAGATCCCCGGCATCGGCCGGAAAAAGTACGTCGCCATCGCCGAGAGCTTCCGCGAAAAGCAGCAGGAGCGCGGGGCCGTCATCTTCCTGCAGAGCTACGGCATCCCGCCCAAGTTAGCGGTGAAGATCAGCAAGCTCTACGGCGACAGGACGGAGACGGTCGTCCGGGAAAATCCCTACAGGCTGTGCGAGGACATCGAGGGCGTCGGCTTCCAGACCGCGGACCGCATCGGCGCAGCGATGGGCGTGGCGCAGGACAGCGATTTCCGCCTGCGGGCGGCCGTGAAATACGTGCTGCAGGAGGCCGCCGCCGGCAGCGGCCACTGCTACCTGCCCAGAACCCTGCTGGAGCAGAAGACCCAGGAGCTGCTGCGGGTGGACATCGAGGGCATCCGCGCCCAGATCACGGCGCTGCTGCTGGAGCGGGAGCTGACCTCGGAGGCGGGCGAGGAGGACGACCGCATCTACCTGCGCGCCTACGCCCGGGCCGAGAAGGAGGTGGCCCAGCGACTGATGGAGCTGATGGCCGCCCTGCCGGCCCAAAGCCATCCCGGGCTGGCGGCCCGCATCGACCGCTTCGAGCGGCGCAGGGGCATCACCTTCAGCCAGCTGCAGCGGGAGGCGCTGGTGCGGGCGATGGACACGGGTGTCTTCGTGGTGACGGGCGGCCCCGGCACCGGCAAGACGACGCTGATCCAGTGTCTGATCGAACAGATGCAGACCGAGGGCGACGTGCTGCTGTGCGCGCCGACGGGCCGGGCGGCCAAGCGCATGTCCGAGGCCAGCGGCATGGAGAGCCGCACGATCCACCGCCTGCTGGAATACAGCGGCGAGATGGGCGGCTTTTCCAGGGACGAGGAGAATCCGCTGGAGGCCTCCTGCGTGATCGTGGACGAGGTGTCCATGGTCGACCTGATGCTGATGCGCTCGCTGCTCAGGGCCATCGAGCCGGGCACGCGGCTGGTGCTGGTGGGGGACAGCGACCAGCTGCCAAGCGTCGGCGCGGGCAACGTGCTGGGCGACATCCTGCACAGCGGTGTGATTCCGGCGGTCTGCCTGCACGACATCTTCCGCCAGAGCGAGACGAGCCGCATCGTGGTCAACGCCCACCGCATCAACGAGGGCGAGATGCCCCTGCTCAACGAGAAGGGTACCGACTTCTTCTTTGAGCGCACGGACTCGGCGATGGCCACGTCGGAGACGGTGGTGCGCCTGGTGACCCAGCGCCTGCCGGGCTTCCTGAAGATGAAGCCGGAGGAGCGGGTGCGGCGCATCCAGGTGCTCGCGCCGATGCGAAAGAGCGAGTGCGGGGTCGAGGTGATCAACCTCCGCCTGCAGCAAGCGCTGAATCCGCCCGCGCCCGGCAAGCCGACGCTGACCTGGGGCGACAGCGTGTTCCGCCTGGGTGATAAGGTGATGCAGACCCACAACGACTACAACCTCGCCTGGCGGCAGATCCGGGACGGCGAGGAGGGCTCAGGCGTCTTCAATGGGGACGTGGGCTTCATCACACGGGTGGATGAGGCGGAGAGCGAATTGACCGTGCTTTTCGACGAGGAGCGGGAGGCGGTCTACAGCGCCCAACAGCTGGAAAACCTGGAGCTGGCCTACTGCCTGTCGGTGCACAAGAGCCAGGGCAGCGAGTTCCCGGTGGTGGTGATGCCGGTCTTTGGCGGGCCGCAGATCCTGCTGACGCGCAACCTCTTCTACACGGCCCTGACCCGCGCGAAGGCCCTGGTGGTGCTGGTGGGCCGCGAGGAGACGATCCGCATGATGGTGGAGAACAACCAGATTCTCAGACGCTGGACGGCCCTGGACGAGAGGCTGCGAAAGACCGCGGAGATGATGATGCCATGAAGCTGGAGGGTCTGAAGCGATTCCTGCGCTCGGCGGATACGGCCCTGCTGGACACGGTCTATCCGCTGAACCTCGAGTGCCTGAGCTGCCGGGGGCCTTCCCTGGGGCACCCGCTGTGCGCCGACTGCGCGCAGATGCTGGAGGACTGCCGCATCCCGGCGCCGATCTGTCCGGTGTGCGGGCACCCGCTGCAGGGGGACGCGCCCTGCGCCTTCTGCGCTGGGGACGGTCTCGTGCTCCGCTCCGCCTACACCCACACTGGCGTGGCGCGGGATCTGGTGCACACACTGAAATATGAAGCCATCAGCGCGCCGGCGGCCGTGCTGGCGGAGGAGATGGCGCGCGCCGTGGAGTCCCTCGGGCCCTTCGACACGGCGACGTGGGTCACCATGCCGGCGCAGCGCAGGCGGGAGCGCGGCATCGACCACGGCAGGCTTTTGGCGGAGGCGGTGGCCCGGCGGCTGGGCATCCCCTGCGAAGAGCTGCTGACACGCGACGAGAAGAAAAAACTGCAGACCCAGGCGGGACTGGGCCGCGAGGAGCGTCTGCGCAACCTGAGGGACGTGTTCTCCTGCGAAAGGCCGGTGCGGGGCAGCATCCTGCTGGTGGACGACGTGATGACCACGGGCTCCACGGCGCGGGTCTGCCGGGACGCGCTGATGGCGGCGGGCGCTTCGGCGGTGACGGTGGTCACGGCGACGCAGGCCGGTTCAAAGTGATTGATTGCGACACAGGACGGTGACGGAATGAATTGGAAACGATGGCTGACGGGATGGCTGCTGGCGGTGTGCCTGTTGCCCTGCCTCGCGGGGGGCTCCCGCGCGGAGGGAACGGCGGGCCATGAACCCCAGGACATCACCAAGCGCGTGGATGTGCACCTGCTGACCAGCAAGAAGAAGCTGACCGAGCTGCGCGACCGCAAGTACAAGACCTACCTGACCCTGCGCGCCGGCGGCGTCATCGAGATCGACGGCAAGGGCCAGGCCCTCGGCGGCGTATTCCTGCAGTACTATGACCGCACCGCGCCTTGCTCGGTGGAGGTCTGGCAGGGCGACGCCTGGCAGAAGATCGCCGACTGCGGTACCTACCTCACCGAGTGGGTGGCGTTCCCCGAGGGAACCGGGAAGGCGCGGATCCAGAACGGGGACGGCGCGCGGCTGATGCTGGCGGAGCTGACGGTCTACGAGCCCGGCGGCCGCCCGGCGCGTGCTACGGAATGGACGGAGACAGACAAGGCGGACATCATGCTGCTGGTCTGCCACCCGGACGACGAGCTGCTGTGGTTCGGCGGTCTGCTGCCAACCTACGCGGGGGAGCGCGGCCTGCGGGTGCAGGTGGTCTACGCGGTGCCCTCCACGCCCAACCGGCGGCTGGAGCTGCTGGACGGCCTCTGGCACTGCGGTGTCCATATCTACCCGCAGTTTTTGGGCATGCGGGACGCCCACTCCTACACCCTGACCAAGCAGTACAAGCTGTGGCGGAAGAGCACGCTGCAGAGCCGCATCACCGAGATGATCCGCCGCTTCAAGCCGGAGGTGCTCGTCACCCACGACATGAAGGGCGAATACGGCCACGGCGGGCACAAGGCCATCGCGGACTGCGCGACCCAGTGCGTGGGCATCGCCGCCAACCCGGAGAAGTACGCGGAGTCCGCCCAGGCCTGGGGCGCCTGGCAGGTGAAGAAGTGCTATGTGCACCTCTGGGACCAGGGGAAGCTCCAGTTTGACTGGCACCAGCCTTTGGCAGCCTTCGGCGGAAAGGACGGCATGACGGTGGCCAAGGAGGCCTTCGCCTTTCACCGCAGCCAGACGGGACACGGCTGGGAGATGGAGGAGGGCGGCCCCTGCGACAACAGCCTGTTCGGCCTCTACAGCACCACCGTGGGCGCGGACGAGGCCAGGGACGACCTGATGGAGCACATCGGCGCGGAAGCTGAGACGGAGAGCGCCCAGGAGGAGACCGTGCCGGGGGACGCGCTGGAGATCGAGGAGATACTGCTGGAGGGGGATGACACGCTGTGACGCTGACGGGCAAGCGGGTGCGTCTGCGCGCCTTTGAATCGGAGGATCTGCAGGCGGAGCACGCGATGATGAACGAGGAGGAGACCCTGCGCGCCATGCTGCGGGGCATCCCGTTTCCCACCTCCATGGCGGATGAGCAGCAGTGGCTCGGCGGGCAGTCCAGCTACACCCGGGGCGAGTACCAGTTCGCCGTGGAGAACGAGGACGGCGAGCTGATCGGCCGCTGCGGGCCGACGAAGGTGGACTGGAAGAACCGCGTGGGCGAGCTGGGCATCGTGATCGCCGGGCGATGGCGCGGTCAGGGCTATGGCAGCGAGGCCATGGAGCTGCTGTGCGGCTTCTGCTTTGGGGAGATGAACCTGCGCAAGCTGAAGGTGGCTGTGCTCGCCACCAACACGGCGGCCCTCCGCTGCTATGAGGCCAACGGCTTCCGGCACGAGGGCACGCTGCGCGGGGAGGTCTTCCGCGGCGGCAGGTATGTGGACGTCGAGCTGCTGGCCCGGTTCGCCGAGACAGATATGACGGAAGAATGACAAATTGTAACAGATCGGATACATTCTCTGTGCCCGGCTCCGGCGACCGCCGCTGCCGGGCGAAAAAATCCGCAAAAATTTTACAAATGTGAAGAAAAAACACGGAAAATCGCTTTACAAGACGGGAAAAGAGTGCTAATATTTAGTGGTTAACGTGTAGGTTCGACTGCTGGGCGGCTGCACGCGCATCCCCGCGCGTGTTCCATCGGTCTGCCGATACATCCGCGACGATTCTCCGCACCTTCCTTCAGCGGGAATCTCGCCGTCGGCGCTTGCTTTCACCAGGCGCTGGCAAAAAGCTGCGGCACGCGCAGGCTCCGGGGTGGGTTGCCCCTGAGAAGACGCAGCCGCGTCTTTCCGGTCTTTTGGAGAGAACGGGCCAACAACATTTGGAGGTGCAAGAAACACATGGCACGCATTGCGGGCGTTGACCTGCCCAGAGAAAAGCGCGTGGAGATCGGCCTGACCTATATCTACGGTATCGGTCTGACCACCTCCCAGAAAATGCTCGCGGATGTCGGCATCAATCCCGATACCCGTGTGAAGGACCTGACCGAGAACGACATCAGCAAGCTCCGTGATTACATCGAACATCACCTGAAGGTGGAAGGCGATCTGCGCCGCGAGGTGTCTATGAACATCAAGCGCCTGGTCGAGATTGGCTCCTACCGCGGTGTCCGTCATCGTCGTGGCCTGCCCGTTCGCGGACAGAACACCAAGACGAATGCTCGTACCCGCAAGGGCCCCAAGCGCACCATCGCGGGCAAGAAGAAGGCCGGCAAGTAAGCCGCTCCTCGCGAAGGAAACCCGCCGGGCAGCGTGAGGCCCCGACCCGGGCCAAAGAATATGCCGCGGCATAGGTTTCCCGATGATGATCAACCCGTTTGCATACGGGTACGGAGGTAAGATACAATGGCACCCAAGTCCAAGCTGAAGAAGGTCGTGCGCAAGCGCAAGGAGCGCAAGCTTGTCGAGCGCGGCGCCGCCCATATCACTTCTTCTTTCAATAATACAATCGTCACCATCACGGACACGCAGGGCAATGCCCTGTCCTGGGCCAGCGCCGGCGGCCTCGGCTTCCGCGGAAGCAAGAAGTCCACGCCCTTCGCCGCCCAGATGGCCGCCGAGACTGCCGCCAACTCCGCCAAGGAATATGGCCTCAAGTCTGTGGAAGTGTTCGTGAAGGGCCCCGGCTCCGGCCGTGAGGCTGCGATCCGCTCCCTGCAGGCCGCCGGCCTGGACGTGAGCATGATCAAGGACGTGACGCCCATTCCGCACAATGGCTGCCGTCCACCCAAGCGCCGCCGCGTGTAAGGTATGTTGAAGGAGGACAATGAATCATGGCAGTGAATAAACAGCCCATCGCCAAGAAGTGCCGGAGCTTTGATATCTCCCCGGCCGTCATGGGCTATGGCAATAAGAAGTCCAACCGCAATCCCGGCGGCAACCGCCGCAAGAAGGTTTCCGAATACGGCGCCCAGCTAAAGGAAAAGCAGAAGGTCAAGTTCGTGTATGGCATCCTGGAGAAGCAGTTCCATCACTACTTCCTCAAGGCTTCCAACATGAAGGGCATCACCGGCGACAACATGCTCCGTCTGCTGGAGCAGCGCCTGGACAATGTGGTGTATCGTCTCGGCCTGGCCAAGACCCGCCGCATGGCCCGTCAGGTTGTGGTGCATGGCCACATCCGCGTCAACGGCGTGAAGGTGGACATCCCCTCCTACCAGGTGAAGGTGGACGACGTCATCACCCTGCGCAAGCGCAGCGAGGAGATGGAGATGTTCAAGAGCCTGCGCGAGGGCACCAGCATCGTGACCCCCAAGTGGCTCTCCTTCGACGCTCCGAACCTGACCGGCAAGGTGGTCGCCCTGCCCGCCCGCGAGGACATCGACCTGCAGCTGCAGGAGAACATGATCGTCGAGTATTACTCCCGTTAATCCTGACGGGGTTCGGAGGGCGAAACGCACGGCGGGCAACGCTGTGCGCATGACCCCACTGACGCAGCCCTTTGGCACGACCCCATCAGAGGAGGGTAAACGAAATGATCGTAGAAATCGAAAAGGCCCGCATCGAGTGCGTCAATGTCGATCAGAACGGCATGCACGCCACATTCGTTGTGGAGCCCCTGGAGCGCGGCTTCGGCCACACGCTGGGCAACTCTCTGCGGCGTGTGCTCCTCTCCTCTCTTCCCGGCGCGGCCGTCTCCTCGGTGCACATCGAGGGCGTGCAGCATGAGTTTTCCACGGTTCCCGGCGTCAAGGAGGATGTCACGGAGATCATCCTGAACCTCAAGTCGCTGGCCGTGAAGCTCTACAGTGACGGGAACGAGACCAAGACGATCTCCGTGGACGCGCAGGGTCCCTGCGAGATCACCGGTGCGGACATCAAGGTGGACGACGAGGTAGAGATCGTCAATCCCGAGCTGCACATCGCCACGCTGAACGAGGACGCGCACCTGCAGATGCAGATGACCGTCGACCTCGGCCGCGGCTATGTGAGCGCGGACAAGAACAAGAATCCCGCGATGCCGATCGGCGTGATTCCGATCGACAGCATCTTCACCCCCATCCGCAAGGTCAACTACACGGTGGAAGACACCCGTGTGGGCCAGATGACGGACTTCGACAAGCTGACGCTGGAGATTTGGACCAACGGCACGCTCAAGCCGGAGGAGGCCATCAGCGGCGCGGCGAAGATCCTCTCCGAGCACCTCTCCCTGTTTGTGTCCCTGACCGATCAGGTGATGCCGGTGAGCATGGTGCCCCAGGAGGACGACCGCAAGGAAAAGGTGCTGGAGATGACCATCGAAGAGCTGGATCTCTCCGTCCGCGCCTACAACTGCCTCAAGCGCGCCAACATCAACACGGTCGCGGAGCTTGTGACCCGCAACCAGGAGGACATGATGAAGGTGCGCAACCTGGGCCGCAAGAGCCTTGAGGAAGTGGAGCAGAAGCTGCAAGCCCTCGGCCTTGGCCTGAAACCGAACGAAGAATAAACCTGTATGTATCGCGCCTGCAGCCAAGCTGCAGACCATCCGTGAAGGAGGAAAACCCCATGGCATACAAACGCAAGCTGGGTCGCACCGCTGATCAGCGGAAAGCCCTGCTCCGCAATCAGGTGACCAACCTCATCTGGTATGGCCGCATTCAGACCACGGAGGCGAAGGCCAAGGAAGTGCGCCGCATCGCTGACCGCATGATCACCCTGGCCATCAAGGAATGCGACAACACGGTGAACACCACCAAGGAGACGCACAACGACAAGGGCCAGCTGATGACGCTGGAGGTTGTCAACGACGCGCCGTCCAAGCTGCATGCCCGCCGCATGATGATGGCTTATCTGTATGATATTCCCCAGGCCCGCCTGTCCGAGGAGAAGAAGGCCGAGTTCAAGGCCCGCGTGAAGGACAACAAGCATCCCGTGGTGGAGAAGCTGTTCCGCGAGATCGGCCCCAAGTACAAGGCCCGCAATGCGGAGAAGAACTGCGCCGGCGGCTACACCCGCATCGTGAAGGTTGGCCCCCGCCGCGGCGACGCTGCCGAAATGGTCATTCTGGAGCTGATCTGAGCTGATCGCTTCAACGTAACATAAAACACTCGCACATCAAAGCAAAAATCCCGTCCTGATGCACACAGGGCGGGTTTTTCTGTACAAACTATCTTGCTCCCCTGTGAAGAAAAGACGGGCGAAGGGGTGCAGGGGGCGATCGCAAAGCCCCCTGCCCGCGCCCGCAGGCTCGGAATCCCGCACTGTGATTTTAGAGAATAACTGTTCAATTCCATGCTTCCGTGGTATAATGACATCAGATCAACATATCAAAGCGAGTTTTTGCCAAACTCGAACAGGGGGATACCTATGAAGCTGAATGTCAAGCGGACGACGCTGGTGGGCCTCGCCTTCATGACGATCTGCGCCTTCTGGCAGATGTACGATTTCACCGTGCCGCTGGTGCTGAAGAACACCTTCCACCTGGGCGACACCTGGGCCGGCGTGGTGATGGCGATGGACAACGTGCTGGCGCTCTTCCTGCTGCCGCTCTTCGGCACGCTGAGCGACCGCTGCCATACGAGCATCGGCAGGCGGATGCCCTTCATCCTCTTCGGCACCTTCGCCGCGGCCATGCTGCTGTGCTGCCTGCCGATGGTGATCGCCGCCGGTTCGCTGACGTTGTTCCTGGTCTGCCTTGGGGCGTTGCTGCTGGCGATGGCGGTCTACCGTTCGCCCGCCGTGGCGCTGATGCCGGACGTGACGCCCAAGCCCCTGCGCTCCAAGGGCAACGCCATCATCAACCTGATGGGCGCGGTGGGCGGCATGATCGCCCTGGGTCTCATCCGCGTGGCGGTGGTGCACCGCCTGAATCCGGCGACGGGGGAGACGGTCTCCGACTACGCCTACCTCTACTGGATCATCGCGGCCGTCATGATGGCCAGCGTGGTCGTGCTGGCGCTCACCATCCGCGAGCCGAAGCTGGTGGCGGAAATGGAGGCCATCAACTACGGCGAGACAGCGGAGGAGTTAAAGAAAAACGAGGTGCGCGAGAAGGGCACCGGCCGCCTCAACAAGGATGTCTTCAAATCGCTGATGATGATCCTGTGCTCCATCTCCCTGTGGTTCATGGGCTACAACGCCGTGACCACGGCCTTCAGCAAGTACGCGATCACCGTGTGGGGCACCGCCGAGGGCGACGCTGCCTTCTGCGTGATGATGGCGACAGTGGCCGCCATTCTCAGCTACTGGCCGGTGGGCATCCTCTCCTCGCGGGTTGGGCGCAAGCGGATGATCCAGACGGGCATCCTGATCCTGACCGGCTGCTTCCTGGCGACGGGCTTCTTCCAGGGCATGAGCCCGTTCCTCTACGTGATCTTCGCACTGCTGGGTTTTGGCTGGGCGTCCATCAACGTCAACTCCTTCCCGATGGTGGTGGAGATGGCCTCCGGAGCCGATACGGGCAAGTACACCGGCTATTACTACACCTTCTCCATGGCGGCACAGGTGCTGACGCCGATCCTCTCCGGCGCGCTGATGGAGCACGTGGGCTATCACACGCTGTTCCCCTACGCGGCGGTGATGGTGTTGGGTTCCTTTATCACCATGTTGTTCGTGCGCCATGGCGACAGCAAGCCCGAGGCCAAGCGCGGCCTCGAGGCGCTGGATGTGGATGAGGAGTGATTTGTCATGCAGTTTCTTCTCTGGGCGCTCGTGGTGCTGTGCGTCCTGTTTCTCGGCTATGTCTTTCTGTGCCTGCCGCACCTGCCGCGCCGCCCGATGGATCCGCTGATGGGCTGGGACTATGCCCACCGCGGCCTGTGGAACCGTGAGCTGCCTGAAAACAGCCTGGCGGCGTTCCGCAACGCGGTGGCCCATGGCTTCGGCATGGAGATGGACGTTCACCTGACCGCCGACGAGCAGCTGGTGGTCTTCCACGACGACGACCTGCAGCGCATGTGCGGGGACAGCCGGCGCATCTCCGCCTGCACCCTGGCCGAGCTGCAGCAGCTGCGTCTGCTGGACACGAACGAGGGTATCCCGACCTTCGATGCCTTCCTCAATACGGTTAACGGGCAGACGCCCCTCATCATCGAGCTGAAGAGCGACCAGAAGATGGAGCGCCTGTGCGAGCTGGTGGAAGAGCGCCTGCGGAGCTATCCGGGCGTGTACTGCGTCGAGAGCTTCAACCCGACGGCTGTGCGCTGGTGGCGGAAGCACCGGCCCGACGTCATCCGCGGACAGCTGACCCTCGGCCTCGTGAAGCCCGGCAAGACGAAAAAGACCACGGAGACGAGGCTCCTCGCCAGCATGATGATCAACGTGCTGGGCAGGCCGGACTTTGTGGCGATGGAGACCATCACGGATCACAGCCTGCCCATGCGCCTGCAGCGGCTGCTGCGGCCCTGGCTGGTGGCATGGACGGTGCGCAGCCGGGAGGAGATGGACCGCCTGCGCGGGCGGTACGATTTGCAGATCTTCGAGGGCTTCGTGCCGGAAAAGACGAAGAAGAACGTTTGAAACGATGAAGCCGCGGCGTGACAAACCGCGGCTTTTTGAGTCCTGGAAACCGCTTCCTGTTCAAGGGATTTTCATAAGAAAAGAAAGTTTACGATTCTGTGTTTTTGACGTGAAATCGCACAAAGTGCCTTGCGAAAGCACAAAACATTTGCTATAATTGAACCGATCTTCCGAAGAGGAAGCTGGATCGAACGTATGTTGCTTTGTATGTACGGCAAATTCGTGTGATGATGAACCGTCAGGCACTTTTTGTTTCATACATTCACTTATCGTGGAGGTGCTGCTTTGTCTATTGATTTCAGCGCAATGACAGTGATTGAGCTGCGCAAGATGGCCAAGGAGATGGGTGTCAAGCTGGGCGCCGGCGTCAACAAGGCGGATATCGTCGACAAACTGACCCTGGCGGAGAAGGCTCGGGAGAGCGTGACCGGCACGGCGGACAGCGCAGAAGCGCAGCCGGAGACCGAGCAGTTCTCCATGGAGCTGCCGCTTCTGCGCGCCGAGCCTGCCCAGGAGCAGGAACCGGCCCGGCAGGAGGAGGCCCGGCCCGCGCGTTCGGAGGAGGGCACTCAGAGCGGCTTCCGGGCCGCCTGGCACAATCCCTCGAGCGGAAGCCGCTTCACCGCCCAGCGCAGCTCGGGCTTTGGTCCTGCCGCGCGCACCGGCTTCGGCCCCCAGCGCCGCTATGACGCCCAGGAAAACCGGCAGGGCATGAACCAGGGCCAGCAGGCGAGCCGGGGCTTCGGCCCGCGCTTTGGCCCGGCCGCGGCCGAGGAGCGCCCCGCCCAGGAGCAGGAGAGCGGCTATGCGGGCGGCAGCGTTTATGCAAACCGCTCGTCCCGGCAGGATTCCGCTCCGTCTCCGCGCTACAGGAGCTATATCAGCCGCGAGGAGAACGACGACCGCGCCGGCTACAGCGGAAGCTACAACAGCCGCGAGGGCGGAACCGGCGCGTCCAACTACAACAGCGGCAACCGGTATTATCAGCACCAGCGGACGGGGGCATATCCCCAGACGACCCAGCGGCGCGAGCTGCCGCCGGATCCCGATCCCAACGCGCTGGTCACCCCCGCGGAGCTCAGCGAGGGCGCGGGCTATGTGGAATTCCATCCCGACGGCTACGGCTTCATGCGCACAACCGGCTTCACTCCGAGCAGCCGTGACATCTATGTGGCGGCATCGGTGATCCGCCGCTATGGCATCCGCGCGGGCGATTATGTCGAGGGCCGCTGCAGGCCCCAGCGCGAGGGCGACCGCTACGGGACGCTGCTCCTGGTGGATAAGATCAACGGCAGCGAGCCGTCCGATGAGCCCGGCGTCCGTCCGGCCTATGACGCGCTGACGGCCGCCTACCCGACCCGCCGCATCCAGATCAGCTCCCAGCCCGGCGTGGCGCAGGCCGTGCGCCTGGCGGATCTCTTCGCACCCATGGGCTTCGGCCAGCGCGCCATCATGCTCTGCCCGCCGGAAACCGGCAAGACGATGCTGATCTGCGACTACGCCAACGCGATCCGCCAGGCCCATCCGGACGTGGAGATCTTCATCATCCTCCTGGACGAGAACCCGGAGGAGGTCACGCTGATGCGCGACCGCTCCAACTGCACGGTGGTGGCGTCGACCTTTGATCAGCCGCCGGAGACCCACCTGCGCATGGCCGATCTGGTGCTCGAGCGCGGGCAGCGGCTGGTGGAGCAGGGGAAGGACGTCGTGCTCTTTGTGGACAGCCTGACTCACCTGGCCAAGACCCATACCACCGCCTCCGTGCAGGCGGGCCGCAGCATTCCTGGCATGGTGAATCCCGCGAGCCTGTACCGCGCCAAGAAGATGTTCGGCGCGGCGAGGGCGGTGCGCGAGGGCGGCAGCCTGACGATCATCGGCGCGATGAACATCGAGGGCACCAACAAGGTGGACGACACCCTGGTGGAGGAATTCCGCTCCGCCGCCAACATGGCGCTGGTGCTGGACACCGCGGTGGCGCGCACGGGCATGGTCCCCGCCATCAACATCCAGATGAGCGGCACACGCCGCGCGGAGCTGCTGCTGGACGACAAGCAGAAGAACCGCCTGCGCCTGCTGCGGCAGACCTTCTCGGGTCAGCCGGCGGCGACGGTGGGCACCCAGATCTGCCAGATGATCGAGCGCACCTCCACCAACGACGAGCTGCTGGACAAGCTGCCCGACTGGCTGGAGCTGATGCGCAACGCCAAGGCGGTCAAGAACTGAGCAAATCGTCCGGACAAAAAACCGAGCAAATACAAAATAACCTCTTGACAGCATGCAGGATCTGGTGTATGATTGCACCAACCTCATACGAAACCGCAGAGGGAGAAGAGTATCTCTTCTGACAGCACGGCAAAGGGAGTCGCTGAGAGTGGGACGGCGATGCGCGCGGGAAGAGTGAATGGGCTCCTGAGGGTCTCTCCGAAGCATCAGTAGGGGAGAACGGGTTCCGCACCCGTGATCAGAGCGGCGCATATCATGTGTATGCGGCAGAGCGCATCCGTTTCGGATGAAGCTGAGTGGCACCACGGGAATACCGCCTCAGTCGACCTGACAGGTCGATTGAGGCGTTTTCTATACTAGGAATCCCAAGCCTCCCGGAGGCGAGGTCCAGCGCGCGGACCGAACCGACGGAGAGTCACCCTGACGTATGACCCATCCTTCGCATCATAGGCTGCCCAAAGGGCACGAGAGAGAAAGGAGCTTCCCCATGAAGAAACTGATCGCCATCGTTATCGCTATGCTGGTTGCACTGTCCCTCGTCAGCTTTGCCTCCGCCGAGCAGCAGACCTTCAAGGTCGGCATCTGCAACTATGTGGACGACGCCTCCCTGAACCAGATCGTGGACAACATCAAGCAGAAGCTGGCCGCCGTGGAAGCGGAGAAGGGTGTCAAGATCGAGATCCTCGACGCCAACTGCATGGCTGACGCCTCCATCATGAGCCAGATCATCGCGGACTTCATCGCCGAGAAGGTGGACGTCATGATCGGCGTGGCGACCCCCGTGGCTATGGCGATGCAGGCCATGACCGAGGACAACCAGATCCCCGTGGTCTTCGCCGCTGTGTCCGACCCGCTGAGCGTCGGCCTGGTGGAAAGCCTGGAAAAGCCCGGCGCGAACGTGACCGGCACCTCCGACTTCCTGGACACCAACGCGGTGCTGAACCTGATCTTCGCCCAGAATCCTGAGGCCAAGCAGATCGCCCTGCTCTACGACGTGGGCCAGGACGCCTCCACCACCCCCATCGCGGCCGCCAAGGCCTACCTGGAGGCCAAGGGCGTGAGCTACAAGGAGTACACCGGCAGCAACGTCTCCGAGGTCATCCTGGCCGCCCAGGCCATCGCCACGGACAAGGCGGACGCCGTGTTCACCCCCACCGACAACACCATCATGACCGCCGAGCTGTCCATCTATGAGGTCTTCGCCGAGGCGGGCATCCCGCACTACACCGGTGCGGACTCCTTCGCCCTCAACGGCGCCTTCCTGGGCTACGGCGTGGACTACGCCAACCTGGGCCAGGTGACCGGTGAGATGGCCGTGGACGTGCTGGCTGGCGCTGCCACCGCGGACATGGCCGTGCGCACCTTCGACAACGGCATCGCGACCATCAACACGGAGACCTGCGAGGCCATCGGTCTGAACTACGACGACGTGGCCGCGGCCTTCGCACCCCTGTGCACCCAGGTCCAGTCCGTGCAGACCGCGGAGAGCTTCTAAGCATCTTCTATCAGACACGATTCACGAAGCAATCGTTCATGCGACGCGAAGGGGTGCAGGGGGCGATCGCAAAGCCCCCTGCCCGCGCCCGCAGGCGCGGAACCCCTGCTACCATCTTAACAAGTCTCAAGGAAAAACGGTGACGTTTTGCCGAACCGCCAGAAGCCGAAACCCTGGCGGTTCGGCGCATGTTTGCCACAAGGAGCGACCTTCATGTCATTTGCGGATATTCTCGGCCTTGGCCAGACAGCGCTGGAGCTGGCGCTCTTCAACTCGCTGACCGTTCTGGCGCTGTTCCTCAGCTACTCCATGCTGAACGTGTGCGATCTTTCCACGGACGGCTGCTATGCCTTCGGCGCGGCGGTCGGCGCGATGGTGGCGCTGGCGGGGCACCCGCTGCTGTCCATCCCCGCGGCGATGCTGGCCGGTGTGGCCTCGGGCTTCTTCACCGCGCTGCTGCAGACGCGGATGGGCATCAACAGCCTGCTGGCCGGCATCATCGTCAACACGGGCCTGTACTCCATCAACATCGCGGTGATGGACGGCGCGGCCCTGCAGAACATGTTCAAGACCCCCACCGTGTTCACCATGGTGAAGGACGCCCTGAAGGGCACGGCCCTCGCGCCCTACTCGGCGCTGCTGATCGGGCTGGCGGCGGTGGCGGCGGTCATCGTGTTCCTCTGCATGTTCCTGCGCACGCGCCTGGGCATGGCCATCCGCGCCACGGGCAACAACCCGGACATGGTTCGCTCCTCCTCCATCAATCCCGTCTTCACCACCACGGTGGGCCTGATGATCTCCAACGCCTTCACGGCCCTCTCCGGCTGCCTGCTGGCCCAGAGCCAGAAGTCCGTCACGGCGGATATCGGCAGCGGCATGGTGACCGTGGCGCTGGCCTCGCTGCTGATCGGCAACGCCTTCTTCGCGCGGCGGTCGATCCCGGTGCGGGCGGTGGGCACGGTGCTGGGCACCTTCATCTTCCGCCTGGTGTACACCATCGCCCTGCGCTTTCACCTGCCGGCCTTCATGCTCAAGCTGGTCTCGTCGATCATCGTCATCCTGGCCATCTTTGTGCCCTACATGCAGGGCCAGATGCCCACGATCCGCCGCAGGATGGGCTGGTCGAAGGGCGCTGTTCGGGAGGTGAAATGATATGCTGAAGATGGAGCATCTGAGCAAGGTTTTCAATCCCGGCACGGTGGACGCCAAGCTGGCCCTGGACGACCTGAGCCTCGACGTGCGCGATGGGGATTTCATCTCCATCATCGGCGCGAACGGTGCGGGCAAATCCACCCTCTTCAACGCCATCGGCGGCAGCTTCCTGGTGGACTCGGGGCGCATCCTGCTGGGCGATGAGGACATCACCCTGAAGGCGGAGCACAGGCGCGCCAAGGACATCGGGCGACTGTTCCAGGACCCGATGCGCGGCACGGCCCCGGAGATGAGCATCGAGGAGAACCTGGCCCTGGCCGCGGGCAGCGGCGGCTGGCTCTCGGTGATGCGCAAGAGCGACCGCAGGCAGTTCCGCGACAAACTGGCGCTGCTGGACATGGGCCTGGAGGATCGCATGACCCAGCCGGTGGGCCTGCTCTCCGGCGGCCAGCGCCAGGCTTTGACCCTGCTGATGGCCACCTACCACATCCCGAAGGTGCTGCTGCTGGACGAACACACGGCGGCCCTGGACCCCGGCACGGCGGAGAAGGTGCTCAACCTGACGCGCAGCATCGTGGGGGAGAATCACATCACCTGCCTGATGGTCACCCACAACATGCAGACCGCCCTGGATCTGGGCAACCGCACCATCATGATGGACAACGGCCGCGTGATCTACGACGTGGAGGGCGAGAAACGCAGCAGGCTGACCATCCATGACCTGACGGAGCGCTTCCGCGTGGCCTCGGGTCATCAGATGAACAACGACCGCATGCTGCTCGGCGTGGCAGATTGAATCAAACAATAAAAGACGAATGAGCTTCCTCTCAACAGGGAAAACTCATTCGTCTTTTTCGTCGTCCTTCAGCTCGGCCTGATGCCCGCCGATCTGCCGGCTGCGCTCCATCGCGGTGGCGCCCTGCTGCAGGTTCATCCCCTTGATGATGGCGTTCTTGCCGTAGCGGTTCTTGATCCGCAGCATGGCCTCCTGCACGCGGCGCTCCTTCTGCTCCGCCTCGCGGTCGGCCTCGGTGACCTCCGGCGGCGCGAAGAGGCTCAGCTGCTCGCCGCCGGCGTCCTCCGCCTCGTCGCGGCCGGGCATGATGAAGTCGAGGTACAATCGGCGCACGGGCAGGCGGCGATCCACGGTGCGGTCGAAGATCGCAAGCGTCGCGGCGATCAGTCTCCTGGCTGAGGCGGTCGGGGAGACCGCGCCTGAGGCGTCCGTCAGGCGCTGCACGCCGTGGGCGGGCTTGGGAATGCGGCCGGCATAGCGGCTCTCCACCATCTCGCCCCGGTAGTCCTCCGGTGGCTTGTCGTAGACGACGGTCAGCGAGACAGAGGCCGCGGTCAGCTGCTTGTCCACCAGCTCCAGCGCCATCTGGTCGGCCATCTCCTGGGTGACGATCCGCGCCGTGCCAAAGGGATAGGGCTCGGGCAGTACCTGTCCCTGGGAGATGGAGCGGGCCTCCGGCTCGAAGCTCTTGATGTCCGCCATGGTGCAGGTCTCGATGCCCCAGGCGTGATCGATCAGCAGCTCCGCGTCCACGCCGAACTCGCGGTAGAGCGTGTCCGCGCTGTAGAGGCTCATGCGGGCGACGTCGCCCATGGTGTACAGCCCGTAGCGCTCCAGGCGCCGGGCAATGCCCCGGCCGGTGCGCCAGAAATCGGTGATGGGCCGATGGGGCCACAGCTCCTCGCGGAAGCGGCGCTCGTCCAGCTCCGCGATGCGCACGCCGTCGCTGTCCGCCTCCACATGCTTGGCCAGGATGTCCATGGCGATCTTCGCCAGGTAGAGGTTGGTGCCGATGCCGCCGGTGGCGGTGATGCCGGTCTCCCGCAGGATGGTCTGGATCACCCGGCGCACCAGCTCATGCGGGGCGCAGCGGTACAGGCGCAGGTACTTCGTCAGGTCGATCATGACCTCGTCGATGGAATAGACGTGGATATCCTCCGGGGCGAAGTAGCGCAGGTAGAGATCATAGATGTGGCGGCTGGTCTCCATGTAGACCCGCATCCGCGGCGGAGCGACGATGTAGTCCAGCTTCCTTCCGGTCTGGGCCTCCACCTCGCGGGCCTTCTCCACCACCTCGAACAGGCGGCAGCGGCCGGGCAGGCCGTAGGCCTTCATCGCCGGGGAGACGGCCAGGCAGATGGTCTTCTCTGTGCGGCTCTCGTCGGCCACCACCAGCCGGGCGGTCAGCGGGTCCAGCCCGCGGGCCACGCACTCCACCGAGGCGTAGAAGCTCTTCAGGTCGATGGCGGCAAACCAGGTGCCGTCGCCGCGCGTGCTCATGCTTCCGCTCCGTCCGCCGGTACGCCGAGATGGCGCATGAAGGCGGCCTTGTTCTCCTGGGGCGTGGTGGTGGGCCGGCCCAGATCGGCGCGCGCGCCGAGGGCGCACTTGATCTCGATGAGGGTCAGCTCCCGCGCGGCGGCGGTCTCCGACAGGGCGGCATCAAGGGCTTCGGCCCCGCTGACGCTGCAGGCGCGATCGTAGCCGCAGGCCTTCGCGAGGGCGGGCACGTCCAGGGCGGTCACGGCCGTCGGCATGCCGCCGACCGTCTCGTGGGCCTCGTTGTTGAGCACGATGTGCACGAAATTCTCCGGGTGATGGCGGCCGATCACCGCCATCGCGCCCATGTGCATCAGCAGCGCGCCGTCGCCGTCGACGCACCACACGCGGCGCTCGGGCCGCTGCAGGGCGATGCCCAGGGCGATGGAGCTGGCGTGGCCCATGGAACCCACCGTGATGAAATCCCGCTCATGGCCCTGACCGGCGGCGGCGCGCAGCTCGTACAGCTCGCGGCTGGCCTTGCCGGTGGTGCAGACGATGGGATCATCCCCGGTGTGGGCGGCGATGTGGCGCAGGGCGTTCTCCCGGGTGAGCGTGTAGGCGTTGTGGTAGACGGCCTTGCTGTCGCAGGTGAGGGCGCCCTTGCGGACGACGAAGGCGGCTTGACGTCCCTGGGCGAGCAGTGGCCGGAAGCGGCGCATGGCTTCCGCCACGTCCTCCTCCGTGGTCTCCGGGCTGATGACAAAGCTCTCGATGCCCATGTCCTCCAGCAGGCGGAGGGTCACCTCGCCCTGGTAGATGTGCTGGGGCTCGTCATGCACGCCGGGCTCGCCGCGCCAGCCGACGATGAAGAGCATCGGGATGGCGTAAACCTTCTCGTGCAGCAGGCTGGCGACGGGGTTGATGATGTTGCCCTCGCCGCTGTTCTGCATATACACCACGGGCACGCGGCCTGTGGCGAGATGGTACCCGGCCGCGAGGGCTGTGCAGTTCCCCTCGTTGGCGGCGATGACGTGGTGCTTCGGATCGATGCCCCAGCGGTTCATCAGGCAGTCGCACAGCGACCTGAGCTGGCTGTCCGGCACGCCGGTGTAGAAATCCGCGCCGAGGATGTCCATCAATGCTTCCGCGCGCATGGGCTGTCAATCCACCTTTTCCGTGTTTTCAGATAGAATCTCGTGGTAGAGGGCTTCGATGTCTTCGGCTGTCAGGGCGACGGGATGGTTCTTCAGCCGCTCAGGGTTCACCGAGGCGCACAGGACGGGGAAGTCCTCCGCCTTCGCCCGGGGCACGGGAAGCCCCAGCTCGTCGTACAGATCGCTGAAGCGCTGCGCCGCGGCCTCGGCGGTGCTGCAGCCCATCGCGGCGGCCAGGCGGTCGAAGGCGTCCTTCAGGTAGGTCTCGCCCCGGGGATCGATGCAGCGATCGAGGTGCCGCAGCGTCCAGGGCCAGAGCTTCCGGTTGACCAGAGCGGCCGCGTGGCCGTGGGCCGCGCCGTAGAGGCTCGTGATCTTGTAGCACATGGCGTGGCCGGCCGTGGTCTTGGTCAGGTTGATGGCCTGGCCCGCCTTGTGGGCCGCCCAGAGCATGCCGCTGTTGGCCTCGGGCTCATTGCACAGGTAACCGTCCTGATAGCGCAGCACGTCGCCGATGGCCTCAGCGGCATAGCGCTGGCTCTCCTCCGTGCTGTTCACGTTCCAGAAGGACTCGACGGCGTGGCTCAGGGCGTCCAGCATGGTGGCGCGCCGCTGGTAGTCCGGCAGGGTGTCCAGCACGCTGGCGTCCATCAGCACAGCCTCGGGCAGGATGCTGTCGTGGGCGACGGACTGCTTGACACTGTTCAGGTAGATGACCGCGAAGCGCGTGGCCTCGGAGCCGGTGCCCGCGGTGGTCGGCACGGCGAGGAGGGGAATGCGGTTCGCCGTGGCCTCGCGCTTCACGAAGGGGACATCGCCCGGCTCCATGTCCGCGTAGAGCTTCACGCACTTGGCCACGTCCATGGCGGAGCCGCCGCCGACCGCCAGCACGGCGTCACAGCCGGCCTCGCGGAAGAGGCGCACGCCGGCCTCGATGGATGTATAGCGCGGGTTGGGCTGCAGATCGTTGAAAGATGTCACCGCGATGCCGCAGGTCTCCGGCAGGCGCTCGATGACAGACTGCACCTGCAGGTGCGGATAGGCGCCGTCGTGCACCACGAGGAGATGACGCACGCCGATGGCGCGCAGATAGGCGGTCAGCTCGCTGTACCCGTTTTCGGGGGAAAGAATCTTCTGCTCACCCATGGGCTTCACTCCTCTGGGATCAGGGTAATGATGTCCTTGATGGACATGCACTTGTCGTCGCACTCCTTGGCGCGGTGGCAGCGGAGAATGGTCTCGGCCGCGTCGCGCATGGCCGGAAAGCCCGTGCGGGTCAGGTGATTGGCGTAGATGATGATGTTCGCGCCGAGCGCCTTCCACTCCTCCTCGGTCACGGTGTTGAAGGAGGTGGGCACCAGCACGACGGGCGTCACGGCGTCCTCCGCGCGGAAGCGCCGCAGGAATTCAATGATCTCCGCGGGATCCTTCTTGCGGCTGTGGATCATGATGGCGTCGGCCCCGGCGTCCCGGAAGGCGAAGGCGCGCGTCAGGGCGTCCTCCAGTCCCTTCTCGAGGATGAGGCTCTCGATGCGGGCGCAGATCATGAAGTCGCGGCTCTTCTGGGCCGCCTTGCCCGCGCGGATCTTCTCGCAGAAGTGCTCGATGCTGTCCTGGGTCTGGGGCACGTCGGTGCCGAAGAGGCTGTTCTTTTTCAGCCCGGTCTTGTCCTCGATGATGACCATGGAGACGCCCATGCGCTCGAGGCTCCGCACCGTGTAGACAAAGTGCTCCACCAGGCCGCCGGTGTCCCCGTCAAAGATGACCGGCTTGGTGGTGACCTCCATGATGTCGTCCACCGTGCGGAAGCGGCTGGTCATGTCCACCAGCTCGATGTCGGGCTTGCCCTTGGCCGTGGAGTCGCACAGGGAGGAAACCCACATGGCGTCAAACTGGCGGGAGCCGCCGTTCTCGTGCACCACGGTCTTCTCCACAATCAGGCCGGTGATGCCGCTGTGAGCTTCCAGGGCGGTGACGAGGCCCTTCATCTCCAGCACGCGCCTCAGGCGGGAGCGGCGGATATCGGGCAGGGAGAGCTCGGCCCGGGCGCGCTTCTCCAGCGCGGCGTATTTGGGATCGGAGGCGTAGGGGTATTCCACCAGCTTTCCGCCGTAGGAGGCCAGCACGGCCTGCACCTCGTCGCGGATGGGCTTCTGGTAGCCGGTGACCCAGTCGTCGCCGTGCACCACGATATCGGGCCGGTAGCGCTCCAGATTTTCGCGGTAGGAGAGGGTGCGCTGCTCCACCACGCGGCTCACGCCCGCCAGCTGGGAGAACATGGCCCGGCGCTCGGAGGCGGGCACCAGGGGAAAACGCTTGTAGGAGGCCACGGCCTCGTCCGACAGCACGCCGATGGTGAGCCGGCCCAGCCGCGCGGCCCTGCGGATGAGGGCGATGTGGCCGCTGTGGAGGATGTCCGTGGCGAAGCACATGTACACGGTGCGGCGCTCCACCTCGTGCAGCTGGGCGGAGACGTGGCTGAGATCCTCCGGGTTGTCGATCTCCGCGCAGAGCCGGGCGCCCACGTCCAGGGGCATAAGGTGCATCCCGCCGCTGACCTCGTTGAGGGCCTTCTCGGCGTAGCAGCGGTCGTCCCCGGCCTCGCAGAAGCGGTGGATGGCCTCGAGCCACACGGCCGCGTCGGCCCGGGTCAGCTTGTAGAGGGGCTGAGCGGCCAGGGCATGGTCGAAGAACTCGATGCCGACCTTGCGGATGCGGCCATCCTCGATCACAGCCTTGAAATCCTTCTGGGGCAGCGGCACGGCGGAGGAGACCGCCATGCAGGAGGCCTCGGAGGCCAGGACGTCGTCCAGCACGGTGTTCTCAAAGACGAGGTCGCCGTGCATCAGCAGCAGGTCGTCATCCAGCAGATCGCGGGCGAGGTCGATGCTGTAGATATAGTTGGTCTCGCGGAAGCGCGGGTTGTGGACGAAGTGGATCGTCAGCGGCAGGTCGAGGGTGGCGCAGTACGCCCGCAGCACATCCTCCATCAGGCCGGTGGTGATCACCGCCTCGCGGATGCCGACGCCGCAGAGCTGGCGCAGCTGGCGGGAGAGGATGGTTTCCGTGGGGCTGATCTCCGTCATGCACTTGGGATGCTCGGAGGTCAGCACGCCCATCCGCGTCCCGAGACCGGAGTTGAGGATCAGCGCTTTCATGCCTCTTGCACCTCCCGCATTTCCTCTTCCTTCACCTTCATCATGATGGCGCACTCGATGCGCTTGCGGAACAGCTCGCAGCCAGGCTTGTACACGCCCTGGATGGAGCCGGAGGCGTGGTAAGCGTTGGCCGCGCAGCCGCCGGAGCAGTACAGCCGCGCCCAGCAGTCGTTGCACTCGGGCCGGGCGTAGGCGTTGCAGGTGCGGAACTGCTCGCGCAGCTCCGTGTTCGTGACGCCCTGCCAGATGTCGCCCAGCTTGTAGCTCTCCTCGCCCACAAACTGGTGGCAGGGGTAGAGGTCGCCCCAGGGGGTCACGGCCATGTACTCCGTGCCGGAGCCGCAGCCGGAGATGCGCTTGTAGATGCAGGGGCCGCCGGTCAGGTCGATCATGTAGTGGTAGAAGGTGATGGGATGGCCCTCGGCCTTGCGGCGCAGCATATCCTTGGCAAGGATCTCGTACTGCTCCTTCACGATCTCGATGTCCTCGGGCGTGAGAGCGGCGGGATCATCCGGCGCGCAGACCACCGGCTCCATGCTCAGCTCGGTGAAGCCGAGGTCGGCCATGTGGAAGACATCCTTCGTGAAGTCCGGGTTGCGGTGGGTGAAGGTGCCGCGCATGTAGTACTTCGTACCGCCGCGGGCGTCCACCAGCTTCTTAAACTTGGGCACGATGCGGTCATAGCTGCCGTTGCCCGCGTAGTCCACGCGCAGGGCGTCATGGATCTCCTTGCGGCCGTCCAGGCTCAGCACGACGTTGCTCATCTCCCGGTTGCAGAAGTCGATCACGTCGTCGTCGATCAGCATGCCGTTGGTGGTCAGGGTGAAGCGGAAGTTCTTGCCGCGCTCCTTCTCCACAGAGCGGGCGTAGCACACCAGGTCCTTCACCACCTGCCAGTTCATCAGGGGCTCGCCGCCGAAGAAGTCGACCTCGAGGTTGCGGCGGGTGCCGGAGTGCTCCATCAGGAAATCCAGCGCGCGCTTGCCGACCTCGAAGGACATCAGCGCCCGGTCGCCGTGATACTTGCCCTGGCTGGCGAAGCAGTAGGAGCAGTTGAGGTTGCAGGTGTGGGCCACGTGGAGGCACAGCGCCTTCACCACGTCGCCGGAGCGCTCCTTCAGCACGCCCGCCATGGGCGCGAAGGTGTCCGGGGTGAAGAGCTTGCCGGCCTTCTCCAGGGCGGCCACATCGGCGACGCAGGCGCGCACGTCCTCCTCGGTCACGTCGGGGCGGCCTGCGTATTTTGCCAGCATCTCCGCCACGATCTCGTCCTCCGTGCGCTCCTTGTACAGGGCGATGATGTCATAGGCGACCTCGTCCACGGCATGGATGGATCCGGAGCAGGAGTCGAGCACGATGTTGCACCCGTTGAGCTTGTATTGATGAACCATGCGAGAAAGCCTCCGTTATGGAATGATAGGCAGGCGGGCGCGGAATCCTCCGCTGGCCGCCGATATGCAGCAAAGAAAAGAACAGGGAAGAATACGAGAAGAATACGAAAAAAGTGCCGCCTGAGAATGCAGGCGGCAGCTTTCTGTCAACAATTGACTGCCTCAGGCGCTGTCCGTTGCTGAGCGGTCCTTATTTCGCGGTGTTCTCGCACTGCTGATTGGCAACGCCGCAGCTGGTCTTGCAGGCGGACTGGCAGGAGGTCTGGCATTCGCCGCAGCCACCGTTCTTCGCGCTGGCGCACAGATCCCGCGTCTCCAGGGTCTTGATCCTGGTCATGTTCCATCTCTCCTATTCTCGTGGAATTGGACGGTTGCCCGCCCGACTTACCAAGTATACCATAGCGGAAAAGGGAAGTCAAGGAAAGAATCGCCGTTTGAACCAGACCGGGGCGGCGTGCGGCTGAAATCTCCTCGTTGCATTTCCGGCGCGCTTGCGCTATAATAGAACCGCAGTCGAATTGTACCGAAGTCGGTTCCAAACCGGTCCGGCTTCGGATGAAACAGGAGGTTGTATGTACCATGCGGGAACAACTCATCAAGCTTCGTGAGGCGATGCAGCGCCACGGCGTGGATATCTGCTACATCCCCACGGACGATTTCCACTCCTCGGAATATGTCGGGAGCTACTTCAAGGCCCGCGCCTATGTGTCCGGCTTCACCGGCAGCGCGGGCACCCTGATCGTGACGAAGGACTGGGCCGGCCTGTGGACCGACGGCCGGTATTTCCTGCAGGCCTCCATGCAGCTGGAGGGGTCGGGCATCGAGCTGTGCAAGATGGGCGAGCCCGGCGTGCCCACCATCGAGGAGTACCTGGAGAAGGAGCTGGGCAAGGGAACGAAGCTCGCCTTCGACGGGCGGACGGTCAACACCAAGCAGTACCAGCACTTCAAGGAACTGGCCGAAAAGAAGGGCGCCGCCCTGGTGACGGATGTGGATCTGGCCGGGGAGATCTGGACGGATCGCCCAGCGCTCTCCGCGGAGCCTGTGTTTGAGTTCAGCGCCGAGCTGGTGGGCAAAAGCCGCGCGGATAAGATGGCGGACGTGCGCGAGGCCCTGAAGAAGGAGGGCGCGGACTGCCTGATTCTCGCGTCCCTGATGGACATCTGCTGGCTGATGAACATCCGCGGCAACGACGTCGCCTGCACGCCGGTGGTGCTGTCCTTCGCAGCAGTGACGGCGGACGAGGCGGTGCTGTTCATCAACCCCGACGTCCTGTCGGAGGAGATCCGCGCCCATCTGAGCGCCGACGGCGTGACCTTCCAGCCCTATGAAAACATCTACCGCTATGTGCGCGCGCTGCCCTCCATGTGCACGGTGATGATGAACCTGCATGTGGTCAACAGCGCCATCTACACCGCCGTCCCGGCGAACGTGACGGTGCTCGACCGCAAGGATCCCACCGAGCTGCCCAAGGCGGCCAAGAATCCGACTGAAGTCGAGAATATGCGCAAGGCCCACATCAAGGACGGCGTCGCGGTGACCCGCCTCATGTACTGGCTGAAGCATCAGATCGGCAAGGAGCCGATGACGGAGCTGTCCGTGGCGGAGAAGCTCGAAGGCCTGCGCAGGGAGCAGGAGGGCTACATCGAGCCGAGCTTCAGCCCCATCGTCGGCTGGGGTCCCCACGGCGCGATCATCCACTACAGCGCCACCGAGGAGAGCAACGTGCCGGTGCAGCCCTCCTCCTTCCTGCTGGCGGATACGGGCGGACACTACATGGAGGGCACGACGGACATCACCCGCACCTTCGCCATGGGCCCGCTGACGGACGAGGAGAAGAAATTCTACACCATGGTGCTCCGCTCCCACCTGCGCCTGGGCAACGTGCACTTCCGCTACGGCTGCACCGGCGCGAACCTGGACTACGCGGCCCGCGAGCCCTTCTGGGCGGAAAACCTGGACTACAACCACGGCACCGGCCACGGCGTGGGCTACGTGCTGGGCGTGCACGAGGGGCCGCAGGCCTTCCGCTGGCGGAAGACGGACAAGTCGTCCACCGCGGTGCTGGAGCCCGGCATGATCACCAGCGACGAGCCGGGCATCTACCTGGAGGGCAAATTCGGCGTGCGGCTGGAGAACCTGACGGTGGTGGTGGAGGGCGTGACCAACAGCTACGGCCGCTTCCTCCATCTGGAATACCTTACCATGGTGCCCTTCGACCTGGACGCCATCGACTTGAGTCTCATGAGCCCGGAGGAGATTCGGCTGCTGAACGCCTATCACGCCCAGGTGCGGGAGAAGCTGCTGCCTTACTTCTCGGGCGACGAGGCGGAATGGCTCAAATACGCGACCCGCGAGGTCGGCTGATGCCGCCCTGCGAGGAAATGGAGTGCGCTGCTGATGCGTAAGGGCGAGGAAAAGAAACAGGAAATACTCAGCGTGGCGGAGCAACTGTTCTGCACACGCGGCTATGAGGAGACGAGCGTCCAGGATATCCTGGATGTGATCCACGGCAGCAAGGGTGGGTTCTACCACTACTTCGTCAGCAAGGAGGACGTGCTGCGCCAGATCTGTGCGGCGCGGGCCCAGGCCTCCGGCGCGCTGGCGCTGGAGCGGCTTCAGGGCGTCGCCGAGCCGATGGAGAGGCTGAATCTCGCGCTGCGCATGGCGATCCCGCTGCGCGCGGAGGAGCAGACCTTCCTGGCGATGCTGATCCCACAGCTGGGCAGGCCGGAGACGATCTCCGTGCGCACGGTGTACCAGGAGGCCATCGCCGAGGTTTTCGCGCCGCTGATCGCGGACGAGGTGCGTCAGGCGGCTGCCGCAGGTGCTGTCTACCCCGTGACAGAGGGGCTGGAGCAGGTGGTGCTGGCGCTGCTCAACCAGTGCTGGCTTCGCGCCGCGCTGCTGCTCTACGAGCGGGTGCAGCGCCGGCGCAGGCCAGACGCGGGCGAGCTGCTTGACATCCTCAAGCCCTACAGGAAATCCATTGAGACGCTGCTGGACGCGCCTTACGGAAGCGTGGAGCTGATCCAGCTGCAGGAATGGGATCAATTGGCGGAATGGCTGCAGGCGCGCATGTCCGCCGTTGCTTACAGGACACCCCCCACCGAACAGAAAAGGAGATGACAGACCATGGCAGTACCTACGGCTCACATCAACGCGAAGGCGGGCGATTTCGCGCCTACCGTTCTGATGCCCGGCGATCCCCTGCGTGCGCGCTTCATCGCTGAGAACTACCTCCAGGATGCGCGCCTGGTCAACAACGTGCGCGGCGTGCAGGGCTTTACCGGCCTGTACAAGGGCAAGCCGGTGTCCGTCATGGCCTCCGGCATGGGCATCCCGTCGATCGGCATCTATTCCTACGAGCTGTTCAATTTCTACGGCGTGGAGAGCATCATCCGCGTGGGCACCGCCGGCATGCTCAACGAGAAGCTGAAGGTGCGCGACGTGGTGATCGGCATGAGCGCCTACTCCAATTCCAACTATGGCGCGCAGTTCGGCTTCCAGGGCAACATGGCGCCCTGCTGCTCCTACGACCTGCTCGCGAAGGCGGTGGAGGCCGCGGGCAGGCTTGGGATGCACGCCGTGCCCGGCCCGGTTTTCTCCTCCGACACCTTCTATGATCCCACCACGCCCACAAAGAAGCTGCAGGCGCTGGGCGTGCTGGCAGTGGAGATGGAGGCCTTCGGCCTGTACCTGAACGCCGCGCAGGCCGGCAAGCAGGCGCTGGCCATCTGCACGATCTCCGACAATCCCTTCACGGGCGAGGAGCTCTCCGCGGAGGAGCGCCAGAACAGCTTCACCCAGATGATGGAAATCGCGCTGGAAATCGCGTAAGCGTTCACCTGCGGCAGCGCGGAAAGGAGCATGCCTTTGTATACGGGATATGGATACGGTACCAACGGCTATGGCTACGGCATGAGCTCGGCCAATCTCCTCTACATCGCGGTGATCGTGCTGATGTTTGTCGGCATGTGGGCGCAGGGCCATGTGAGCCGCGTCTTCCAGGCCTACAGCGGCATCCGCGCCAAGGACGGCCGCGCGGCGGGCGAGGTGGCGATGGAGCTGCTGCGCCGCGAGGGCAACAACAACGTGAGTCTGGCCCGCATCAGCGGCACGCTGACGGACAATTATGACCCGCGGACGGAGACCCTGAACCTGTCCGACGCGGTCTACGCCTCCAACAGCGTCTCGGCGCTGGCGGTCGCCGCCCACGAGGCGGGACACGCGATGCAAAAGTACACGGGCTATGCGCCCCTGGTGCTGCGCTCCGCCGCGGTGCCGGTGTGCAACTGGGGCTCCAGGATGTCCATGCCGATCTTCATCGCCGGGCTGATCTTCTCCTTCCGGCCCCTGGTCTATGTGGGCATCGTGCTGTTCGCCTTTGCGGTGGTGTTCTCTCTGATCACCCTGCCGGTGGAGTTCGACGCCAGCCGCCGCGGTCTGCAGATGCTGACCAGCGGGGGCTACCTGAGCATGGAGGACGAGATCGGCGCGCGCAAGGTGCTGCGGGCGGCCGCGCTGACCTATGTGATCTCCGCGCTCTCCGCGGTGGTGCAGCTACTGAGGCTGATTGCCATCGCCAATTCGGGGAATAACCGCAGGCGGAGATAAGGCTGAAGACATCCATACAGAAAAGCCACGATCCAAATCATCGGACCGTGGCTTCTTTTGATGCAATAATCAGGCGTTCAGGGCTTTTTCGAGCGGGGAGAGGTCGATGCCCTCCGCGCCGTCCAGCACGTCGTACAGGGCCTTGAGCATGGTCTTCACACCGCCCGGCACGTCGCTCTCGCAGTTGAGCGGCAGCACCGGATCGTGCACGGAGAGGCGCAGCAGGAACCAGCCGTTGTCCATGCCGCCGTCCAGGTCGAAGGAGATACGCACGCCCTCCCGGTTGTCCGGCGCGATGTGCCAGTTGGTCACGGCGTTGGCGTAATCCATCACGCGGGCGATGGCGCGGCGGCCGTATTCCCGGAAATCCTCGGCGGTGATGGCCAGGCGGATCTCCGTGCTCTCCGCCGGCTCCTGCAGGTCGGCGATCAGGGAGCCGAGGGTCTGGCCCTGCTGCTTGAGCTTCATGGCCTTCACGATCAGCACGGTGACCAGGTACATGCCGTCGTCGAGGAAGTGGTTCTCGCGCAGGGCGGCATGGCCGCTGGTCTCAATGGCCAAGGGGCAGTCGATGCCCTCCTCGTTGAGGCGGATGGCCTCGTCGATCACGTTGCGGTAGCCGCGCTTGTAGCGATAGTGCTCGCCGCCCCAGTCGTTGATGAACTTGCGCAGGCCGGAGGAGGTGACGGAGTCGGTCACGATGGTCTGGCCGGGCTGCTCATCCAGCAGGATGGCCGCCATCAGCGCGATGAGTCGGTTGCGGTTGATGGCCTTGCCGTCCGCGTCCACCACGGCCGCACGGTCGCAGTCGGCGTCGAAGATCACGCCGAGGTCGGCCTGGGCCCTGGTCACCGCGCCGGTGATGGAGGCCATGGCGGTGGGATCCTCCGGGTTGGGGATATGGTTCGGGAAATGGCCGTCCGGCTCGAGGAACTGGCTGCCCTCGATCCACGCGCCGAGGCTCTCCATCAGCTCGGCGTAGAAGCCGCCCGCGCCGTTGCCGGCATCCACCACGACGTGCAGACCCAGCAGCGGCTTCTCAATGTCGGTGTCCAGGCCGCGCCGGATGCGGTTGGCCAGCTGCTCCATGTAGGTGGGCAGGAAGGGGCGTTGGCGGATGGGCCCGGCGATGGCCAGGCTCTCCTCGGAGACGCTCTGCGCTGCCTCCAACAGGCCCAGCACCTCCTTGGAACTGAGGCCACCCTGGGCCGTGATGAACTTCAGGCCGTTGCGGTCCATCGGCTGATGGCTCGCGGTGATCATCACGGAGCCGTCCGGCTCAAAACCGGGGGTGATGGTCGCCATGAACATGGCGGGCGTGGTGCACAGACCGTATTCCTCCACCGCCGCGCCGGAGGCGGACACGCCTTCCGCGGTGGCCTTGAGCAGGGCCGGGCCGGTCAGACGGCTGTCCCTGCCCAGCGCGATGGTGATCTGGCTGGGGGTCTTGCCGTTCTTCTCGGCCACGTACCTGGCGAAGGCGAAGCCGAGGGCCCGGGCGATGTCGGGTGTCAGAGTCGGGTGCTCGCCGTAGGCTACGCCGCGCACGTCACTGCCGCTGATGAGCTTTTTCCAATCCATACTGATCTCCCTTTTTCATGGTAGATGATACACTGAGGGGGTACATTCAGGCCCGCGCGTCGTCCGCGAAGCCGATCAAGAGCTTATAGATGGGGGAGAGTGCCCTGTAATCCGCGCTGACCAGCTTCAGCAGCTTGTCGCTGCGGACAGCGCCCCGGTCAGGCCGGGTCTGCTCGATCCCGATGTGCTTGGCTGTGTACCAGCTGCGCAGGTGCTCCGGCACGCTGGGCGGCACCTCCATGCGCTTCCAGTTGTCCCCGAAGGTCATCAGGTGGCGCTCCGGCAGGCCGCAGCTGTGGATGATGCCCGACACGCGCTCCGGGTGCGCGGCAATCTCCCGGCGGAACAGCTCCATCATCGGCTTGCAGTCGCCCCAGGTGCCCAGGCCCCAGCTCAGCGAGGACAGGCCGAACTCGAACCAGAAGCCGAGGGAATCCTCCCGGGGCTCGCCGGCCCGGTGAAACCAGACCCAGAGGTGATCCCGGTAGGGCGTCTTGTCCTTGGTGAAGCGGGTGTCGCGGCGGATGCGCGCCAGGGATTTGTAGGGCCGCTGCTCCATCTGCGGGTCGATCTCCGTCAGGACGGGCAGTATATCGGTGATGAAGGCGTAAAACGG
>CADASK010000009.1:38696-42760 GCA_902790495.1 uncultured Eubacteriales bacterium
TACTGGTCGGTCTCCGGCGGAAAGCCTGTGAACATGACGCACCTCCAAGCACTCCTATTATACTCCAACTTCCACCGTCTTTGCAATCCGCTGGGAAAGAAAAACAGCCATGAAGCACAAAAAAAGCACCGTGTTTCAACACAGCGCTGCTTTGCCTCTGGAGCGGGTGATGGGAATCGAACCCACGTAACCAGCTTGGAAGGCTGGGGCTCTACCATTGAGCTACACCCGCAAAAAGAAATGGAGCGGTAGACGAGGCTCGGACTCGCGACCTCCACCTTGGCAAGGTGGCGCTCTACCAACTGAGCTACTACCGCATAAGGATGCTTGCGGGTGTGTTTGAGTGCGGACGAAGAGACTCGAACTCTTACGTATCTCTACACCAGATCCTAAGTCTGGCGCGTCTGCCATTCCGCCACGCCCGCATCTGATGGTCAGAGGCAGATGGGAATGACCCATTGGAGATTCGAACTCCAGACACCTTGATTAAAAGTCAAGTGCTCTGCCAACTGAGCTAATGGGTCATACATGCTGGGGTGGCAGGACTCGAACCTGCGAATCAGGGAGTCAAAGTCCCTTGCCTTGCCACTTGGCCACACCCCAACGCAGGTTTGTATCCACGCCGTTTCCAACGGCAGACCAGGGAAAGAAAATGGGGTGAGTAGTGGGACTCGAACCCACGCCATTCAGAGCCACAATCTGACGCTCTACCACTGAACTATACCCACCATCATTGGCGCGCCTGGAGGGTCTCGAACCCCCGACCCACAGCTTAGAAGGCTGTTGCTCTATCCAACTGAGCTACAGGCGCAAACTGCGGAACCGGCATCTGTGGTGGATGCTCCGGGATCAGCGCTCGTCCGCGTTCCCATCCGTCCGGATGTTTCCGCTGACAGTGAATGATTATAGCACGAATTCAGAGGTGTGTCAATCCGTTTCCGTGCAAAAGATGTGAACTTCTATTTGCAAAATGATTGCAATTAGATGAAGCTGATGTTTCGGAAAAGCCGCAGCCGGCGGGGAAGGCGCTTTCACACCCTTCTCGCCGGCCTGCGGCGCATGAAACCAGCACAGCTTTCAGCTCACACGTGCCCGGGCTTCTTGCTCAGCTCATCCTGCACATAGCCCGCGAGGATGTCCACAATCCTGGCGTTGCGCCCGCCGCCGGCGACGATCACGTCCGCGTAGGCCACGTAGTTGCGGATGTAGCGGTCGTACATCGGCTTCACGGTGGTGAGGTACTGCATGCCGATGCCGTCGATATCGCGGCCGCGGTCCTTGATGTCGCGGTGGATGCGGCGCAGCAGGCAGATGTCGGGCTCCACGTTCATGTAGAGCTTGAGGTACATCATGTTCCGCAGGCGCTCGTCGTGGAAGCAGTGGATGCCCTCGAGGATCAGCACGTCGCGGGGCCAGATCATGTCGTCCGTGTCCGCCCGGCGGTGGATGGCGTAGTCGTACTTTTTCCTGGTGATGGGCTGATTGTTCATCAGGGTCTGGATGTCGCTCAGGAGGAGGTCATGGTCGAAGATTTCCGGCTCGTCGTAGTTGAGCAGCTTGCGTTCCTCCAGGGTGAGGTTCGGATGATCGCGGTAGTAGGCGTCCTGCTGCAGCACAAAGCAGTGTGCGCCCAGACGCGCCTGAAGGGATTCCGCCAGGGTAGACTTTCCGCTTCCGCTGGCTCCGCAGATACCGATGAACAGCATGGCTTTCCTCCTCGCTTATGGGCCGTTACAGAAAAAACCGGACACCAAAATGTCCGGTTGATGATGCGTTTTCAGTTCAGCGCCTCGGCGTCGTTCTCGATGGAGACCTCTTCCACGGAGCGGATGGCCCAGCGGGCAACCTTCATCTCCATGTTCTGACGGCCCACGGCCAGGGTGATGACATCGTCCTTGATGCCGGTGACGGTGCCGTAGATGCCGCCGATGGTGCAGATGCGGTCGGTCACCTTCAGCGCGTCCAGCATGGCCTTGACCTGCTTGTCCTTCTTGCGCTGGGGACGGATCAGCATGAAATAAAACACCACAAAGATGAGGATCATGGGGACGAAGGTAGAGATCAGACCGGCCACAGGGGACATCTCCGGCGCGGCGGCGGCATCGCCCGTGGCAGCAGCGGCTGCAGCGGCGTCACCTGCGGTTTCGGCAAAAGCTGAGGTCACGCCCAGCAGTTTTTCAAAAATCATGTTGAGTAAGCTCCTTTCTTGACCTTTGTCCCGGCTATTATAACTTATTCTCAGGATGGAAACAAGGGGAGCACGAAAACTTCATCAATCTGTAAAAAAGTTGAGGCAGGCCGCGCGGCTTTTCGGCGTAACGGTTGCCGGGAAAAAGCCTTTGTGCTATCATGCCGGTAGAGGACAGGAACAAGGAGGCGGGAAAAAATGCTGCGCGACTTGTACATCCGGAGCATGGCGCTGATGGAGAGACTGCCCGCGGACAGCTACCTGAGCGCTCTGCCGGCCGTCCGCGCGCTGGAGGGGCCGGGCCTCGTCTTTCACCGCCCGGTGACCTTCCTGGTCGGGGAGAACGGCGCGGGCAAATCCACGCTCATCGAGGCGCTGGCGGTCTCCCAGCGGTTCAACCCCGAGGGCGGCTCCAGGCATTTCAGCTTTTCCACCGCTGCGACCCATTCCGAGCTGCACAGCTACGTGAAGGTGGTGCGCGGCGCGGCCTATCCGCGGGACGGCTATTTCCTGCGGGCCGAGAGCTTTTACAACGTGGCCACCGCCATCGATGACCTCGGCGTGGAGGCCGGCTACGGCGATCAGTCCCTGCACCGCCAGTCCCACGGCGAGAGCTTCCTGACGCTGGTGGAAAAGCGCTTCAAGGGACGGGGGCTTTACATCCTGGACGAGCCGGAGGCCGCGCTCTCGCCGACGGGCATCATCCGGCTCATCCGCCGCATCGCCGAGCTGGTGGAGCGGGACTCGCAGTTTGTCATCTCGACCCACTCGCCGATGCTCCTCACCTTCCCGGACGCGGAGATCTATCAGCTGACGGAGGAGGGCGTGGCGAGCGTTCCCTTCCGGGAGACGAGCCACTACCGCACCACCCTGCGCTTCCTGCAGCACCCGGATCAGGCCATCGCGGACGTGCTGGGCTACGAGATCGAGGACGACTGAAACGAAGGCAGATCTGATCAGGCTTTGGAGAGCACCACCTTCAGCGATTCGCTGAGACGCTGATGCCGCACGTGGGTCGCGTCAAAGCCCACCGTGCGGAAGGCAAACTGCATCACCGGGCCGGACGCGAAGGCGCAGATCAGCGTGCCGATGCCGACGGGGCCGCCCAGCAGCCAGCCGACGAGGGTCGCGGCGGAGAGCAGGGCGATGCTGACCGCGCCGATGGGCACACGGGGCGCCCGCCTGGACAGGCCGACCAGCAGGGTGTCGCGGGGCCCGCAGCCGAGGGACGCGATCATGTAGGCGTACTGGGTGTAGGCCAGGATGAAGAGGCCGGCGATCATCGTCGGGATGCCGGTGAGCGGCGACGCGCACAGCGGCACCGCGTGGAGCGAGTTGAAGAAATCGACGGACTTGCCCACCACGATGGAATCGATGAACATGGCGATGCCGATGGGCTCACGCATCAGGATGTCGATCAGCAGGATGGTGAGGGACACGGCGATGGATGCGTTGCCGTAGAGGATGCCCAGGGATTTGGACAGGCCGAGGTTGAGCACATCCCAGGGCGCGGCGCCCAGGTTGGCCTGGATCGTCAGGTAGACGCCGAAGCCGTTGACGAACAGGCTGAGGGCAGCCAGAAGCATGTTCATCACAATCGCGGTCAGGGTCTTGTTTTCGCGCAGGTCTTTCGTCATCATAAAGCCATCTCCAGCAAGAAATCGTCTGTCAGACGGCAGGCGGCGTAGGGTCGGCGCAATGCACAGATGCTGCATCACGCGCCTGCATACCATAGCATAAGAAGAACCTTGCCGCAAGCCCTGTACAGAAAAAAACGAGGTTCTTCACGAAAAGTTAGGGAAACGAATCGAAAGGAACCTGACGAGCGTAAAGAAGAAGAGGTTGTCACGGTACCCATAAGCTAAACGCTTGGCAA
>CADASK010000010.1 GCA_902790495.1 uncultured Eubacteriales bacterium
CCTCTACTGTGTATTTCGCTTTCATTGACATTAAAACTCCCCCTGAATAACACTGGTTTGTATTTTTCCAGTGTCTACTTCAGGGGGAGCATATCAGGGCTGGGGCGGCTCACTCTTTGTCATCCTCTCATGCCAGCTGCAGTTCTTTTTTGAGCGCTTCCTGCAGCAGCTGGGAACAGTTCACACCACGCTTGTCGGCCATATAAGACAGCCACGCCGGCATGGATACGTTCTTCCGAACAGCCTTCGTATCCGTTTCCTTGCGATACTCAAGCAGATCAACATCCACCAGCACAACGGTTGACTGTCCGTCTGCGATCGCCGCTGGAGCCGACGCTTCCGGGAGCGGCTGACCGACGTCCTCCAGCACGCACAGACAGCCGGCGAGGGCGTCACGAATGTTGTCCAGAGCCTCTTCGATCGTTTTGCCCGTCGTGATGCAGCCGTTCACGTCCGGCACTCTGATCAAATAACCCCCGGATTCTGTAGGTGTGAGAAGCGCAGGATACACTTTTCTCATCGTTTCTTCCTCCTTCTTTCTCAGGAAACTCCGGAAGGAGACCTTGCTCCTCCCGGAGCGGGCAGGTCACTTTTTGATTCCTGCCTCTTTGAGGATGTAGCGCCGGTCATTCTCATCGAAATCATGGCGCTTGACCGGGATGGTCTGGCCAGTTTTCGGGTTCCAGTAGATCGTGTGTTTCTTTCCTTCACGCTTCCGCTCGAACCCATTCTGTTCAAGATCGTCCACAGTCATCTGACGTTGGTTCATACAATCAGCACCTCCGTCAGCATAAATTATACACAATGATACACACTTGTCAAGCATCCGTTGTGTAAAAGTATATAAAACGCTCCGCATGAGAAGCGTTCCCCATGCGGAGCGAGATGCCTTGTCAGGATATCAGAACTGATCGTCAAACAGATCCACCCAGATCGCCGGACGCACACAGGCGTAGGGCGTGTAGGCGTCGCGGGCGCTGATGCCGCCGGAGGTGCTCACGGCCTCGGCCTGTCCGTCCGCGCGGGCGGGGGTGCGCAGCCACCACCAGGCATGGCCCTCGGCATCCTGCATCACACCGCTGCCCACGGCCGAGGAGGCCAGGGCGGCCTGGCGCAGCTCCTCGCTGTTCAGCAGGCTGTCCACCTCGTCGGTGCTCAGCACGAAGACCCGGTCAGCGGTCTCGTCCATGTAATTGCTGCGGCTGCTCTGGCGGGTGTTGAGCTTCCACTCACAGATCGCCCGCTGCTCGGTGGTGGTGAAGGCCGTCTTCAGGAACTCGCCGTTGAGCCAATTGCGCAGAGCCGAGGTCTTCCAGGACACCGGCGCGGCGTCCTTGCGGGCGGCGTAGCGCTGGGGCGCCAGCAGCTCCTTGCTCAGCAGCAGCGCGTAGCGGCCGTCCTTCTGGCAGATGACCGTCCAGGTGATGGGGTCGCCGTTGGTCTGATGGCCGAAGGTGATCTCCGCGCCGACGCCGAAGCTCAGGCGGCGGTTGGCCAGCATCATGTCGGTCTGGCCCGGATAGTGGATCGTCTCGCCCTCGTGGCTGTGCATCTGGGCGTAGAGGGCGGCGGCCTCGTCGAAGCGGTGCGCCGCGCGCAGGTCGTCCACCCGGGTGAGGTAGGTCTTGTCGCGCTTCTGGGCCGCGTCGCCGTAGTCGCCGGCCAGGTCGTACTCCGCGCCGGCCTCCTCCAGCAGACCCTGGGCCGCCAGGCTGTCCGCTTTCGCGTAGTGCACCGACTTGGCGGCCTCCACGCCCTTGTCGCCCGCGTGGCTGAGGGCCTCGAGGGCGGCGTCGTACTCGTTGTTGTCCAGCAGCTGCAGGCCCTTGGCTAGATAGGCGCTCAGCAGATTGTCCGCCGACACATCCCCACCCTGCTCATAGGCCTCGATGGCCTCGTCAATCCTGCCCGCATCCAGCAGGGCCGTGCCCTTCTGGTCGAAGGCATCCTTCAGGTGAGCGGCCGCCTTTTCGCCGGCCTGCTTCAGGGCCTCGATGGCCTCGTCAAACTTGCCGTCCTTCAGCAGGGACAGCCCCTTCTGGTCGAAGGCGTCCTGCAGGTGCTCGACGGCACCCTCGCCAGCCTGCTTCAGGGCCTCGATGGCCTCGTCGAACTTGCCGTCCTTCAGCAGCGACAGGCCCTTCTGGTCGAAGGCGTTCTGCAGGTGCTCGACGGCGCCCTCGCCGGCCTGCTTCAGGGCCTCGATGGCTTCGTCAAACTTGCCGTCCTTCAGCAGCGACAGGCCCTTCTGGTCGAAGGCGTCCTGCAGGTGCTCGAGGGCACCCTCGCCGGCTTGTTTCAGGTCCTCGATGGCCTCGTCGAACTTGCCGTCCTTCAGCAGCGACAGGCCCTTCTGGTCGAAGGCGTCCTGCAGCTTTTCGATCGCGCCTTCTCCGGCTTCCTTGAAGGAGGCAATCGCTTCGTCAAACTTGCCCGCGCTCAGCAGGGAATCGCCCTTCTGGGTCAGCGCCTCGTTCAGCTTGGCGATAGCGCCTTCTCCGGCTTCCTTGAAGGAGTTGATGGCCTCGTCAAACTTACCGGCTTCCAGCAGGGAGTCGCCCTTCTGCGTCAGCGCCTCGTTCAGCTTGGCGATAGCACCCTCTCCGGCTTCCTTGAAGGAATTGATGGCTTCGTCAAATTTGCCGGCGCTCAGCAGGGAATCGCCCTTCTGCGTCAGCGCGGCGTTCACCTTTTCAATCGCGCTCTCGCCGGCTTCCTTGAAGGAAGCAATCGCTTCGTCGAACTTGCCCGCATTCAGCAGGGACTCGCCCTTCTGCGTCAGCGCCTCGTTCAGCTTGGCGATAGCGCCTTCTCCGGCTTCCTTGAAGGAATTGATGGCTTCGTCAAACTTGCCCGCGCTCAGCAGGGAGTCACCCTTCTGCGTCAGCGCCTCGTTCAGCTTGGCGATGGCACCCTCTCCGGCTTCCTTGAAGGAAGCGATGGCTTCGTCAAACTTGCCGGCGCTCAGCAGGGAGTCGCCCTTCTGCGTCAGCGCAGCGTTCACCTTTTCAATGGCGCTCGCGCCCGCTTCCTTGAAGGAGTTGATGGCCTCGTCAAACTTGCCAGCTTCCAGCAGGGAGTCGCCCTTCTGCGTCAGCGCAGCGTTGACCTTCTCGATGGCACTCTCGCCCGCTTCCTTGAAGGAGTTGATGGCTTCGTCAAACTTGCCGGCTTCCAGCAGGGAGTCGCCCTTCTGGGTCAGCGCGGCGTTCACCTTTTCAATGGCGCTCTCGCCGGCTTCCTTGAAGGAAGCAATCGCCTCGTCGAACTTGCCCGCATTCAGCAGGGAGTCGCCCTTCTGCGTCAGCGCGGCGTTCACCTTTTCGATGGCGCTCGCACCCGCTTCCTTGAAGGAGTTGATGGCCTCGTCAAACTTGCCGGCCTCCAGCAGGGAATCGCCCTTCTGCGTCAGCGCCGCGTTCACCTTTTCAATGGCGTTCTCGCCGATTTCCTTGAAGGAGGCAATCGCCTCGTCGAACTTGCCCTCGCTCAGCAGGGAATCGCCCTTCTGGGTCAGCGCCTCGTTCAGCTTCTCAATCGCGCTCTCGCCCGCCTCCTTGAAGGAGGTGATGGCCTCGTCAAACTTGCCCTGGTCCAGCAGAGCCGTGCCCTTCTGGGCATAGGCCTCCTTGACCTGGTCGACGGCCTGCTCGCCCGCCTCCTTGAAGGCGTCGATGGCCTCGTCAATCTTGCCCTCAGTCAGCAGGGTCGCGCCCTTCTGGCTGTAGGCTTCCTTGATCTTGTCGACGGCCTGCTCGCCGGCCTGCTCGAAGGCGGCGATGGCCTCGTCGTACTTGCCCGCGTCCAGCAGGGAAGCGCCCTTCTGGGTGTAGGCGGTCTTGATCTCCTCGACGGCCAGCTCGCCCGCCTGCTCGAAGGCGCTGATGGCCTCGTCGATCTTGCCCTCGGTCAGCAGGGAGACGCCCTTCTGGGTGTAGGCCTCCTTGATCTGCTCGACGGCCTGCTCGCCCGCCTGCTCAAAGGCGCTGATGGCCTCGTCAATCTTGCCCTCACTCAGCAGGGAGGTGCCCTTGCTGGTCACGGCGGCGGCGATCTCCTCCGCCTTGGCTCCGGCCGCTTGCAGCGCCTGGATGGCCGTGTCATGGTCGCCGGCCGCGGCGGCCGCGTCCGCCACCGCGCGGTAGGCGTCGGTCAGCTTCTCCTGCACATCCTCGCCGGCATCCTTCAGGGAGGCCAGCGCGTCCGCGGCCTTGCCGCCCGTCAGCAGGGTGTCCGCCTTGGCGGTCACGGCCTCGGTCAGCTTGTCCTGGGCCTGCTTGCCGGCGGTCTTCAGCGCTTCGATGGCCTCGTCGATCTTGCCCTCGCTCAGGAGCGCCTCGCCCTTGGCCTTCCACGCGTCGATCAGCTTCTCCGCCGCGGCGTCGCCCGCCTCGGACAGGGTCGCGATGGCTTCGTCATACTTGCCCTCGCCCAGCAGGGAATCCGCCTTGCTCTGGTAGGCCTGCATCACGCTGCTGGCGGCGTCCTCGCCTACCTGGCGGTAGGCCTCCGCGGCCTCGTCATACTTGCCGTCCGCCAGGAGCGCGTTGCCCTTGGCCTTCCAGACCTCCGCCAGCTTGTCGGCCACGTTCTCGGCCTCCCCGCTGACGCTGTTCAGGGCCTCGATGGCCTCGTCATACTTGCCGTCCGCGGCCAGGGCGATGCCCTTGTCGGCCACCGCCTCCGCTGCGCTCTTCTTGTCCCCGGCGGCGGTGAAGGCCTTGGCGGCCTCGTCGTACTGGCCCGCCTTGAGCAGCGCCTCGGCCTTGTCGGCGTAGGCTTCGTTCACGTCCGCCTGGGCCGTCTCGCCGATCTGCTGGAACACGGCCACGGCCTCGTCGTACTTGCCGTCGGCCTGCAGGGCCTCGCCCTTGGCGCGCAGCGCAGCGGTCACGCGGCCCTCCGCCGCTTCGCCAATGCCCTGGAACACCTCGATCGCTTCATCATATTTGCCGGCGGCCTGCAGCGCTTCGCCCTTGGCGATGCGGACAGCCTCCGCCCGGCCCGTGTCGCCCGCCTGCTCCAGGGCGGCGATGGCTTCGTCATAGGCCCCGGTGGTCAGCAGGGCGTCCGCCTTCGCGTGGAGGGCGTCGCCGATCTTCTCAGCGGCCTGCTCGCCGGCCTCGGCGTAGGCGGTGACAGCCTCGTCGAACTTGCCGTCCGCTACCAGCGCGTCGCCCTTGGCCTCCCAGGTGTCGGCCAGCTTGGCCTTCGCGGCGTCGCCCGCGGCGCTGTAGGCCGCGATGGCCTCATCCAGCTTGCCGGCGGTCTTCATGCCGTCGCCCTGGGTGATGTAGGCCTGCACGAGCGCGCCCGCGCCCGCGGTTCCCGTCTCCTTGAGCAGGGTGATGGCTTCCTCCACCTTGCCCTCGGCCAGCAGCTGCTCGCCCTTGACTGCCTGAGCGGCCTGCAGGGCGGCCTCGTCCGCTGCCTCGCGGTAGGCGGCGATGGCCTCGTCCAGCTTGCCCGCGGCCTGCAGGGCGTCGCCCTCGGCCTTGCGGATGGCCTTCAGCGTCTGCTCGCCCATGCCGTAGTTGGCGGCGGCCTCCCGGGCCTTCGCGGTGTCGCCGGCGGCCAGCAGGCTGTCCACCACCGCCTCCTGGGCGGCCTTGGCCAGGTCCTCCTCGCCGTTCGCCGCGTACAGGTCGACGGCCTTCTCATAATCGCCCTTGGCCATCAGCGTCTCCGCCTGGGCCAGACCAGCCTGGCGGGCCTCGGCCTCGTCGCCCACGGCGGCGTAAAGCACGGCCGCCTCGTCGAAGCGCTCCGCGTCAAAGAGCTTTCCGGCCTCCGCGCGCATCGCGGCGGCAGCCTGCTCGTCCGCGCCGGCCTGCTGATAGATTTCCACAGCCTCCGCATACTTGCCATCGGAGAGCAGAAGCCCGGCCTTGGCGCGCAGGGCGCTCGCCACGCCCTCGTCCTGGCCCAGCTCCCTGTACAGCGCGGCGGCCTCGTCGTAGGCCTCGTTGGCCATCAGGGCCTCGGCCTGGGCCTGCTTCACCGCGGCAATCTGCTCCTCGCTGCCGTAGGACGCGAAGAGCTCCGCCGCCTCGTCCAGCTTGCCCTCGGCCATCAGCGCCTCCGCCTTGGCCACCCAGGCCTGCTTGGCCTCGTCCTTCAGCTCCAGGCTCTCATAGATCGCCGCCGCTGCGTCATAATCGGACGCGGCCAGCAGCTTGTCCGCCTGGGCCTTGAGCGCCGCGTTGGCCAGCTCGGTCTCGCCCGCCAGCTTCAGCAGCTCCACCGCCTGGGCGTCCTCGCCGGCGGCCTGCAGCTTTTCAGCGGCAGCCCGCACGGCCTCGCGGGTCTTCGCGGCATCCCCCGCCTTGCCCAGGGCCTCCAAAGCCTCGGCGAACTTGCCCTCCGCCAGCAGCTTTTCACCCTGGAGCAGGTACGGCTCCGCCACGCGGGAAGCGGCGTCCTTGTAGCCGCCCAGGGCGGCAAAGGCTTCGGACGCCTCCTGGTACTTGCCCTCCTGCAGGAGCTTTTCCGCCGCGTTATACCGGTTGTTGGGCAGAATCACCTGGGTCAGCAGCAGCACCAGGGCGATCACCACCACGGCGACGGCGATCAGAATGCCTGTCTTCTTCTTTGTCATTCCCGAGACCTCCCAGCGCGGAGTGCCCGCGCAGCATGCGGAGCCTGGTTTTTCACCGCCCCGCGGGCCGCCTGCCGGCTTTTGCCGGCCTGCGCGCACGCCCAAAAGAGCGGATGACTCCTATCCTATAGTTTATGCCCTTTCCGGCCTATTGTCAAGCAGAAACAGCCATCGCCGCGCAGTCCCGGAGAAGGCTATGCAGCCCGACTGAGCGTCGCTCGGGCAGAGCGCACCCCGCGTACCGTGTCAAAAGTGTTACAATTGCGTTGCCAAAAGCGGCAAGACCGAAAACGCCGCGCAAAAGCCTTGACAATCCCCCGGTTCTTTGATAAACTGCAAAAGATGCTGAAAAAACCATTCCGGCATCACTGCCGGTTGAGGATCTTTGCAGAGGAGTGTTAGCATGTTCCGTACCTATCAGCCCAAGAAGCGTCAGCGCAGCAAGGTGCACGGCTTCCGTGCCCGCATGTCCACCCGCAATGGCCGCCGTGTGCTGGCTGCCCGCCGCCGCCGTGGCCGCAAGGAACTGACCGTCTGATCCTGAAGGATCGGAGAGGTTCCCCGGTGAGACAGCGCAGCGCTATCTGACTTGCGCGGCTGTTTGACGCCGTGCCTCACGCAGCTTCCGCAGGGAAGCGCACGTGTGTGGAGAAAGCCCGTTCCCGCAGTGGACGCAACTGCCCCATTGCAGGAACGGGCTTTTCCGATAAAACCCCAGCAAACCGCGGAGAGTTTCCGGACTCCGCGGGAGGAGTTCATCCATGGAGAGACGTTATCGGCTGCAAAAAAACAGGGCGTTCCAGTACGTGTATCACCGCGGAAAGAGCGTATCCTGCCGCGATCTGGTTCTCCTGCGCGCAAAAGGGCGCGGGGTGAAGGTCGGTTTTTCCGTCAGCAAGAAGGTGGGCAACGCCGTGACCCGCAACCTGGTCAAGCGCCGCCTGCGCGAATGCTTCCGGCCCTTCCTGGGGGACGTGAAAAACGGCCTGTATGTCGTCATCGCCAGACCGTCAGCCGCAAAAGCCACCTTTCAGAACCTTCAGAAGCAGACCCGCACCCTGCTGACCCGGCAGGACGCCCTGCGGGATGGGAATGAAGAAGACTGACTCAATTTTTCAACGGAGAGTTGCGCCCGAAGGTTTGCAAAGGGCGATCGGAAAGCCCTTTGCCCGCGCCCGCAGGCGCGGAATCCCCGCTGCCGTCGAATCGATGAAAGAGAGAGTCCTGAGAGCCTGAGAAAGGGAGTCGCGCTATGCAGCGTTTCCTTTTATGGATGATCCGCCTCTACCGCCGCCACCTCAGCGCGCGCAAGCGTCAGCCCACCTGCCGCTTTGTGCCCACCTGCTCCGAGTACGCCCAGACCGCCATCCAGCGGTACGGCGCGAGCAAGGGCGGGCTCATGGCTGCCCGGCGCATCTGCCGCTGCCACCCGCTGTGCAAGGGCGGCTACGATCCAGTTCCGGAAGACCCCTGTACCGCCCTAAGGAGGGAATGATACCGACATGGCTTTCTTCTCGACCATTGTGGAGGGTATCTACTCGGTGATCGGCAACTACGGCTGGTCGATCATGATCTTTACCCTTCTCGTCCGCCTGATCCTGATGCCCTTTGACTGGCGCAGCCGCGTCAGCATGCGGAAGATGACCCTGGTGCAGCCCAAGATCCAGGAGCTGCAGAACCGCTACAGCAAGGACCCCGAAAAGCTCAACCGCAAGATGGGCGAACTGTACAAGCAGGAGGGCGTGAGCCCCCTGAGCGGCTGCCTGCCCCTGCTGCTGAGCTACCCGATCCTGATCCTGATGTGGAACGCCATGCGCGACGTAGCCAACCAGCAGCTGGTGCAGCAGGTGCTCGGCATCCTGCAGGAGGGCGGCAACACCATGCCGCCCATGGAGGGCTGGCTCTGGGTGAAGAACATCTGGATGCCCGACTCCCCCTTCTCCGCCGTGCTGCCCAACCTGGACAGCCTGCGCATGATCGGCGGCGACGTGTGGACCAAGTACTTCACGCCCGAGGTCATCGCGACCCTGCCCGGCGAGCTGTCCGCGCTGACGGCTGAGAGCTTCACCGGCAACGCCCTGCTGCCCACCGTGCAGCAGATCTACAGCGTGCTGGCTCAGACGCCCGTGTACCTGGCCAACGCCAACCCCATGCCCGGCTGGACCTTCAGCTTCCTGGGCTTCAACCTGTCCATCATGCAGAACTACAACGGCTATTTCCTGCTGCCGATCCTCTCCGCCGTGTCCCAGTTTGCCATGACGGCCATCACGCCCCAGCAGCCCACCGCCCAGCAGGGCCAGCAGAGCGGCCAGGGCACCATGAACTTCATGAAGTGGTTCTTCCCCCTCTTCTCGCTCTACATCTGCGCAAGCTACAACGGCGCGTTCGCCCTATACTGGGTCACCGCCAACCTCATCATGATGGTGCAGACCTGGGGCATCAACAAGTATCTTGACCAGAAGGACGCCAAAAAGGCCGCCGTTGCCGGGGAGGGCAGTATCAAATGAACAGTGTTGAAATCAGCGCGAAGACGCGCGAGGAAGCGGTCGAGCAGGCGCTGCAGCAGCTGGACGCTTCCATCAGCGATGTGGACATTGAAGTGCTGGACGAGGGCAGCAAGGGCCTCTTCGGCCTGTTCGGCTCCCGCCTGGCCAAGGTGCGCGTGACCCTCAAGGGCACCTCCTCCGCCGCCGCGGAGGACGAGCTGGACGTCATGTCCCTGCTCAGCGACAAGAAGCCCGAGAAGGCTCCCCGCGCCGAGAGCGAGCGCAAGCCGAAGCCCGAGCGTCCGGAAAATCGCGAGAGCGTGAAGGCTGACAAGCCCGAGAAAGCCGACAAGGCGGACAAGGCCGAGAAGGCCGAGGGCGAAGGCCGCAAGCGCCGTCCCGAGCCCGTGCGCCGCACCAACCCCGCCCGCAAGGCCGCCGAAGCCCCCGAGGCCGAGGCCGTGGAAGCGCCCGCCGAGGAGGCCGCCGCTGCCGTCGAGCCCGCCGCTGAGCAGGCCGAGACCGAGGCCGAAAAGGCCGCTGAGCCCCGCCGCCGTTCCCGCAGCCGCAGCCGCAAGCCCCGCAAGCCCGCCGCCGAGGCCCCCGTGGCCGAGGACGGCGCCGAGGAGGGGGCTCCCCAGGCTGCCAAGCCCCTGCCGCCCAAGCAGATCGACGTGAAGCCCCTGGAGAAGCCCGAGGTCACCATGATCCCGGACGAGGAGCTGGACGCCGAGTCCGCCGCGGGCCGCGCCAAGGCCTTCCTGCAGGAGCTGACCCACCTGATGGGCGTGGACGTGGCCATCGCCATGGGCACCGACCCCGAGGGCAACGTGTTCGGCTACATGACCGGCGACACCCTGGGCATCCTGATCGGTCGCCGCGGCGAGACGCTGGACGCCCTGCAGTACCTGACCAGCCTGCGGATCAACCGCGGCCAGGAGGGCTACACCCGCGTGACCCTGGACACCGAGAACTACCGCGCCAAGCGCGAGGACACCCTGATCCGTCTGGCCAACCGCATGGCCAACCGCGCCGTGAAGAGCGGCCGCCGCGTGGCTCTGGAGGCCATGAATCCCTACGAGCGCCGCATCATCCACAGCGCGCTGCAGCCCAATGAGCTGGTGGAAACCCACTCCGAGGGCGAGGAGCCGAACCGGCATGTGGTGATCACGGTGCGGAAGGGCTGAGGCGCCTTCCACTGCCAATCAAAGGAACCCCGTTCGCTGTCCTGAAGACGGCGAACGGGGTTTTCTGTTGCGTTTCATCTATGCTCTTCTCACATGACAGCAGGGTTCCGCGCCTGCTGGCGCGGGTCAGGGGCTTTGCGGTCGCCCCTGACAACCCTTCGCCCGCCCGCTGGTACATAACGCTTTGTGTGAAGATAGTTAGTCCTTTTCCCCGCACATCTCGGCGATGTGCTCCATGACGCGCAGGCTCTCGGGGAGGCTCAGGCAATGCTCGCGGATCAGGTGCTGGCACACGTAGTCGCCCATCATCCGCACCACGCTCGGGTCGGTGACCAGCACGCTGCGGAGCACGCCGCGATCCGCCTCGTCCGCGATCGGCGTCAGCACGAAGCCGAACTGATCGTAGACCGTGAAGCTCCTGTCCGGCCGCATGTCGTCCCCGCGCAGGAAGTAGATGCTGCAGGCCGGGTTTTCGCGCATCTGCTGCAGCTCGCGGCGCAGGATGAGCCTCCGCTCCTGCAGGGTGAAGGCGCGTATGCCCGGCCAGTGATCCACCATGCGGCCCGTGCGCGCGAAGGCCTCCATCGCGTCCCGCCGGAGGATCAGCACCGTCGGCTCCCGCTTGCCCAGCAGGTTGGCCTCCCGCTCGTGGATCAGGCCTCGCACGTCGGGGAAATCCATGCCGGCCTCGACGCCCTCGCGCCACAGGGTCAGCAGGATCTCCGATGGGATTTGCAGGAAGGGCAGGTCGGGCTTCAGGATGAAGAGCGCGCGCCTCCTCTCCCAGTCGGCCCGCAGCGGCATGGACTCCAGCACATCCCTGCCCCACTGGGCACTGAACACCGGCTCCATCAGGGGCTGAAACAGCGAGCGGTCGATGCCCACGTACAGCTCGTAGGCCGCCGCGTCCGCCAGCGGGATCGCGAAGCCCTTCCCGTCGTGGAAGCGCACCGTCTCCGCCGCCGGGCTCCCGTCCTCCGCCCTGCCTACCGCGATGAGCATGTTGGAGCGGTAGATGCTCCCATCGTCCGGCAGCTTCGCCCGCAGGGAGAAGGCGCTGTAGCCCTGCAGGAAGATCAGCTCCTGGAGCACGGCGTAATAGCGAACGCTGTTCAGGGGCGTGCCGCCGGAGGCCATAAAGTGCTCCACCTGCGCCCGGCCCGACACCAGCAGCCGTCGCAGCTCGTCCCAGATCGGCAGCTCGCCGCAGCCTAAAAGGGTCAGCTTCACCTCCTGCCAGCCGCTGTAACGGCTGCTGAGGCTCCCCTCCGCCCCGGTCGACGTGTCCAGGATCACGGGCGACGGGGCGCTCTCCGCCTCCGGATTGTGCAGGAAGTTGTCCAGCACCTGGTTGGCGATGCTCGCCTCCAGGCCGAACAGGCGGACCTCCACCGCCCGGGCCAGCGTGCGGCGCTCCTCCTCCGTCAGGTTCAGCCGCTCCTGGGCCAGGCGGTAGAAGGTCTCCAGCGAACGCTCGCGCACGCGCTCCTTCATGATGCGCTCCAGCGAGGTTTTGCTGGTGTAGCCCAGGGTCTCGCTCAGCCGCTGCAGCGACAGGCCCCGCGCCGCGCGCGCCTGTTCCACCCAGCCTTTCAGGTCCGTCGCCACGAAAACCCCTCCGTTTGGACATAAAATGAAAGAAAATTTTTTCGGCAGAATTTTAGCATATTTTCCGCCTCAAATCAAGGACGGACACAGTTATTCTGTGTCCATTCCTGCAAGAGCCCATATACGAGCGCATTTCAGCCTCGGCGCAAGTGTGTCCATTTTCCTGCAAAATTGCCAGTTTTTCCATCTTTTCGCCTCTGAACGGGCTGTTTTCGCGGTCTCCGGCAAGGTTGACATTCCAGGAGAAATAGGTAAAATATATGCGTGCCTAACAAATCATGGAAGGATAGGTGATAGACATGAAATCAGTCGGGATCGTCCGGCAGGTGGACGTTCTCGGGCGCATCGTGCTGCCCGTGGAGCTGCGCCGCACGATGAACATTGACGTCAAGGATACCCTGGAGATTTTCGTGGATGGCGACAGCATCATCCTGAAGAAATACCACCCCTCCTGCATCTTCTGCGGCGAAGCGCGCGACGTCGTGACCTTCAAGGGTCAGCTGATCTGCGCGGACTGCCTGCGGAAGATCAAGAACATCGAGGAGTAACCCCGGCACGGCAAAGTCAGGCGCAAAAACCCCCATCAGGAAGGCTGATCGAGCGATCCCTGACGGGGGTTTTTATGTTACGCTTCCGCGTCGCCGGCATCCTGCTCCAGCAGGTTCAGCAGATCCTCCTCGGTGTCCTCCGGTTCGGGGTTCTCGGGCATCTCCACCTTCACGGCGTCGTCGGCGGCCTTGTTGTCTTTGAACAGCTCGGCGCGGATGATCTCCTCGATCTCGTCCGTCACGTCCTGGTGCTCCACCAGGTACTGGCGGGTGTTCTCACGGCCCTGGCCGATGCGCTGATCCTTGTAGGAGAACCACGCGCCGCTCTTGTGGATGATGTCGCGCTCCACCGCCATATCCAGCAGGGTGCCCTCACGGCTGATGCCCTCGCCAAAGATGATGTCGAACTCGGCCACGCGGAAGGGCGGAGCCACCTTGTTCTTGACCACCTTCACCTTGGTGTGGTAGCCCACGACCTCGCTGCCGTTCTTCAGCTGCTCGGTGCGGCGCACGTCCAGGCGCACGGAGGAGTAGAACTTCAGCGCGCGGCCGCCGGGCGTGGTCTCGGGGTTGCCGTACATCACGCCGATCTTCTCGCGCAGCTGGTTGATGAACACGGCGCAGCAGCCGGTCTTGTTGATGGAGCCGGTCAGCTTGCGCAGGGCCTGGCTCATCATGCGGGCCTGGACGCCCACGAAGGTGTCGCCCATCTCGCCCTCGATCTCCTGCTTGGGTACCAGGGCCGCCACGGAGTCGATGACGATGACATCCAGCGCGCCGGAGCGCACCAGGGCCTCCACAATCTCCAGCGCCTGCTCGCCGGTGTCCGGCTGGGACACGTACAGCTCGTCAATGTTGACACCCAGCTTGCGCGCATAGACGGGATCCAGCGCGTGCTCCGCGTCCACGAAGGCGCAGATACCCCCGCGCTTCTGCGCCGCCGCCACGATGTGCAGGGCGACGGTGGTCTTGCCGGAGGACTCGGGGCCGAAGACCTCCACGATGCGGCCGCGCGGGATGCCGCCCACGCCCAGCGCCGCGTCCAGGGTGATGCACCCCGTCGGGATCACGGGCACCTGCTGCATGGCGGGGTTCTCGCCCAGCTTCATCACAGAGCCCTTGCCAAACTGCTTGTCCAGCGCTGCCAGCGCGTGCTCCAGCGCCTTCAGCTTATCTTCCATCTGCGCGCCCTGACCCTGCACGGGCTGGGCGGTTTCCTTCTTCTTCGACGCCATGGGGCATCCCTTCTTTCTGACCAATTGGCAAAGCCATTGTAGCAGACAGCGCGCCGATTGGCAAGGGGAACACCCGGATTTCTTCGCGAAAAAGCAAACAAATGTTTTTATATTCAGCTCTGGCGAATCTTGTCCAGCAGCGCCTGCAGCTCATCCACCGTCATATCGCCGGAGGCCACCAGGTTGCTGACCAGCATGGACGCCTCGCCGCCGAACACCCGCCGGGTCAGCCTGCGCCGCTCGTCCGCCGTGGCCTCCTCGCGCCCGATCAGCGGCGTATAGCGCTTCACCTCGCCGCTCTCGTCCACCGCCACCGCGCCCTTCTCCTGCATCCGCTTGAGCAGGGTGATCACCGTGTGGCGCGTCCAGCCGGTCTCCGGCTCCAGAGTTTTGGTGATCTCCGCCATGGTGCGCGGGGCGTGATCCCACAGCACCTCCATGATTTTCCATTCTGCTTCTGTGACCTGGATCATAGGCTTGCCTCTTTCTGTTAGGGTTGGTCTGCGATGTGAAGAAGCAGCTGCGAGAGCCGCTTCCCGTGAAGACCCTCATCCGTCATCGTCTGCGACGATGCCACCTTCCCCCGGAGGGGGAAGGCTTTTCATTCCGCCCACACCAGCGCGGCGGGGTCGCTGACGATCGTCAGGCAGTCCGCAGGGATGTAGCCGTACAGGCCTTCGGTGGGCATCGGCCAGGCCAGGCCGTTTGGCGGCACGCAGACGTAGCAGTCGCCGCCCTGCTTCAGCGGCACGTACAGCTCTGTGCCGGCGGAAAGCTCCGCCACCGTGGCAGATAGAAAGCCCAGAAGCCCAGCGCTCTCCTTCAGGCTGATGTCCCGCTTGAGACGCGCCACAGCCGGAAGCCACTCCGTGACGCCCTCGCTCACATAGTTGCCGCTCATCCAGCCCTCGAGCCGGCCGATGCGCACATGATACCAGGGCGCGGCGGTGCCGTCAACCGTCTCCAGCACCTCCATCGCCGTGCCGGTCGCGGGCACGCCCAGGTCACGGCTGTGGGAGGAGTGTTCCCCGCGCAGGTGCGCCCCGCGGGCCACCGCCGTGCCCTTCGGCAGACGGCCCCAGGCGCAGGTGCGCCAGTCCGCCCGCGTCATCGGCAGGGCGGACACATCCAGCTGGGAGAGGTAGTAGGGCAAGGCGCAGTCCAGCGCGAAGGACTCCCGCACCCCGTCCGCCGTGCGCACAAAGCTCCAGTCATCGCCGACCTGCGAGACCCGCAGCTGCTCGCCCGTGCCGTAATCCTCGATCTCGATACGCTCCAGCCGCGCGCAGGGCTGCTCGTCGACCCTCGCAGCGGCCACGTTCGCCTGGATCGTCAGCAGGCAGTCCTCCCGCGCCGCCATGCGGATGTGGAAATAGGCCCCGCTGTAGACGATGTCCACCGGCACCTCCGGCAGCAGGCAGGCCGAGCCCGCCGTGGACACGACCCAGGCGCCGTCGTTCCCGGTGCGCAGGCCCGTCACCAGCTGCCGCACGCCGTCCCGCTCGAAGACAGCCATCATTGAGTCGCCCGAGCGGAAGCTCTCCCCCGCCACCGCGCCACAGACAAAGCGCCAGCCCTGCAGCCGCGGCTCCTGCTCCAGCGCGCGCACGTCCTCCGGCAGCACATTCGTACTCGTCTCCGCCTCGGCCTGCCGGGACATGTTGTAGCGGTAGCGGTGTGCGCCGCCGAGGGACGGCATGCCGCTGAAGGCCGCGGGATCCTCGCCGAGGGAGGTAATCACCTCGTCGTGCCAGGCGCGGAGGGCGCTGTTCCAGCCCACCATCGGCCCGTAGCAGCTGACGAAGAACTCGTGCGCGAAGTTGGCCGGGGACGCTTCCGCATCCCCCATTGCCATGCGGAAGCCGGTGCTCAGGCGGATGCCGTCCTCATAGAAGCGATCCGCCACGGACGAGCGCTGCTCGGCGTTTTTTCCCTGGAGCCAGCTCTCCTCCCGCAGCAGGCGCAGGCCCGCCATCACCGCGTTCTGGCCCGGGTAAGGCGCGTCGTTCTGGCCCGTGGCGGAGAAGGGCGAGCGGAAGGTGTCCCAGTTCAGGCCGGGTCGGTCCGGCAGGGTTTCGCCGCTGTAGACCCAGTCCGGGTGGTTCTCCGGCCACGCGGAGACCCGCAGCAGGCCGCCGTCCGCCGGGGTCACCTCGTAGGTGAAGGCCTGGGCCTCCTCGGCCAGGTAGCCGTAGACCTCGGTCAGGGCGTTCTCCATGGATTGGCGGGCGGCGGCATCGCGGTCGGTGGCCGCCAGGGCGGCGGGGGTCAGGCACAGGGCCAGAAGCATCAGGCTGAGTGCAAGGACGCAATGTTTTTTCATGTTCATACACCTTCTTTGGCAAGCAGGATTTCGCTGCCTGCGGGCGGCGACCAAAGGGCTTTGCGGTCGGTCCAGGGCTGCCGCCCGCTCTTCGCTGAAAACTCCATAACATGGAGTTTTCCGGGCGCTACGAGCCCTTTGGAAACCTTCGCCCCTCGCTTTGAATCAGGCTTGAATGAAACGCTTGCAATGATCGATAAGCATCAGCCGTTGCCGCTGTAGCTTGAACCCTCCATGCTGTCCAGGAACATGACCACGCGGGGCACGGGGGCCAGCTGCATCACGATCTGGCCGATGTGCTTCTCCTCGGCGATGGTGCCCGCGGCGTTCCAGCCGTCGTAGGCGATCACGTAATAGGCGAAGTAGTCGCTGCCCCTGCGGTATTCCTCCACCAGCGGGAAGTGCATGCCCTCGTGCCAGAGGTGCGGGGCGAAGGCGCGCACAAAGTGCTGCAGGGTCTCCACCTGCTTCTCGTAGTCGACGAAATCCACCGGCGACTCGACCTCGCCGGAGATCCACGCGCCGTCCTCGTAGCCGCTCTTCGCGTTCATCAGGTGCTGCAGGCGCCCCTGCTGATCGTAGACCAGGGTGAGCAGGCCGCTCCTGTCGATGATCCACCAGCGCGGATCGCCGGTCTGCCGCTGCACCGCGAAGGGCGCCTCCGCGTTCTCCCGCAGGTAGGAGGAATCCCAGAGGCCCAGCGCAAAGGCATCCAGATCCTCCTGATCCTCCGTATAGTGCGCCAGCAGCTCGGTGTCCACCGTGTAGTCCCGCCGCAGGTCGGCGTCCATCTCCTCCAGGGGAATGCTCCAGACCCTGGCGACCTCGGAGGTCGCGAAGGCCCCGATCAGGCACATGGAGGCCAGCACCGCGAAAGCCAGCGCCAGGCCGCGCTTCACACGTCCCGAGCGGAGAATGCTGTCCACCCGCTGCTTCAGGCTGCGGCCCGTCATGGTCATCCCGGTGGCCACCGTCAGCAGGCCCGGCGTCGCCCGGCGCGAGGCCGCCAGCACCAGCACGCCGGCGTAGGCACGGCGCTGGGCATCCTCCATGCTCGCGATCACGCGCTCGTCGCAGGCCAGCTCGCAGTCCGCGCGGCTCATCCACGCGGCCGCCCACACCAGCGGATTGAACCAGTGCAGCCCGCAGCAGAGCATGCGCACCACGGCCCAGAGGTTGTCGTGGGCCTGACGGTGGCACACCTCGTGGGTGAGCACATAGATGGCCTCGTCGGGCCTGGCGGTCAGCGGCAGGGCGATGAAGGGCCTGAACACGCCCACCAGGCAGGCGCTGGGCAGCGGATCGGTGAAGTAGACCGGCACGGGCTTCACCCCGCGCTCGGCGCACACGCGCTCATACTCGGCCTTCAGCGCGCCGGAGATCGGCTCGATCCGCCCCGCCTTCAGCTTCGCGCGGAACACCGCGTTGGACACCACGAACCAGAGCAGCACCACGGCCACGCCCACCAGGTACCACTGCATCATGCGCATAGCCGCCGCGCCGTTGTACATCGCGCTCTCGGTATCCAGCATCCTGCGGGTGAGGGCGTTCTCCCCCGAGCGGCTCACGATGGCCCAGCGCACGGTCTCCAGCGCATCCTGCAGGCGCACCTTGATCTGCCCGGCGATGGGGCGGATGCCCGCGTCGGCCAGGAAGCCTGGGCGGATGTCATTGATGAAGGGGTTGGGCAGGGAGATGGGCAGCAGCAGGCGCGCCGCCACCAGCACCCAAGCGAAGCGGATGGCCCGGCTGCCCAGCTGCGGGCGGAAGAACCTTCGCACGATGATCATCAGGATCACCGCGATGGAAGCCATCACGTTGGCCTCCAGCAGAAAATTATAGAGCACGGCTGTACGCACGGTATCAGACCTCCTGTTCATCCCTGAGCCGCAGCCCCTGAACCGGGCCGCGGCCTCCTCACAAAAGAAACGAAGGAGCGGCGCGTCTGCTTCCCCGTCGGGCCGCAGACAGGTAGGTGACAATTGTCTACCGTCAGTGTACATCTGTCTACTCTATTTGTCAAGAGCGTTTTTTGCCCGATGGGCCTCTTTGGACGGATTCCTATTGCGAATTTTTCCGGATTTTGGCGAAATTTGAAATAGTATTGCGAATTTTTCCGGAGTTTGGCCAAATTCGCAATAGAGACCTGTGCGCGGTTTGTTTCTGTTTCTAAAATTTTCCTGTGACAGTGGGCAGTATGCCCACCATTTTTTCCCTTTTGTGTGCTATACTATACACAGTATAGACTTTACGCCACCGACAGCATCATACACGGGAGGGATATGCATGAAACGCCTTTCAATACTCCTACTGTCCCTGATCCTCATCCTGGCTGCGTGCGCGGCCGCCTTCGCCGAGGAGGCGCCCGCCCTCACGGATTACGGCTACTGCGACACGCCCTACGAGATCCTCTCCGCGGGCGAGGACGCCCTGGAGGACGGCCGCGACGGCAAGTGGGTCCTCGCGCAGATGGGCGAGGCCGCCAGCGCGGCGGGCGTGGAGGATATCTTCAACTACCTGTGCGAGAACGTCGCCGCCAGCGAGAACGCCGAGCACCAGAAGATGCTCGACGCCATCGCGGAGCGCGAGACCAACTGGCCCATCGACGTGGACGCGCCCGACAGCTTCAGCGAGGTCTACGAGACACCCTCCGTCTCCGCCGAGATGGCCGAGCTGCTGGCAAACAAGAAGGCCCACTTCTGCCTGGAGCCGACCTATTGGATGGAGGACGAATTCCAGAAGGTCTTCGGCACGAGCTACGCCAAGTTCAAGCCGGAAAGCCCGCGGCCCGGCTTCGTGTGCGTCGTCATCAAGAAGGGCACCCAGGTGGATCCGGAGACCGCCTTCAACCACGACGCCTACCGGGGCAGCTTCATCCACAACGCCCTTCAAGGCGTATCCAACACCACGGGCTGGATGTACGAGGACGCGCCTGTCTTCACCGGCAACCCGCACCTCGCCTCCGCCTTCTGGGTGATCGGCAACAAGTACAGCTTCCGCGGCTACTACGGCAGCGGCCAGGAGGTCAAGGGCTACAACACCGAGCTCTCCCTGACCGCGGTCACCGCGGACGGCCACAAGGAGATCGCCTCCGTCAGCGTCTCCAACCAGCTGGGCAACACAATCTACGACTGGAGCGACGGCATCGCCAAGGCCGACACGCCCGATCTGGTCGACTCCAGCAAGTTCCAGGACTTCGTGAACAAGCTGGTGGCCGCCATCCGCCGGGAGCGCAGCACGGCCGAGGCCAACCGCCCCATCACCGCCGGCAACGCGCGCAAGGGCCTGAACGGCATCCTGGTCACCCTGGCCGCGAAAACCCAGGACGCCTGGGAGAAGGCCATCTATGAGAGCGGCGCGTCCGAGGTGGCCCTCGGCGACGACGGCATCCTCACCGGCGGCCTCTGCGGCTTCGACCCGGCGCTGGAGGAGATGGGCAGCTATCCCGGCGCGGGCTACGGCGAGGACTGGCTGCGCCAGGTGATGGACAACGCGCGGCAGTACGGCCTGCAGGTCAGCGTGGAGATCAAGGACGGCAAGGCCACCTCCAAGGGCCTTGAGCAGTTGCAGAAGACCGTGAAGGCTGCCGCGGCCGACGCCAAAAAGGCCTTCGGCAGCGCGGACGTCACCGCCGCCATCATCGACTCCATGTTCCGTCCGCCCATCGCGGGCACGGCGACCAACTTCACCCAGCTGCTGCACGCGGACGAGAGCTTCGTCGAGTGGGCGGAATCCAACGTCACGTTCAACGCCGAGGCGCCGATCACCGTGCTCGCGCCGATCTTCTACACCCAGAAGAGCCAGAAGCTGAACCTCGACGGCGGCCCCCACGCGATGCTGCTGGAGTGCACCGGCGCGGAGCCTGCCGCCCTGCTGAAGAACGCCGCGAAGGAGACCCTCGACCTCTTCGCCTACAAGACCGAGGACGAGCGCGTGGATCTGGATGTGCACGAGCAGTTCGGCCGCAGCCTCGCCCGGGCCGCCCTCAGCGCCGCGCCCGCCGCGGGCTCCACGTCCTCCTCCACGTCGGGCAGCTCGTCCTCCTCCGGCAAGACGACCTACTACAAGCCCGGCGGCGGCGGCAGCACGGAGACCAAGAGCTCCTCCGGCAAAACCACCACGAAGAGCGCGAAGAATCAGCCCTCCTTCACCATCCCGATCGACGTGAACGGCTACGAGAACAGCCTCGCGCCCGCCGGCTGGCAGGAGTGGCTGAGGTCCTTCAACTACAGCGCGGTCATCGAGAACCTGGAGAGCCAGGTGGAGGAGCTGCCGGCCATGGCGGCCCTCAAGATGCCCACCAACGGCAAGCTGAGCGGCGGCTCCAGCGGCACCAAGGTGCACATGAAGCTCTCGCCCACCTCCAGCGCCACCTACGTGCAGCTCTACAGCCTGAAGACGGAGAGCAACGCGGCCACCGCCTTCGTGCTGCCGGGCAAGACCGTCACCCTGAAGGTGCCCAAGGGCCAGTACGTCATCTACTACTGCGCCGGCCCCTACTGGTACGGCGAGGAGGACATGTTCGCCAATCTCGGCGTGTATCAGAAGAGCGAGACGGTGGAAATCAAAGGCACGGATTATGAGCACACCTTCACCCTGGAGAGTGATCCGGAGGGGGATGTGAGTATCTATGGGATTGATCCCTCGGAGATGAGGAATCATTGAGCATGAAAAAAGCGCCTGGACGGTTTTCCGTCCAGGCGCTTTTTTCATCAGTCCAGCTTAATCAGAATTCTGCCGCAGGTTTCGCACTCGACAATCTCATTGCCTACGTCAATCTTGCGCAGGGCGGCGCTGGGCTGGCTGGTGTTGCAGCCGGTGCACTGGCCGCCGTAGAGCTTGGCCATGGGCGGGGAGATCTGGCGCTTGACCGTGTTGTAGACGGCCATCAGCTCCTCCGGAATCCCGGCGGCCTTGCTCTTGGCCACCGCCCGCTGGGCCTCCAGCTCCTCCTTCTTGGCCTTCGACTCCTCGTTGTAGATCGTCTTCATCCGGTCAAACTCCTGCTTGGCCTTGGCCGCGCCGTGGCGGATGGAGGTGGTCTTGTTGTCGAAGTCGTTGCTCTCCTTGGAGAGGCGGCGCATCTCCTGCTCGTAGGAAACGATGGTCTTGCGGCACTTGTCCACCTCGGCCAGCATCTTCTTGGCGCTCTCCAGGTCGGCGGGCGGCTCGGCGGCGAAGCGGCTCTCCAGGGCGCTCAGCTGCTCCTCGCTGCGCTGCAGGGCGTCGCGGATCGCGTCCTTGCGGTCGGCGCGCACGGAGACCTGCTCCTCGATCTGCTTATAGGCGTTCTGCTGGTTCAGGATGTAGTCGCGGGTCTTTTCCAGCTTCTGGCGCAGAGGACTGTTGCGAATCTCGTTCTCGATCTTATCGGCCTTGATATCCTCGCGCATATAGGCCCACAGCTGTTCCATCTTGTCCATGGTTTCCTCCTTTTCCGACGGGAGACGATAACAGAAAGCCGCTGCCCGTCACAGCGTCCCGCGCGGCGCATAGCTGCCGCACCGGGAGTGAAAAACACGCAAATGACATTGTACCCCATTGAATTGCTTTTGTAAAGCATCCGCCAGGGCGAAGATGCCCGGCTCCTCCGTGGCGAAGTGGCCGCACTCCAGCCCGGCCAGGCCCGCGTCCGCCAGGGCCAGCGCGTGGTGGTGCTTGATCTCCCCGCTGAGGAAGACCTCCGCGCCCGCAGCCGCCGCGGCCTCCCAGCTGTCGCTGCCCGCGCCGGAGGACACCGCGATGCGCCGCACCGGCCTGTCCGCCGGCCAGCAGCCCATGGGCCGCGCCACCGTGCGCAGCCTCTCCTCCGCCAGGCGGATGAAGGCCTCCCAGCCCATGGCCTCCGGCAGATTGCCCACGCGCCAGTAGCCCTCGCCGGTCACCTCCGTGAGGCCCAGCGCCGCGGCCAGCGTGTCGTTGACGCCGCCGGGAGCCGCGTCCAGGTTGGTGTGTGCGGCGATCAGCGACACCCGCATGCGGATCATCCGGGCGATCAGGTGCCCCTCGCGGTCCTCCTCCAGCAGGTCGCGGCGTCCGTGCAGCATCAGCGGGTGATGGCTGACGATCAGGTTCGCGCCCAGGGCCTCCGCCTCGTCCAGCACCGCGTCGGTCACGTCGAGGGCGGCCAGCAACCCCTCCACCGGGGCGCGGCGGTCGCCCACCAGCAGGCCGCAGTTGTCAAAATCCGCCTGGGTCGCGAAGGGCGCCAGGCTGTCGACGGCTTCATAGATGTCCTGCACCGTGGGCAGGGTGTTCCGGTTCTCACTCATCGGGCTGCCTCCTTCAGATACGCCAGCGCCAGCTCGGTCTCCCGCAGCGCCCCGGCGTCCACTTGCTCCTCTTCCCTGCGGCACAGGCCCTCGGCTCGGGTGGTCAGGTAGGCCAGGCGATGGCGCAGGTAGCCGCACTTCACCTCATCCATCTCCCGCCACAGCAGCCTGCCGCACAGCAGCTCGGCCTCCGACCAGGGCGTTTCCGCACCGGGCTCGGCCCGCCACACCAGGTAGTAGCGGCCGGCGCACAGGCAGACCTCCTCGCGGGCGATGTGCCAGCCGATGGCCTGCACGGCCTCCCGCACCAGCCTGTGCTCGGTGTGGGCCGAGAGCACCAGGGCCGCGTCCGGCGGCAGCAGGCCCGCGCCTCCGCGCAGGATCTCCGCGATGGTCTTGCCGCCCATGCCCGCGATCACCGCGCAGCCGCAGGGCGCGTCCACGGCGCGCAGGGCCTCCAGGCCGTCCGCCACCGCGAAGAAGGCCCTGTCCTCCAGGCCGCAGCGCCGCACCGTCTCCCGGGCGTGGCTGAGCGCCTTTTCGCTGATATCCGCGAACAGCACGCGCCCGCACACGCCCCGGCGCAGCAGGGCCGTGCCCAGCAGGCCGTGGTCCGCGCCGATGTCCGCCGCCAGCGCGCAGGCGGGCACCAGGGACGCGATGCGCTCCAGCCGCTCGTCCAGCGGTTCCGCTCTGCCTGATCTTGCCTTCATGGTCGTCCTCTCTCCGGCCGGAGCCCTCTCCCGTCCCGGTTCCGCGCCGCGGACGCCCGGACGGCCGCTCCGGCCCGCCGGGTTGATTGTACCACACCTCGCCGCCCCATTTCAACCGTGGGCGGCCCTTTGGCGCGCTCCGTCCGCCTTTTCCGGGCAGAGGTTGCAATTTGCGGAGAAATCAAGTACAATAAGGCTGTTTCATTTGTATTTATACTCCCATCCCCGGTATCATGCATCAAGGAGGTTTCACGCATGGATTACGTCTTCATGACGGACAGCGACAGCGATCTGCCGTATGACCTGAAGGTCAAGTACGACATTCCCGTTGTCTACATGCCCTACGCCCTCAACGGCAAGGAATACTTCGACGACCTCGGCCAGAGCCTCGACCACAAGAGCTACTACGACGCGATGCGCGGCGGCGCGGTAGCCGTCACCAGCGCCCTCAACAAGCAGGCCTACCTGGACTACTTCGAGCCCATCCTGAAGGAGAAGGATCTGCTCTTCGTCGCCTTCTCCAGCAAGATGAGCAACACCATCAACGAGGTCTACGCGGCCCGCGAGCAGCTGCTGAAAAAATACCCCGAGCGCAAATTCCGCGTGGTGGACACCCTGTCCATCTCCGGCATCATGACCCTGCTGATCCTCAAGGCCCACGAGATGTACCGCGCCGGCAAGCCCATGGACGAGGTGGCCGACTGGATCGAGCAGAACCGCACCCGCGCCAACGCCTACTTCACGGTGGACGACCTGAAGTACCTGCGCCGGGGCGGACGCCTTTCCGCCGTGGCCGCCACCATGGGCACCATGCTGGACCTGAAGCCCATCATCATCTGCGGCAAGGACGGCAAGCTCTTCTCCTACGACAAGGTGCGCGGCCGCAAGAAGGCCATCGCCTACATCGTGGAGAAGTCCGTGGAGGGCATCGTCGACCAGAAGGAGAGCATCGGCTTCGTGCTGCACGCGGACGCCCCCGAGGAGGCCGCCCGCATGAAAGAGATGCTGCAGGAGAAGCTGCCCGAGATGGAGATCCGCGTCGATCCCATCGGCCCCGTGATCGGCGCCCACTGCGGCCCCGGCACCCTGGCCTTCTGCTTCATGGGCAAGGAGAGGCCCGTGTAACTCACCAAACCATGAAAACCCCGGAGCTGTCTGGCTCCGGGGTTTTTGCTGCGCGTTCATCGAACGATGCGCCGTACCAGGTCACCCGTGCGACCTCATCCGTCAGCGCCTTGCGGCGCTGCCACCTTCCCCAGAGGGGAAGGCTTTGGGAGTGCGTGCTGCGCGCACAAAAAAGAACCCCGGCCGAAGCCGGGGAACTGAAGCGGTCGGTGCCCTCAGGCCATCGCCCAGGAACCGTGCCGCGCCGTCCTGCAAGCCTTACGCCTGAGCGGGAGCGCCCACGGGGCACACATCGGCGCAAGCGCCGCACTCGATGCAGGTATCGGGATTGATTTCATACTTGCCGTCACCTTCGGTGATAGCTTCCACGGGGCAGCCGGCAGCACAGGCGCCGCAGGCGATGCAGTCATTGCTGATCACATATGCCATGATTCTTGACCTCCTTCATCATCCAACGCTCTTGTTGGTGATTTGATTATAGCATCCGCATACAGGGTTTTACAAGGCTAATTTGATAGTCCGATATTTACCAATTCAGCGCTAACCCGCAGTTTCCCGCCGTGCGCCGTCACCGCCGGGCGGGAAACCACATGGTCTCGGCGACAGGCTCCGGGCTGTCCGCCTGGATCAGCGCGAGGATCCGCGCCTTGTCCTCCCCCTGGGCCGGCACCGGTCGGAAGTCGTTGAGGCTCTCCGCCGCCCGGCCGCTGGTGAGGATCGGAATCAGCGTCAGCGCGCATCCCCGATAGCCGCCCTCGTCAAAGCGCAGCCTGGCCTGGGCCAGCACCGCGTCGAAGGTCGTCAGCTCGATGGTGCCGCCGAACATCAGGTTGCCCAGGCTCCAGAGCACCAGGGTATCGCCCATCCGCTCCACGCCCTGCACCACGTGCGGGTGCGTGCCCACGAGGATATCCACCCCCGCGTCCACGGCGGACTGGGCCATCGCCAGCTGGGTCTCGTTGTGGTTCGGGCTGTACTCCACACCCCAGTGGCAGGAGTAGATCACCACCTCGCAGCCCCTGGCGCGCAATCCCGCCACCTCCCGGGCGATGATGGCCGGATCCCGCAGGTACATGGTCTCCCGCACGCCGGCGAAGCCGATCCTGTGGCCGTCCTTCTCCCAGACATAGGTGAAGGTGTAGCCGCTGAAGGGGATGCCCGCGGCCTCCAGCGCCCGGCGCGTGTCGCGCTTGCCGGCGGCCTGGTAGTCGATGTAGTGGTTGTTGGCGATGTTTACCTGCTCCACGCTGCCCTCGGTGAGCACGGCCGTCCAGGAGGGCAGGCCGCGGAAGCGGTACATCTTGTCCTCGCGCTCGCCGTCGCGGCTGGCCTTCAGCACGCACTCGAGGTTCACGAAGGTCATGTCGTCCGCGGCGAAGATGTCCTTCAGCCCGGAGAAGGGATAGGCCATGCCGTTCTTCTCCAGGCAGGCCGGGAAGCCGTCCTCCCGCCGCCACCAGGTCTCGCGGGTGCCGATGGCCGCGTCCCCGCCGAAGGTCAGGGTCAGCTCCGTCTCCCCCGCGCCTAATGCCTTGGGCTGGGCCGCCGCCGGGAGCGGTTTTTCTTCCGCCTGCGGTTCCGTCTCCGGGGTCGCCGGGCGCGCGGTCGGGGCCGCCGCCTGCTCGTCCCAGAGATCAATCTGCAGCAGGTCGTCCACCGAGAGATCGTCGTAGCTTTCCCACTGGGTCAGCGCCGCGGTCGGGGCAGGCGTCGCCGTGGCCTGGGGCAGAACGGGCGCAGGCGTCGGCGTGACGGCGGCTGTCGGCGCGGGCGTCCCTTGCGTCTGCGCAGCCCCCGCGGGCCTTCCCGTCGGCACGGGCTGACCGGCCAGCACGGCGGCGGCCTCCACGGCCCGCTGCTCCGGGTCGTCCAGGATCATCACCCGCGTGTGGTAGGGCAGATGCGTCCACAGCCAATAGGCGCACAGACCCGTCGCCGGCTCCGTCTCCCGCTGCACGCGCACGCAGCCGTGGGAGCCCTTCTGGCCCAGCAGCGGCGTCTGGTCGGAGAAGTCGCTGCGGCCGTTCACCTTCTTGTAGCCCACCTGATGGATCAGGTTGCCGCCGTCGTAGCGAATCGGATAGTCGTAGTAGTACCCGCTGTCGGCAAAGCCCGCGATGCGCTCCACGGTCAGGAAGCTGCCCGCCGCGGTCTCCCGGATCAGCCGGTCCTTCGCCACCAGGCCCGTGGAGATGGGCACCTCCGCCGCCCGCACCCCGTCGATGAGCAGGGCCAGGGTCTGGGTGCGCTTGTCGATCAGCAGGCCGTAGGGGCCGTTGGGCGCCGCGGTTTTCAGATTTTTCAGCGGGACGTAGCCGGTCACCCGGTCGCCGCGCTCATGGTTCCAGGCGGTGACGTGGGCCCACTCGCCCGCGATGTCCAGCACCTCCAGGCACTGGCTCTGTCCGTGCAGGGTGCCCAGCTGCGCGCTGTCGGCGTCCGGCAGGGCGTAGACCTGCTGGTGGTTCGTGCTCTTGATGTCCACCACCACGGAGGGCCTGCGCATCAGCGCCCAGATCTCCGCGTCCGATGCGCCGTCGGAGGGCAGGACGCTGCCGGTCGGCACGACAGACGCGGGAGCCTCCGAAGTCTCCGTCACGGTCAGGGGCACGGTGTGCGCCCAGTCGGGGTTGTCCGCCGCATAAAAGCGCAGGGTGTAGCGTCCCGGCGCGACCGGCGCGTTTTTGTTGCGCCCGTCCCACTTCCAGCGCACAGGCTCCGTGCTCTCCACGCTGCGCCTGCGGGTCAGGAGAACGGTCTGGGGGCTGGCCTCCGGGCGCACCTCCATCACCGCCGTGCCCTCGCGCACCATCGCCAGCTCCACAAACCAGTCCTCGCCGCCGGCGAGGGCCAGGGTTTCGCTGCTGGGCAGGGCGAAGAGCAGCGCCTGCCTGGCGCGGATGGCCTCGGTCTGGGCCGTGGCCGTCCAGGAGGCGCCGTCCGCCCCGCTCAGGGAGGCCGACCAGGTGTAGCCGCCCGTGGGCAGGCGCTCGCCCCGGTCGCTCAGGCCGTCCCAGGTCAGGCTGGTCGCCCCCGCGGGCACGTCGGCCTCGATGGTGCGGTAGGCGTTCAGGCTGTCGCGCAGGGTCAGGGTCAGCCTGCCCGCCGCCGGGGCCGTGACCACCAGGGCGTTGTCCTGGAAGCCGACGATCTTGTCCGGCGCGAGGGTCAGGCCCTCCGCCGGCGCGGCGGTCAGGCAGAGCGTCATGAGCGCGGCGAGGATGAGCGCCCTCAGCAGGCGTCGGAGCATAGCTTTCCCTCCCATGTCATCATATCAAAGCAAGAAATAGAGAATGCGGCGGGCGAAGGGGTGCCGGGGGCTTTGCGATCGCCCTTTGGAAACCTTCGCCCGCCGCTTTTCAGTTCAACAGGATGTTGGCATCAAGTTTGTTTACCCGCGGATGGCCGCGCCATACTTCTCCCCGGCGACCTTCAGGATCTTGTTCATCGCGCGGGTGATCTCCTCCTCGGTCAGGGTGTGATCCGCGCCGCGCAGCGTGAAGGAGAAGGCCACGCTCTTGCGGTCCAGGCCCAGCACGGGGCTGCGGAACACATCGAACATGCGCGCGTCCTCCAGGATGGCGCCCGCCGCCTCGGCCATGTCGTGCAGCATCGGGCCCACCTGGGTGCTCTCGGCCATCACCAGGGACAGGTCGCGGGTCACCGCCGGATAGCGCGGCATCGGCTTCACCACGCCCATGGGCGCGGCCAGCTTTGCCAGCGCCACCAGGCTCATCTCGGCCACCCAGGCGCGGCCGGGCATGTCGAAGCCCTCACGCACATCCGGGTGTACCTCGCCGATGACGCACACCACCTCGTCCCCGCAGCGCAGCTCCGCGCGGCGGCCGGGATGCAGGTAGGGCTCGCTGCCCACGTAGGGCACGGTGGCGACACCCAGCTGATTCAGCAGACGCTCGCACACGGCGCGCAGGGAGAAGAAGTCCTCCTCCTTGCCGTAGGCGCCCAGCGTCAGCACGCGGTGCTCCTCGGGCAGACCCTCGGCGGTGCGGTGGGCCGGATCGTACACGGTGGACATTTCATACAGCCGCGCGCGCTCGTTGCCGTGGTTCATGTTCAGGGCCAGGGTCTTGAGCATGTCGGGCATCAGGGTGGTGCGCATCACGGAAGTGTCCTCGCCCAGCGGGTTGCGGATGGCCAGCATATCCCGGCGCGGGTCATCCTCCGCCAGGTGCAGCCGGTCCACCGTGCGCGGGCTGACGAAGGAATAGTTCATGATCTCATAGAAGCCCAGGCCGGTCAGCACGCGGGCGATCCGGTCGCGCAGGCGCATCTCCTCGGAGCGGCCGCCCGCCGTGGTCTCGCCGCGCAGGCGGGTGGACGGGATCTTGTCGTAGCCGTAGACGCGCAGGGCCTCCTCGCTCAGGTCAGCGGGGCCCTCCACATCCTGGCGGAAGTCGGGCACGGCGGCGGTGATGGTGTCGCCGTCGCGCGTCACACCGAAGTGCAGCCGCCGCAGGATCTCCACCACGGTCTCCGGGGGAATCTCCACGCCGGTGCGGCGGGTGATCTTCTCCAGGGAGGCCGTCACGGTCTGCTCCTGCGCGGGGTTCGGGTAGAGGTCGATCACGCCGCTGACCACGTCGCCCGCGTCCAGCTCGTTGATCATCTGGCAGGCGCGCTCGATGGCCTCCATGGCGGTGCGCACGGACACGCCCTTCTCGAAGCGGCCGGAGGACTCGGTGCGGATGCCCAGGGCGCGGCTGGTCAGGCGGGTCGAGGCCTGATCGAACACCGCGCACTCGAACATGACCGTCTTCGTGCTCTCGGTGATCTCGCTCTCCTCGCCGCCCATGACGCCCGCCACGCAGGAGGGCTTTACCGCGTCGCAGATGGCCAGCTGGCCGGGCTGCATCGGGTGCTGCTTGCCATCCAGGGTGGTGATGTGCTCACCCTCCACCGTGCGGCGCACGATGATCTTGTGGCCCTCCACCTTGTCCAGGTCGAAGGCGTGCATCGGGTGGCCGGTCTCCAGCATCACGAAATTGGTGATGTCCACCACATTGTTGATGGAGCGCATGCCGGCCCCGTAGAGGTACTCCCGCAGCCACTTCGGGCTCGGCCCGACGCGCACGTCCTTAATCACCCGGGCGATGTAGCGCGGGCACAGGTCGGGATCCTTCACCTCGATGGAGACATAGTCGTGGATGTCGCCGCCAGCCTCCTTCACGTGGATCTCCGGCTTGTGGAACTCGGTGCCGCAGGCCACGGCGGTCTCGCGGGCGATGCCCCACACGCTCAGGCAGTCCGGCCGGTTGGCCAGCACCTCGAAGTCCATCACCGTGTCGTCCAGGCCCAGGATCGGGCGCACGTCCGCGCCGAGGGGATAGTCCTCCTGGAACACCAGGATGCCCGCCGCGCCCACGGAGGGGTACAGCTCCACCGGCACGCCCAGCTCCTCGCCGGAGCAGATCATGCCCTCGCTGACCTCACCGCGCAGCTTGCCCTTCTTGATGGTGACGCCGCCGGGCAGCTTCGCGCCGACCTTCGCCACGGGCACCAGCTGGCCCGCCGCCACGTTGGGCGCGCCGCACACCACGTGCAGGGGCTCGGCCTCGCCCACGTCCACCGTGGTCACGTGCAGGTGGTCGCTGTTGGGATGGGGCTCGCAGGTGAGTACACGGCCCACCACGACGCCCTCCACCTCGGCGCCCAAGTATTCATAGCCCTCCACACCGTCGCCGATCATGATCATCTTGTCCTGATAGGCGGCGGCGTCCATGGGAATCTCAGCGTAATCGCGGATCCATCTCATTGGGATTTTCATCGTCTTCGTCCTCCCCTTCTCACCTGAACTGACCCAGGAAGCGCACGTCGCCCTCATACATCAGGCGCATATCCGGGATGCCGTAGCGCTGCATGGCGATGCGCTCCAGGCCGATGCCAAAGGCAAAGCCGGAGTAGACGCTGGAATCGATGCCGCACATCTCCAGCACCTTCGGGTTGACCATGCCGCCGCCCAGCACCTCGATCCAGCCGGTGCCCTTGCACACGCGGCAGCCCTTGCCGTGGCAGGCCGCGCAGGTCAGGTCCACCTCGGTGGACGGCTCGGTGAAGGGGAAGAAGCTCGGGCGGAAGCGCGTGGTGATGCCCTTGCCGTAGACGTACTCCGCGAAGGCGTTCAGCGTGCCGCGCAGGTCGGCCATCGTCACGTCCTTGTCGATGACCAGGCCCTCCATCTGGTGGAAGACCGGGCTGTGGGTGGCGTCCACCTCATCCGCGCGGAACACGCGGCCCGGGCAGATGACGCGGATGGGCGGCTTGCGGGTCAGCATGGTGCGGGCCTGCATGGGGCTGGTGTGGGTGCGCAGCACGATGTTGTCATCCACATAGAAGGTATCCTGGGCGTCGCGGGCCGGATGGTTCTTGGGGATGTTCATCAGCTCGAAGTTGTAGTGATCCAGCTCGACCTCCGGGCCCTCCACCACCTCGAAGCCCATGCCGGTGAAGCAGTCGATCATCTCGTTCATGACCAGGGTCACGGGGTGCTCGCTGCCGATGGCCGGCATGGTGACCGGCTCGGTCACGTCGATGGTCTCGCGCTTGAGGGCCTCCTTGCGCGCCATCTCCTTGAGGGTCTGGGCGCGCTCCTCCAGCAGGGCGGTGATGCGCTCCCGCTCCTCGTTGATCAGCGCGCCGGCAGCGGGCCGCTCCTCGGGGGACAGCTGGCCCATGGAGCGCAGCAGGGCGGTGAGGTCGCCCTTCTTGCCCAGCACCTTCACGCGCAGGGCTTCGAGGCTCTTCATCTCATCGGTGCCCGCGAGTTCGCGAAGCATCGCCTCATGGATCTCGGCGATTCTCTCCTTCATTCCCATGGCGAAATATCATCCTTTCTGTTTTGCTTTTCTCGTTGCAACGTATGCTGCGGCAGCGCAGGGGTTCCGCGCCTGCAGGCGCGGGCAAGGGGCTTTGCGATCGCCCTTTGCAAACCTTCGCCTTCATTAGCAGTGCCGTTGAGCATATCGCATTTGGGCTGAGAAAAGCATGATACGAGTGCGCCAGGCTTTACGGCACAGAAAAAGCCTGTGCCCCTCAAGGGACGCAGGCCTGAATCCGCGTGGTACCACCCTTGTTCCGCACAGCGCCGCCGCCTTCGCGGCCGGGCGCGATGCGCTCGCTGCCTGTATCGGGGCCGAACCGCCGCAGCCTACGCAAAAGCACGCTTTCTTCAGCCGCGGAGCTCAGGAGGGAACACCCGCCGCCGTCCGCCGGAACGCTCTCACCCATCCGTTCCTCTCTGTGGCGAACCCTCTGTAGCAGGCTTGTCTCCGTCATCGCCTTACGCACGCGATTATAGCACGTTTTGCGGGGGGACGCAAGGTGGAATTCGCACAAAGAGCGCTCTCAGCCTTCCCCTTTGGGGAAGGTGGCAGCCCACCTGCGGGCTGACGGATGAGGTTTACCCCTTCACCCGCTCAAACCACAGCACGTTCCAGCTCAGGGCGGGCAGGCAGATCTCGGCGCGGCCGCCTTCCACCTTGCCGCCGGGGCCGGCGGTGGGCTTCACCTGGTCGGGGTCCGCCTCGGTGTTCACCGCGCGCACGTCGTCGTGGTGCAGCAGGATGTGTTCCTTCAGGCGCAGGTCGCCGAAGGAGCGCAGGTCGAGGTTCAGCAGGCAGTCCTCCTCCATGCCGCGGTTGACGCAGAACACGGTCACGTCGCCGTTCTCGTCCGCCGTGGCGGCGGCATCCAGCACCGGCACCGCATCGAAGTCCTTACAGTCGTAGACCGGGCTCTTCACCACCGCGCGCAGGGAGGTGCCGCGGCCGTAAGCGCTGGCGTGCAGGAAGGGATAGAAGATGGTCTGCGCCCAGCAGCCACCGCCGTTGCGCGTCATGATCGGGGCGATCACGTTGACCAGCTGGGCCAGGCAGGCGATCTTCACGCGGTCGGCGTTGCGCAGGAAGGTGATTAGCATGCTGCCCACCAGCAGGGCGTCCTCAAAGTTGTACACGTCCTCCAGCAGCGGCAGGGCGGGGCCCCACTTCTCGCGCTTCCAGACCTCCTTGTCCTGCTGGTTGGAGTGGTACCACACGTTCCACTCGTCGAAGGAGAGGTTCACGCGCTTTCCGGTGTGCTTCTTGCCCTTCACCGCGTCGCAGATGGCGATCACCGTGTGGATGAAGTCGTCCAGGCCCACGGTCTGGGCCAGGAAGTTGGGCGTGTCGCCGGTGGGATTGCCGTAATAGTGGTGCAGGGACACATAGTCGATGTTGTCATAGCACTCGTCCAGCACCGTGGTCTCCCAGTCGCCGAAGGTCGGCATCTTGAAACCGGAGGAGCCGCAGGCCACCAGCTCGATGGAGGGGTCGACCCACTTCATCAGCTTGGCCGCCTCGTTGGCGGTGCGGCCGTACTCCAGGGCGGTCTTATGGCCGATCTGCCAGGGGCCGTCCATCTCGTTGCCCAGGCACCACAGCTTGATGCCGAAGGGATCCTTCTGGCCGTTGGCGATGCGCATATCGGAGAACTTGCTGCCGGCGGGGTGGTTGGCGTACTCCACGATGTCCCGGGCGTTCTCCGGGCCGCGGGTGCCCAGGTTGATGGCGTACATCACCTGGCTGTTCGCCTTGCGCGTCCAGTCGCAGAACTCGTGCAGGCCGAAGGCGTTGCTCTCGGTGGTCATCCACGCCAGGTCGAGGCGCTTCGGGCGCTTCTCCTTGGGGCCGACGGAATCCTCCCAGTTGAAGCCGGAGACGAAGTTGCCGCCGGGATAGCGCACCACGGACACGCCGAGGCGGCGGACCATGTCCAGCACGTCCCTGCGGAAGCCCTGCTCATCCGCCATGGGATGGCCGGGCTCGTACAGGCCGCCGTAGACCGCGCGGCCTAAATGCTCGATGAAGGAGCCGTAGAGCCGCGGGTCCACCGGGGCGATGACATAGTCGCGGTCGAGGATGATGGAAGCGTTTTGCATGGAATTCTCCTTTCCTGATCCGGGTGACTGGTCGTTATTGTGATGGTTTGATAAAAATGCTCATTCTATGGAAATCTGCGAAGGGTTTTCTCCTCAGACAACATCCCTCGCCTGAATCGTGTGAAAGCTCGCGGCCCGTCCCAGGCGGTTCATCACCGCCAGGCCGATGCCCTCCGGCGCCACCACCTCCGAGAAGATGACGTCCATCCCCTCGGTGTCCAGCCGGCGCAGTGTGTCGAAGAGGCGGTGCGCCACCTCCTCCGGCTCGCTCCGGCTGCCGATGTCGTGGGGGCGCCACTTCGCCAGCGCCGCCGTGTGCTCGCTGAAGCACATGACGCAGGCGCGGTGGCCGTTTGCCTCTGCCTGGGCGCAGAGCAGGCCCAGGGCCCGCACCACGTCGGCCTCGTCGCCCTCCACCAGGGTCACCTGGCCGTCCGGGGAGTAATGGCGGTAGCGCATGCCCGGCGAGAGGGCCTTCTCCCCCGCCTGCAGCGGCCTGAGCACGCTGCCCGCCACCTCCACGCGGCCCAGCACCTGCTCGAGCATCGCCTGGGTCACGCCGCCGGGCCGCAGGATGGTTGGCGTCCCGTGGGTCACGTCGATCACCGTGGATTCCAGCCCCACGTCGCAGGGGCCGCCGTCCAGGATCAGCGGGATGCGCCCGTCCATGTCCACCCGCACATGCTCGGCGGTGGTGGGGCTGGGCTTCCCGGAGCGGTTGGCCGAGGGCGCGGCGATGGGCAGCCCGCAGGCGCGGAGCATCGCCCGGGCCACGGGGTGCGAGGGCATCCGGATGGCCACGGTATCCAGCCCCGCGGTCACCACGTCCGGCACGCGGGAGGTGCGCGGCATCAGGATGGTCAGCGGGCCGGGCCAGAAGGCGTCCATCAGCGCGGGCGCGGCGTCCGGGATCTCCACCAGGCCCTCCAGCTGGGCGCGGTCCCAGATGTGGGCGATGAGCGGGTTGTCCGCCGGACGGCCCTTCGCCGCGAAGATGGCCTTCACGGCCTCCGCGTCCAGGGCGTTGGCGCCCAGGCCGTACACGGTCTCCGTCGGGAAGGCCACCAGCTGGCCCTCGCGCAGGAGCCTCGCGGCCAGGGCGAGGGATTCTTCGTTTGCGGGAAGTACCTGTGTCTGCATGAAGCTACGTTCTTCTTTCTATGCTCTCAATGCGGTGTGATGTTGTAACCTATTCTGCACAAAGATTTTCGGCCTGCGGGCCGACCCGGGGGCTTTGCGATCGGTCCGGGGCTGCCGCCCGCTCTCCGCTGAAAACTCCATAAGATGGAGTTTTCCGGGCGCTACGAGCCCCCGGGACCCCTTCGCTGTATGCATTTCAGCCTATTTGTCAGTTCCCTTCGGCCTCGCGCAGGAGCATCGCCTGCTCCTCCGCGCGCAGGGCGTCGATGATCTCATCCAGCGCGCCGTCCATGATCTCGCCGATCTTGTACAGCGTCAGCCCGATGCGGTGATCCGTCACGCGGCCCTCGTGGAAATTGTAGGTGCGGATGCGCTCGCTCCGATCGCCGGTGCCCACCTGCACCCGCCGCTTCTGGGCGTAGTCCGCGTCGGCCTCCCGCTGCATCTTATCCAGCAGCCGGGAGCGCAGCACCTTCATCGCCTGCTCCTTGTTCTTCAGCTGGCTCTTCTGGTCCTGGCAGGTCACCACGATGCCCGTGGGCAGGTGGGTGATGCGGATGGCCGAGTCCGTGCGGTTGACATACTGGCCGCCGTGGCCGCTGGCGCGGTAGGTGTCGATGCGCAGATCCGCCGGGTCGATGCGCAGGTCAACCTCCTCGGCCTCGGGCAGCACCGCCACCGTGCAGGTCGAGGTCTGCTTCTTGCCGGTGGTGTCCGTCACAGGCACCCGCTGCACCCGGTGCACACCGCTCTCGTACTTCAGCCGCGCATACACGCCCCGGCCCGTCACGAGGAAGACACCCTCCTTCACGCCGCCCAGGTCGCTCTCGCTGACGGAAAGCAGCTCCGTCTTCCACCCGTGGGATGCGGCGTACCGCTGGTACATCCGGTACAGGTCGCCCGCGAACAGCGCGGCCTCCTCGCCGCCGGTGCCCGCGCGGATCTCCATCACCACGCTGCGGTCGTCGTTGCGGTCCACAGGCAGCAGCAGCACCCGCAACCTCTGCTCCAGCTCAGCCTTCTCCTCGCCCAAGGCCTTCAGCTCCGCCTGGGCGTCCTCCGCCAGCTCGGGGTCGTGCTCCAGCTCGCGGGCCTCGGCCTCCATGCGCTGCAGCTCCAGGTACCGCTTCCACGCGGTGACCCGCTCCTCCAGCTCGGTGCGCTCCCGGCTCAGCTGCTGCCAGCGCTCCGGGTCCGCGGCCACCTCCGGCTGGGCCAGAGCCTGCTCCAGCTCCTCCCACCGGTTGAGCATCCATTCATATTTCTCGCGCATAGGGCCTCCGGGTGTGTAGGGATTGCGCTGCAACGTGACGCGCAAAGGTATTATACATCTTTTGCAGGAGAATGGAAGCAGAAAAACCGCCGCTATTCATGATCCCCAATCATAAAATTATCGCTATTCATCAGCACATATAGAACAGCGATAATCACAAGACTTCTTGTATCCGGCAAAATACCATGGGCAAGCGGATACTTCCTACTATTGCCGATAAGCTCTACCAGAAAACAGATCTCTGTGTCAGAAGCTTACACCAAGATCCGCCAATGCGTAGTCCATAGCCACAGAAAACTGATCACCCAATTCAAAAGCATCGTTCTTGTAGTAATCATCTCCACACAATTCATCCATCACAGCAGTTTCATTGCGATCATCTATTGCAATCTGAGCATACTTCACCGTCTTTTTTGACGGATTGAACTCAAACAAGATCTTTGTATTTGCTTTTTCGACAGACATCAGAACGTATATAATAGTACTTGAACCTGTTCCTGTACGCCCGACATAGCTGTAACCACCAATAAGGTTTGTTTCAAGTGCGTTAGATACATTGGTAATGTACTCTATATCGAGAAACGAAGTCAGTAATGCACGACGTTCGCTGGATTCATACCAGTTGTTGGCGGAATATCTCTTTATGTCCTTGTATCCTGTGAAGCTCACCTTTAGAGTCTTCAGCTTATACTTCGACGCTGCACTGTTTGTTGTTGTTTTCGTAGTCGTCGTTGTTGTGCTTGTACTGCTCTCTTTGTTCGCGTTCGGATTGTAGTAAGTAACCTTTTCGCTTCCTGACTGACTGCTGTTCGATTTATTACTGCTGCTCGACTTGTTGCCGCTGCTTGTCTTTTCGCTGCTATTTGCTTTCGGATTGTAATAGTAAGAGGTGTTACCGCTCCCAGATTTTGTGCTCGTCGACGTTTTATTACTTGATTGCTGGGTATTTGTATTCGCTTGATTATCCTCGCTGTTATCGTACAAAGCATTGGCAACTTCATTTGTATCATTTATGAAAACTTCACCGTCTACAATCAACGATAATGCCGAACGAATAAGAGAAGCGTCGTAGTCACCCCATTCAAATGAGTCAACCAAACCCACTCCTGCATCAGGATTGTAAGCAAGCATCAGATATGTACCTGTAACACTCGATGCCACAAAGACCATAATCGAATTGCTGTTTTCTGCAACGAAGCTCGGTTTATCCAAATTGCATTTCGCACCTTGGGGAAAGCTTGAACTATACTCCAAGGTAAGACAAACCGTCAGAATTGCTCTATTCTCAGCATTTCTGAGCCACTTGTCCATACTATAATGATACTGATTCGCCAATTCTGGAAAAAACACATCATCTTCTGAATACCTACTTGAAGATGCTAGACCACCTACACACATACAAACCTGCAAAATGATCAAAGCAAGACACACCACAGACTTGAATTGATGTTTCATAGATGATCCTTCCTTTCCACTTGTTTGACCTAATGATGTATTACACTACTGAACACCAAATCCTTCTAATTACCAGTTTTTTTATCTTTGAGCGAGAACCAATTGACATTCTATCAAGCCCCTGCACTTAGAATGTTCAAGTCTGATTGTTCTCAATATCGGCAAGCTGCACATTTGCATAGATAAAGAGATCCCCTGCATTCCTGAATAAATTCAGGGGATCACTATACGGGTTTCTGTTACAGGTCGCGCAAGGATCAGTATCCTTTCATTAAGCTCTGAGTATATTCCAACAGCATATCGAGTGCTTTAAATGACTGCTCTGAAATATCATCGTTATTATTCTTGCTGTACTTGCTCCCGCAAAGCTCCTTCATTACTTGTTCGCCATTTCCGCCCGGCACATCAATAATCGCATATTTGGCCGTCTTCGCCGAAGGATTGTATTCATACAGAATCTGTTTGTTCGTCTGGTCTGTTTCTTCCAGAACATAGAAAAGCGTACTCTTTCCTGATCCAGCCTGTCCGACATAGGTGGTTCCAAATAAAGAAGACGGCAGAGGCATGGACTTATCCTTATACCGAAGACCACCATAATGCTGCTCAAGCAGCGCAGTCAGCAGCGCCCGGTTCTTGCTCGTTTTATACCAATCATCTACTGTATACTTTTTCACAGCTTTAAATTTGGGGAACGAGATATCAAACTTCTTCAATTTGTAGCTTGAGCTGGCCTTACTCGCTGTCGACTGACTGGACTTCGCGCTGCTCGTTTGGCTGCTTTGTTTCTGATTTGAAGACGTGCTGTTCCCCTTCGGATTATAGTAAGAGACTTTCCCCGTGCTTGTTTTCTGCCCGCTGGTTTTTGCCTTGCTTCCGCCATAGTCCGAAAGCGCGTTGGCCATCTCGTCCTCTTCATTCATATAGACAGAGTCCGAAAAGGCTTCCGTCAGTCTTTGCAGAATTGCAAATGAAGTCTTCTCTTTGATTTCAAACGAATTGGCAATCGCAACGCCTTTATTCGGACTGTAGCCGATCAGAAGATGCTTTCCGGCTGTCTTCGTCTTGACAACGACATACAGGTATCCGTCGCTTTCACCGACAAAGCTGGCCTCATCAAGATCGATTTTGTATCCTCTCGGAGCATTGTTTTCATAATCAAAGCTGAGATACATCGTGACGGTTGCACGGCTTTCTGCGCTTCGCAGCCATCTGTCGATACTGTAATGGAATTGATTTGTCAGCTCCGGCTGAAAGGATATCTCGTCGCTTGCAGCAACTGCGTTCGTACACAGACTCAGCTGTGCAATTATCAGCATGATACAGAGAATCACCATTGTCCACCTTTTCACAGATATACCTCCCTTTTTATCGAGTCACAGTTTGTCTGACGACACAGTATAGACACACATCGATATCCCTTTTTTATATCATCGCAGCCCTCCCAATGATGCATTTCATCAATGATTACCATTTTCTTGTCCGGAGTTCTTTTTCCTTCTCATTCATATAAATTTAATACTCCTTTTTTCATCAGCGATCACAAATAAAGGAGCCGTCAACCCTGATATGCTCCCCCTGAAGTAGACACTGGAAAAATACAAACCAGTGTTATTCAGGGGGAGTTTTAATGTCAATGAAAGCGAAATACACAGTAGAGG
>CADASK010000011.1 GCA_902790495.1 uncultured Eubacteriales bacterium
GACACACGTCGCAACGTGATGTCGCTGCCGCTTTCGCCTCACTGAAAACTGTCCACTGGACAGTTTTCCAGGCGTTCGGCGCCCCCGGTGTCCTTTGCTACTTTCCCACATGGGAAAGTAGAATCATCAACTTACGACAGAAAAGGTTTTTATCTTCTGTACAATAGAGTAATTCTATGATAGCAGAGATTCCGTCCCTGCGGGCGTTCATGCGATGATACTGCACCAAAAAAACACCGCCATCGCTGACGGTGTTTTTTGGTGCTTGTTTGCTTACTTGACCGAACCGGTGATGCCCTCTGCGAACTGCTTCTGCAGCACGAAGAAGACGATGATGGTCGGCAGAGAGCAGAACAGAACGCCGAGCATCAGCATGCCGTAGTCCACAGCATAGCCGTTGGACATGTTGGCGATCAGCATCGGCATGGTCTGCACGCTGTTGCCCTTCATGACCGTGCGGGGCCACATGTAGGCGTTCCAGGAGTTCATGAAGGTGATAACCGCGGCGGCGGCGTAGGTGGACTTCATCATCGGGAAATACATCCGGAAGAAGATGCCGATCTCGCTCAGGCCGTCGATGCGGGAGGCCTCCATCGTGTCGATGGGGAAGTTGCGGGAATTCTGCCGGAACATCATGATCATGAAGGGCGTCGCGAGGCCCGGGATGATGAAGGCCCAGACCGTGTTGAGCAGCTTCATCTTGGAGATCATGGTGAACAGGGGAATCAGGGTCGCCACGCCGGGCACCATCATGGCCAGCAGCAGGATGGAGAACAGCCGGTCCTTGCCCTTGTCATGGTACAGCTCGAAGCCGTAGCCGGCCAGAGAGCAGATGAACAGGGTGGCGATAGTCTGCACCGCGGCGTAGAAGAAGGAGTTGCCCATCGCCTGCCACAGATCCTGCTGGGCGGTGAGGTTCTTGTAGTTCTCGGCGATGTAATTGCCGAACCAGATCTTGCCCTGCGCCACCTCCAGGGAGGTGTTGGTGGCGGCGGTGAACATCCAGTACAGCGGGAACACCGAGATGAGACTCATGATGGTCAGGAAGATGTAGCTGGGGATCAGCTTGCGCTGGATGTGGGAGATCTTCGGCTGCCTCTTGGCGGTGTTAGTCACGCGTATCACCCACCTTCATGTTGATGGTCGCCAGAATGGCCACGAGGATGAACACGACGAAGGCCAGCGCGGAGGCATAGCCGAAGTTGGCCACACCGGTGCCCAGGGAGTTGTTGTAGATGTAGTGGGACATGGTGATGGTCGTGTTGGAGGGGCCACCGTTGGTCAGGTTGACGGACTCATCGAACAGCTGCAGCGTGCCGTTGATGGACATGATGCCCGTCATCACGATGACGGGGCGCAGCAGCGGCACAGTGATGTGCCAGAAGGTCTTCCAGCCGCTGGCGCCATCGATGTTGGCCGCCTCGTACACGGAGTATTCGATGTTCTGCAGACCGGCCAGGAAGAACACCATGTTGTAGCCCGTCCAGCGCCAGAGCAGGGCGATGATGATGACCGCCTTGGCCGTGGTTGGCTGGCCGAGCCAGTTGACATTCTCCTGGATGATGCCCAGGCCCTTGAGCATGGAGTTGATCAGGCCCTCGGTGGCGAACAGGGTCTTGAAGATCAGGGCGTAGGAGACCAGAGCCGTGGCGCAGGGCAGGAAGATCATGGTGCGGAACAGGCCGCGCAGCTTCAGGTCCTTGTTGTTGAGCAGCTGGGCCAGCAGGATGGCCAGCACCAGCATGATCGGCACCTGGATGGCCAGGTAGAGGAAGGTGTTGCCCATGGAGGTGAGGAACACCTTGTCCTTGAGCATGCGGGCGTAGTTCTTGATCAGCGGATCGGCCCACTTCAGATTGGCCGAGGAGCCGGTCTGGAAGGACGTGATGAAGGCCTGCACCATGGGGTAGAAGCTCATGACGAAGATCAGCAGGGATGCCGGGGTCAGAAACGCCCAGCCTGCCGCCTTCTGCCGGGCCAAGAGGCCCAGACCCTTTTTCTTATTCATGCGGGAAGCCCCCTGTCAGTGATTGGGAAAGAACAGGGAACCGGTAATGGCCGGTTCCCTGCTGAACCCTTATGTTGATTGACTAAGCCGCTGGATTACACGTCCATGGCGAAGTCGATCAGCTCCTGAGCCTGCTGCAGCTCGGACTCGATGTCAGCGCCATTGATGATGTTCACGATGGCGTTGCCCACATAGCCGCGCACGGTGTAGTGGAAATCGTTCTGCTCAACGATCGGCACGTTGGCGCCCATGGCCACGATGTCGGAGTACACGGCCTGGCCGTTGAAGAAGGGCACGCCCTCGCTGTACACGGCAGACTGGCCGGCGCTGATGCAGCAGGTGATGACGCCGCCGTTGCGCAGGGCGTTGTCATAGGTGCCGGTGGAGCCGCCGAAGGTGTAGGCCAGGAACTTCTTGGCCAGCTCGACGTTCTTGCAGTTGGCGGTCACATACAGGGAGGAGCCGCCGTTGGCAGCATAGCCCTCGCCGCCGTCCAGGGTGGGCAGGCTGGTGATCTGCCACTTGCCGGCGTTGTCGCTGACCTGGTTCATGGTGGGGATGATCCAGTTGCCGTTCAGAACGCCGGCAACCTGGTCCTGCATGATGGTCTCGTTGGTGTAGCCGGTCCAGTCGTTGGCCAGGATCAGCACCTTTTCCTTCGCCATGTCGGTGATGACCTTGATGATGCGGGTCAGCTTCTCGTTGCCGGCGATGACAGCCTTGCCGTCCTTGAACTGGCTCTCGCCCTCAGCCTGCAGCATCATGTAGGGCAGGTCGTTGCCGGAGCCGTCCATGGAGAGCAGAGCCTTGCCGGTCTTGGCATAGACTTCCTTGCCGATCTCCAGGAACTTGTCCCAGGTGATGCCCTTCATGTCGTCGATGGTGTAGCCGCACTGCTCGAGGATGTCCACACGGTAGGCCATGATGGCGGTGCCGTTGTCCACCGGCACACCGTAGTGCACGCCGTCCACGGTGGAGTAGCTCAGCTTCTCAGCGCCGAAGTCGTCCCAGTTGATGCCCGCGTCGTCCATGGGCACCCACAGGGAGGGATAATCGGCCACATAGCGCTGGATGAAGTGATCCTGGAACAGCACGATGTCGCTCAGATTGGAGATGTCGCCGGAGGAGCCGGCCAGGGTCATGTCGTTCTCCACGTCGGAGGAGCCGGACACGATGTTGATCTCGAGCTCGAAGTCGGGATCCACATTGGCCTTGTAGTCGTCAGCGGCAGCCTGCAGGGCGGCGCCGTTGAAGTTGGCGTCCCAGGCGGTGACGGTCAGCTTGTCAGCCAGGGCGGCGGAGCAGCCGATCACCAGGCACAGAGCGAGAAGAACGGTAACGAGCTTTTTCATGAATAAAAAGCCTCCTTAGAGTTTATTTCCGGCACCAGCCGGACAACCAAGAAAAGAATACAACAGAAAAACACTTCTGTCAACAGGGAAATGGAGAATATGGCGCAGCCATGACCGGTTTTACAATGTTGGCATCCTTGCGGAAGGCTGCTAACTTGGTCTGCTATTACTGTTATTATTATTCCATAACATTTTATGTCGTTATCCAGCGGAGATTCCGCGCCTGCGGGCGCGGGAAGGGGCTTAGCGATCGGTCCGGGGCTGCCGCCCGTTCTCCGCTGAAAACTCCATAACATGGAGTTTTCCGGGCGCTCCGAACCCCCTGCACCCCTTCGCATCGCCTATACTTCAATTTCGTTTTATAGCATTTCAAAGATGAAGATCGGGTTGCCAAAAGCGTGTGCGGGGGGTCCGGGGGACACACGTCGCAACGTGTCCCCCGGTGTCCTTTGCTACTTTCCCACATGGGAAAGTAGAGCCATCAACTTGTGATGGATAGGGTTTTAATCTTCTGTACAATAGAGTAATCCTATGATGGCAGGGGGATTTCGCCGCCTGCGGGCGGCGACCAGAGGCTTTCCGATCGCCTCTGGACTCTTCGGCCGCATCCTTTTCTTTGAGCTGTTTTCTATGACAGCAGGGGTATTGCGCCTCCAAACGCAAAAAACACAGGGCCGTACTCGACGACCCTGTGCTGTTTGTGTTGGGGTTAGGGGACTTCCCCCTTCGATCACTTGTGACCGTTCGGGGCATGCTCCCATGCATACTGAATCGCGGCGGCGTGGTAGCTGTCCACCTTCTTGGAGCCGTGCGTCCGGCTGTTGGTGAAGTGCAGACACACCTGACCATCCATGTTGTTGCTCTTGATGGTATCCGCGCCATAGTTGTGCGGCACGCCGTAGAGCGAGCAGGCAAAGGTCCGGTTGCCGATGGTGATCAGGCAGGGCCTGCGCTGCCAGAGGTTCTTGGACGCAATCTGCTTGGCCGAGGTCACGCCATAGATCTGGCACAGGCGCGCCGTATCTGCGGCGGTAAGAGGCTCGATGTCGGCGTGGGAGCCGCCGGCCCAGCGGTGCGCCCACCACACGATGCCGGTCTGCACGTCGTAGATCTTGAAGTTGGTGCCTCTGGGCAGCAGCTCCTGGATGCCGCCAGTGTACCAGTCGATCTTCTCGGCCCGGTACAACGTCATGCGCATGTCGCTGGTGTTCGCGGTGCCCACGGGGACGGTGCCGAACAGGGCGTGCTGGGTGGCCTCGCCCGCGATGCCGTCCACGGAGAGGTTCTTCGCGCGCTGGAAGTTCTTCACAGCGGTCTCCACGGCGCTGGTGTACTGGTTGGTCACCGTGCCGTTATAGTAGCCCTGATCCTTCAGCGCCTGGGTCAGATTGCGCACGGCGCTGCTGGTGGAGCCGAGCTTCAGGATGGAGTAGCTGGCCTCAGCCGCCACGGCGGGAGTCCCGCCGGCCACGCCAGTGGCCACGCCGTTCAGATCGCCACTGACCACGCTGCTGATCTTCGTGCCGTCGGCGTTCACTTCCTCGGTGCAGTCGCCGCGGATGTAGCCCTGGCCCAGCTCGGTGGCGCACAGGTACCAGGTGTAGTTGCCGCTGCGGGTGGTGGTGGTGTAGGCGTAGACCGCGTCCTTCTGCACCTGGCCGAGGGTGTTCTTGCTGCCCGGCTGGACGCGCACGTTCACGCTCTTCTTGGTGGTGCGGATGTAGCCCGCCACGGTGGGCTGGGCTGCGGCCGCCGTGTCAGCGGTGACAGCCGCCACGGGCGCCGCGGTCGGATTCGCCGCCACATAGGCCGCGTACTGGGCCGCGGTAATCTCCTGCACATAGCTGCCCATCAGCCAGCCACGGATGCCGTTGTAGGTCACGTTGTACCACTGTACGCCGCCGGCCACGGTGGTCGCGGTGAATTCCAGCGCCGCGCCTAGCGGGAGCTGCGTCAGCGCGCCGCTGTCCTTGCTGGCGGTCTGGCGGAGGTACACCTTGTCCGCCTTGGTCTGGATGTACTTGGTGGTGCCGCCCGCATTGTCCGCGGGAGCGCCGCCGGTCACCGCCAGGCCGGAGAGGTACTGGGCCTGCTGCGCCGCGCTCAGCTTGAAGGAGCAGTCGCCGCGCACATAGCCGTTGGTGCCGTTCATGGAGATGGGATACCAGGTATAGCCGCCCTGGGCCTGCTCCGCGCCGGTCATGGGCCACACGGTGTTCTTCTCGAGGGTGCCGATGGTGCCGCCGCCCGGGGCCGAGCGGAAGTTCACCTTGCTCTTGGTGACCATCACATAGCCGTAGGTCGTGGCTGCGGAGGCGTTGGAGCTGACGGTGGTGGGGGTCATATCGGTGGAGGCCGCCGTCGTGGCGGCGCCCTGCACGGCGTTGCCCGCGCGGTCGGTCAGCATCACGCAGTCGCCGCGCAGGAAGCCCGCGTTGCCGTTGTTGCTTAGCACCGGGTACCAGATGTACTGGCCGCTGGTGATGGCCACGCCGGCCATGGGCAGCACGGTGTTCACGGGGATCTGCTCGATGCCGCTGCCCGCCGGGGCGTTGCGGAGGTTGACCTTGTCCGCGATGGTCTTCACATAGCCGTAGATGGAGGGTACCTTCGCGCCGGTCTCGGTGGAAGCAGCCGCAGCGGCTGCCGCCGCCGCAGTCGTGGTGGTTGTCGTTGCAGCAGCAGCTGCCGTCGTCGCCGTGACGGGGGCCGCAGCCGCCGCGCCGGCCACACCGGCGGGATGCAGGGTGTCAGGCTCGCCGTTGGCGTCGCAGACCATCACAAATTCGCTGCGCAGGTAGCCGTGGGAGCCGTTATAGAGCACATAGTACCAGTTGTAGCCGCCCTGGGCCACGGGGGAGCCGTAGACCTGCACCACCGTGCCGCGCTTGATGGTATCCACCTTCTCACCGGAGGGCTGGAGGCGCAGGTTCACGTCGCCGCTGGTGACCTTCACATGGCCGGTCTGCAGATTAGCGTTGATGGGGGTGGCCGTCTGGTTGTCCGCCACCGCCACGGGGGCGACGGTGGGCGCAGCCGCGGCCACGGGGGCAGCGGTCGGCGCGCCGGCGGACATGGAGGTGATCTGGATGCAGTCACCCCGGACATAATAGTTGGTGCCGTTGTAGTTGACGGGATACCACACATAGCCGCTCTGGTTGACCACGGCGCCCACGATGGGCAGGATGCTGCCCTGGCCGAGCCACTGGGTGCCGACGTCGCCGGCGGGGGTCTTGCGCAGGTTGGCGCTGGTCAGCGCGAGGCGGGCGTAATAGCCGGTGTAATCCTGGGCCGTGACCGTCTGCACAGCGGGAGCCGCCGCGGCAGCCGGGGCCGCCGTGACAACGGGCGCGGCCGTGGCAGCGGGAAGGAAGGGAGAGGTCACATTCGCCACCGTGGCGGTAGCTCCGCCGACGTTCAGATTGCCGGTGGTCAGCACGCGCACAAACTTGCCCTGGACATAGCCGACCTTGCCGTCATAGCGCGCCTTGTACCAGGGATCCGCATCGGTGGCCGAGGGGATGCTCAGCAGCTCAATCACGTTGCCCCGCTCCAGCTTGAGCAGGGAGGAGGCGCGCATGCTCGCGCCCGAGCGGAAGTTGACGCCGCCGTTGGTGATCTGGCCGGTCGCGCCGGTGGTGGTGGTCACGCCGCTGATGGCGGTCACCGTGTTGGTCACCTGGGTGGTGGTCACACCCTCAAAGTTGGTCACCGTGCTCACCACGTTGACCGGGTTGGCCTCCCACGCCTGAATCTCGACGTCCGTCAGCGGGGTGAAGCAGTCGCCCTTGATGTAGCCGATGTAGGTGTGGCCGCTGGTGGAGCCGGGCTTCTCCAGCACCACCTTATACCAAAGGGAGCCGCCGGAGGACACCGTGTCCGTCACCGCGCAAACCGTGCCGATATCCACACGGAAATGATAGCCCGCCTTGGTGTCGGGCTTGATGCGAACAGCCACGCTGGTGGCGGTGGTTCTTCCGTAGCGCGGCACAGCGTCCGCCTTCGCCGCCCATGTCTCGGGCAGCGCGCTGAGCAGAAGCATCAGGGCAGTGAGAACCGCCAGCAGTCGGGTTCCGTTTTGCCTCATACAATCACCTCATGTCATAACAGCCTGGGATGCGCAGGGCAGACCTCTTGCGAGGCCCACAGCTACACAGCCTTATTTTATGTCAGTTCTGTTACGTTGTCAAGAAGGTTTCGTGTTTCAGTGTTAACACTTTGATGATATGTTACAAATAATCGCTGAACACAAGGTGATTGTTACAGATATAGAAATGGGTTGCTTCATTATATAGCCTTCCCCCATGGGGGGAAGGTGTCAGCCCGCAGGGCTGACGGATGAAGGTCTGCACGCCAATCGGCATCCGCGAGACTGTCTCCCCTACCTCCCCCACGCAAAAAAGCTCCCCATCCCATCCAATCTCCGGACAGGCCAGGGAGCTTTTTATTATTCCACCGTTTTCTCTTCCGCCTGAGCCTTCCCCCGCATCGCGAGGTTGATCACCGGCACATCCTGGTGCAGGGCGTAGGCCACCGTCGACATGGTGCCGCCGCGCATGTGCTTCAGGTAGCACACGCACTGGGAGGCGTGATCCACCATGTAGCGGTTGCGCACCATCATGCAGCCCTGGTAGTAGTGCGGGGACAGCACGCGGGTCTCGTCCGCCAGGGTGATCAGCTGGCGCTGGCGGATGACCTCGTCCTCCTTCCAGCTCTCGGTCTGATCCGCGCAGGGCAGGACGAAGAGGAGCCGCAGGTCGGGCAGGGTCTGCCGCAGGAGCAGCACCTCCTCCGCCGCCAGCAGGTCGAAGCCCAGCGCGCCGCCGGAGTAGAAGCGCCGAAAGCCCCGGCCGTAGAGGCGGCGCACGGTCTCCCGCACGCTCTCGCGCAGCGCGAGGCTCTCCGCCGCGGCGATGAACCGGTGGCCCGTGAAGCACACGGAGACCCCGCTCAGGTCTCGTCCATCTTCAGCACAGCGAGGAAGGCTTCGCTTGGCACCTGCACGGTACCGAACTGGCGCATGCGCTTCTTGCCCTCCTTCTGCTTTTCCAGCAGCTTCTTCTTGCGGGTGATATCGCCGCCATAGCACTTGGCCAGCACGTCCTTTCGCATGGCTTTCACGGTCTCGCGGGCGATGATCTTCCCGCCGATGGCCGCCTGGATCGGGATCTCAAACTGCTGGCGCGGGATGGCGTCCTTGAGCTTTTCGCACAGCACGCGGCCCCGCGGATAGGCCCGCTCGCGGTGCACAATCTGGCTGAAGGCGTCGCAGAGGTCGCCGTTGAGCAGGATGTCCATCTTCACCAGGTCGCTCTCGCGGTAGTCCTTCAGCTCGTAGTCGAAGGAGGCGTAGCCCCGGCTGCGGCTCTTGATGGTGTCGAAGAAGTCGAAGATGATCTCGTTGAGGGGCATGTCGTAGTTCAGCTTCACCCGGCTGCCCTCGTACTGCATGTCGATGAAGATGCCGCGCTTCTGCTGGCACAGGTCCATCAGCGTGCCCACGTACTCCTGGGGCGTGAAGATCTCCGCCCGCACGAAGGGCTCGGCCATCGAGGCGATCTCCGTGACCGGAGGCATCAGGGTCGGGTTGTCGATGCTGATCTCGGTGCCGTCGGTCTTGGTGATGTGGTAGACCACGCCCGGGATGGTGGTCACGATATTCAGGTCGAACTCGCGCTCCAGCCGCTGGGTGATGACATCCATGTGCAGCAGCCCCAAAAAGCCGCAGCGGAAGCCGTAGCCCAGGGCCACCGAGGTCTCCGGCTCGAAGGTCAGGGAGGCGTCGTTCATCCGCAGCTTCTCCAGGGCGTCCTTCAGCGCCGGATAGTCCACGCCGTCCGCCGGGTAGATGCCGCAGTAGACCATGGGGGTCACCTGCTTGTAGCCCGGCAGGGGCTCAGCGGCCTGGCACGCCGCGTCGGTGATGGTGTCGCCCACGCGGGTGTCGCGCACGTCCTTGATGGAGGCCGCCACATAGCCGACCTCGCCCGGGCCCAGCTGGTCGCAGGGCACGTAGCTGGGGTTGAAGGTGCCCACCTCCACGATGTCGAACTCGCCGCCCGTGGCCATCAGGTGCATGCGCATGCCGGCGCAGATGGTGCCCTCCTTGACTCGGATGAAGCAGATCGCGCCCTTGTAGTTGTCATAGAAGGCGTCGAAGATCAGCGCCTGCAGGGGCGCGGCGGGGTCGCCCACGGGCGGGGGCACATGGGTCACGATGGCCTCCAGCACCTCGCCCACGTTCTCGCCGGTCTTGGCGGAGATGCAGGGCGCGTAGGAGGCGTCCAGGCCGATCACGTCCTCGATCTCGGCGCGCACCGCGTCGGGCTGGGCGCTGGGCAGGTCGATCTTGTTGATCACCGGGATGATCTCCAGGTCGTGATCCAGCGCCAGGTAGCAGTTGGCGAGGGTCTGGGCCTCGATGCCCTGGGTCGCGTCTACCACCAGCAGCGCGCCCTCGCAGGCCGCCAGCGCGCGGCTCACCTCGTAGGTGAAGTCCACGTGGCCGGGGGTGTCGATCAGGTTGAGCTCATAGGTCTCACCGTCGGCCGCGGTGTAGGCCATGCGCACGGCCTTGCTCTTGATGGTGATGCCGCGCTCGCGCTCCAGCTCCATGCTGTCGAGGATCTGCTCCACCATCTCGCGCTTGGCAAACACGCCGGTCAGCTCCAGCAGCCGGTCGGCCAGGGTGGATTTGCCGTGGTCGATATGCGCGATGATGCAGAAATTGCGGATGCGGTCCATTTTTTTGTCTGACAAGGTGGTGTCCTCCGGAGAAGGGAAATCTTGGCTCCCCTATGAGGGGAGCTGTCATCGCGCCAGCGATGACTGAGGGGTTGTCCTTTGCGGACATCAGGGGTTCCGCGCCTGCGGGCGCGGGCAGGGGGCTTTGCGATCGCCCCTTGCACCCCTTCGCGCGGCCGCTTTTGTTTTGGCAGCCTTATGAAATCTTTTCTTTCTGCCCGATCTTGCGCTCAGTGCCGCTGAGGAGGCGGGTGATGTTGCTGCGGTGGCGGATCAGGCACATCGCGGCCAGGTCGACGGCCCACAGGATGATCCAGATATTGCCGTGGGCCTCGAAGAGGCTGACCAGCGCCGCGTAGAGGACCAGCATCACCATGCTGCCCAGGGAGATGTAGCGGGTCAGGGCGATGAGGCCGATAGCCACCGCGTAGCCGATGAGCCCCCACTGCCAGTAGCAGCAGACCATCACCGCCGTGGAGGCCGCGACGCCCTTGCCGCCCTCGAAGCCGAAGAACACGGGCCAGTTGTGCCCGACCACCACGGCCAGGCCTGCTATCAGCATGCCGTCGTGGGAGCCCGTCAGCCACAGGCCGATCAGGCAGGCCGCCACCGCCTTGAAGTAATCGCCCAGGAAGGTGATGGCCCCGCTGCGGGCGCCCATGGTGCGCAGCACGTTGCTGGCCCCCACGTTGCCGCTGCCCACCTTGTGCAGGTCAGGGCCGTGGTTGACCTTCGCCACGAGGATGCCCGTGGAGACCGAGCCGAGCAGGTACCCGATGACAGCCGCCAGTAGATAACGCCATGCCATACGTCATTCCTCCCTGGTCTTTTGCCGGATGATAAACCGCAGCGGCGTGCCGGTGAAATCAAAGGATTTGCGGAAGTAGTTCTCCAGGTAGCGCCTGTAGGCGAAGTGCATCAGCTTCTCGTCGTTGACGAAGAAGATGAAGGTCGGCGGGTTGACGCTGTGCTGGGTCACGAAGTAGATCTTGAGCCGCCGCCCGTTGACCGCCGGGGGCTGCAGGTCGGCCATAGCGTCGGCCAGGATGTCGTTCAGGACGCCCGTGGGCACGCGCTTGCTGCTCATGCCGTAAACCTGATCCACGGTCTGCAGCACCGTGTGCACCCGCTGGCCGGTCTTGGCCGAGAGGAAGAGCACCGGCGCCCAGGACATGAACTTCAGCCCGTCGTAGACCTTCTTGCGGTAGTTCTCCAGGGTGTTGGTGTCCTTCTCGAGGGTGTCCCACTTGTTGACCACGATCACCGCGGCCTTGCCCTCGTCGTGGATGATGCCTGCGATCTTGGTGTCCTGCTCGGTCACGCCGTCCTGGGCGTCGATCAGCAGCAGAGCCACGTCGCAGCGCTGGATGGCCGCGATGGAGCGCAGCACGCTGTACTGCTCCACGCTGGCGTCCTCCACCGCGCTCTTCTTGCGGATGCCCGCCGTGTCGATGATGTTGTACACGCTGCCGTCCGCCGTGGTCAGCTCGGTGTCGATGGCGTCCCGCGTGGTGCCCGCGATGTCGGAGACCATGGAGCGCTCCTGCCCCAGGAGCTTGTTGACCAGGGAGCTCTTGCCCACGTTGGGGCGGCCCACCACGGCCAGCTGCAGCACGTGGGCGTCCTCGTCCTCCGCCTCGGTCTTCGGGGGCAGCAGCTCGCAGACCCGCTCCAGCAGGTCGCCCAGGCCCATCATGTTCACCGCGCTGATGGCGATGGGATCGCCCAGGCCCAGGGCGTAGAACTCGTAGGCCTGGGCCGCCAGGGAGATGTGGTCGATCTTGTTGACCGCCAGCACCACCGGCTTGCCGGAGCGCCGCAGGAGGTTCGCCACCTCCATGTCGTCGTCCGTGAGGCCCGCGCGGCCGTCCACGAAGAAGCAGATCACGTCCGCGGTGTCGATGGCGATCTGGGCCTGGCGGCGGATCTGCGCGAGGAAGACGTCCTCCGCGTGCAGGTCGATGCCGCCCGTGTCGATCATGGTGAAGCGGCGGCCCTGCCACTCCACGTCCGTGTAGATGCGGTCGCGCGTCACACCGGGGGTATCCTCCACGATGCTGATGCGCTTGCCCGCCACTTTATTGAAGAAGGTGGACTTGCCCACGTTCGGGCGGCCCACCACGGCCACCAAAGCCTTTGTCATGCTTGCTTGTCCTCCAGTCCGCTGATGGCGCGCCAGAATGCCGTGCCGGTATTCTCGACCACCCGCAGGGGCGCGGGCAGACGCCGGCGCACCTCGTCCAGCGTCATATCATCCAGGAACAGATCGCCCTCGTTGCGGATCATGTTCCGGCAGATCAGTATCTCGTCGCAGCTTTCGCCCTGCAGCTGCTCCACCAGGTCGCCGCCGGTGATCAGCCCGGTCACGGTCACCGTCTCCCCGAAGAAGCGGTTGCGGATCGGCTTCACGCGCACGGTGGTGCCCTCCGGCTGGTAGCGGTCGCACCAGCCCTGCATCACCCGCGCCACCGACGTGCCGCAGGCGATGACCAGCCGCCGCGGCGCGGTCCTGGCCACCGGCTCGTCCTCCGCGGCGAAGCGCAGATCGGTCTCGAACATGCGCAGCATGCCCACGCCGTTCTCAATCTGCGGGTAGTCCTCATAGGCCTCGTCCTCGGGCAGGGGCAGGCCCGAGAGGCAGTAAAACTCGTCCGACGGGAACACGAAGCGCGTACCCAGCTCCCGCAGGAAGCGCTCCTGCCAGGGCTGCACGAAACGTACCAGCTCCGCCGCGCTCTGAGCGTCGTAGGCCCGCACGGGCTCCAGCCCCTCCCGGAAGCGCGTCAGCCCCACCGGCACCAGGGCCACCGACTGGGCGGCGGGCTGCAGCCCGCTCAGGTCCCGCAGGGTGCGCTCCAGCACGGTGCCGTCGTTCCAGCCCGGGCAGAGCACCACCTGGCAGTGGAAGCGGATGCCATTGTCCCGCAAGAGGCGCAGGCGGTCCATGATCTCCCCCGCGTGGCGGTTGCGCAGCAGCCTCTCCCGCACCTCCGGATCGGTGGCGTGCACCGAGATGTACAGCGGGCTGACCTTCCGGCGGATGATTCTGTCCAGCTCCGGGCGGGAGATGTTGGTCATCGTGATGTAGTTGCCCATCATCAGCGACAGCCGCCAGTCGTCGTCCTTGACATAGAGGGTGTCGCGCATCCCCGGCGGCATCTGGTCGATGAAGCAGAACACGCAGTGGTTGGCGCACTCCCGCGGGCAGGCCACGATGGTCTGGTCGAGGGTCAGCCCCAGCGGCTCCCACTCCTGCTTGCGCACATGCACCCGCCGCAGCGGATAGCCCGCGCGCTCCACCACCATGTCGAACTGCCCCTGGGCGGTCAGCGCCTGGTAGTCGATCTGGTCGATGATGGGCTCCCCGGCGATGCTCACCAGCAGGTCGCCCGCCGCCAGCCCGAGGCTCTCCGCGATGGAGTCCCTCTCCACATGGGTGATCTTTGCGGGCACGGCGGCGCCTCCTCTCGGGGATGGAATGGGTCAGGTGCGTGAAGGGCATAACTTCACAAATACTATTATCGGTGAAACGGCGGGGGTTGTCAAGCGGAACCTGCGAAGGTTGCCAACCCTTCCCGAACGTGCTACAATGCCACCATACCGCAAAGGAGGTCGAATCCATGCGCGAATCCTGGACCCATCCCCTGCGCCGGGGCTTATCGGCGCTGCTGGCCGCCGCGATGGCGCTGCCCCTGTTTCCCCCGCTGATCCCCGAGGCCCGGGCCGACGGCGCGGCCGCCGTGGTCATCAGCGAGGTGATGGCCTCCAACGGCACCTGGGAGGACGGCCACGCCTTCGACTGGGTGGAGCTGCACAACACCACCGGCAAGGCGGTCGATCTCTCGGGCTGGCACCTGAGCGACAGCAAGAAGGATCCCCTGCGCTGGGCCTTCCCCGAGGGCACGAAGCTCAAGAAGGACGGCTACCTGCTGGTGCAGTGCATCGGCGACGACCCCTCGCCCGGGGAGAAGGGCGTCCTCTACGCGGACTTTGCCCTGAGCGCGGGCAAGGGCGACCAGGTGCTGCTCTCCGACGCGGACGGCGCCCTCGTGGACCGCATGGATTTCCCGGAGCAGTACGGCAACATCTCCTGGGGCCTGCCCTCCGGCGGCGGCGAGGCCGGCTTCTTCGAGGAGGCCACGCCGGGCAAAAAGAACGGCAAGACCGCCTGCGCCGCCCGCACGGCCACGCCGGTGATCGAGACGACCGCGGGCTTCTACGAGGGCAGCGTGACCGTCACCGCCACGGCTCCCGCCGGCAGTACGCTTCGCTACACGACCAGCGGCGCGACCCCCACCGCCAAGTCCAAGGCCTTTCCGGAGGAGGGCCTGACCCTCACGAAGACCACGCCCCTGCGCGTCAAGGCCTTCCGCGAGGGCGAGGTGACCTCCGCCACCGTCAGCGCGACCTACTTCATCGACGATCCGCTGCCCGTGGCCGTGGTCAGCCTGGTGACGGACGAAAAGTACCTCTTCAACAAAAAGACCGGCGCCCTGGTCAAGGGCAACGGCTCCATCCCGAACTACGACAAGGAGTGGGAATACCCCACCAGCATCGAGTACTTCGACGAGAACGGCCAGCTCGTCATCAGCCAGATGGGCACCTTCACCACCGCCGGCCACTCCGCCAAGCAGAACGCCCAAAAATCCATCGCCGTGTACGCCCGCAAGGCCTGGGGCGAGGAGTACTTCAACTTCAATCCCTTCCCGAACCGGGACTACGACAAGTACAAGGCCCTGCTGCTGCGCTCCACCAACTCTGACGCCTACTCCGAGCGCCTGCGGGACGTGGTGTTCACCTCCCTGGCGGAGAACCTCGACCTGTGCTACCAGGACGCGCGGCCCATGGTGCTGTTCATCAACGGCGAATACTGGGGCCACTACAACCTGCGGGAGAAGATCAACAAGTACATGGTGGCCCAGTGGGAGGGCATCGACCTGGAGCAGGAGGCCGCGGTGGACGCCATCGACGTGCTGGCCCGCACCGGCTCCGACCGCTTTGTGCAGAACGGCTCCAACGCGGACTGGCTGGAGCTGTGCGACTTCTGCGAGAACCGGGACCTCAACGAGGGTGACAACCTGACCTACGTCACCGACCGGCTGGACGTGAACAACCTCTTCACCCACGCCAGCTATGAGATCATCTCCGGCAACACGGACATCACCAACGTGCGCGTCTACCGCGTGCCCGGTGGCAAGTGGAAGTACCTGCTCTTCGACGTGGAGGCCAGCTTCGGCTCCGGCTCCGATACGGAGATCACCCCGCTGGAGTACTACATCAAGGACGTGAAGGGCACCATCAACGGCTTCCGCCACGAGCCCCTCAACGCCCTGCTCAAGGTGCCGGAGATGAAGGCCCGCTTCCTCACCCGCTTCGCCGAGGTGCTGGAGACCGCCTTCCTCTGGCCCTACGTGGAGAGCAAGTTCGCCCCCTGGGAGGCCATCCTCGAGGAGCTGCTGCCCCGGCAGAACAAGCGCTGGCCCTACCTGACCATGAAGCGCTGGCGCACCAACGTCAACGCCACCAAGTACTACGCCCGCGTCCGCCCCAAGAAGATCGTCTCCATGCTCCAGAAGCGCATGAAGCTCTCCGACGCCGAGGTCGAGACCTACTTCGGCCACGTCCAGGCGCTGCTGGAGGAACAGAATACGGTGAAATAATCACCCGCTTTGATGCAAAGAGCCGAAGGAAGCGTTCAGCCATTCCTTCGGCTCTTCTTGATTATGTCAGCGCCAGCGTCTGCCGGTGCAGCAGAAAATCGACGATGTTGATGTGCGCGATGCCGTCCCGGCTCAGATCGATCCTGTCCAGGGACAGCACGTACTTGGGCGAAGCGTCCGTGATCGGCGCGAACGCGCCAAACTCGCGCTCGATGGTGCTGGGCGAGGTCATCAGGTAGGACACCTGAATGAAGCACTTCTTCCCGTTCCGGATCGCGACAAAATCCACCTCGCCCTTGTGGGTCTTGCCTGTGAAGACCGTGAAGCCCTGGAAAAGCAGCTCATTGTAGACAAGGTTCTCCAGGAAGAAGGTATCCTCGTAATGAATCGTGTTGGTGTGGATGGTCCGGAAGCCCGTATCCACGGCATAGTATTTCTGCTTGGCCTGGAGAGCTGTTTTCCCGACGATGTCGAACTTCTGCACAGCGTGGATCAGGAAAGCCTTCTGCATCTTCTCGATATAATTATAGACCGTCCGCTGGCTGACGCTCCGGTGGTTCTTTTTCTCGTAATAGTCCATGATGCTTTCCGCGGAAAACTCCTTCCCCGCGTTGGAGAGCACATACATGGCCACATCCATGAAAATCTTCCGGTCCATCCGGTTTCTCCGCGTCAGGATGTCCCTGTTCAGGATGCCGGTATAGAGATTGGCAAGATAGCGCTGGATGTCCTCCTCCTCATGAAAGTCGAATCTCAACGGAAAGCCGCCCCACTTCAGATAATCATAAATCAGATCATCCTCAAAGGGCTGCCCGTTCAGCTTCAGGTAGGCCTCCACCTCGCTGAAGGAGAAGGGGAGAATCTCGAATTCCACCGTTCTGCCGGTCAGAAGCGTCGCCAGCTCGCCCGAGAGCAGCTGGGAGTTGCTGCCGGTGACGAAGATGGACGCATTCAGGGTCGCCCGAAAGGACGCGAGCGCTTTCTCAAAGGCCTCCACATGCTGGATCTCATCGATGAACAGGTAGTACCTGCCCTGATCCGCAATGCGCGAAGTGATCTCCCGATGGAGATCCCCCGCGGTGCGGATGCCCTCGTAATTCAGATCCTCCAGATTGATATAGACGATGTGGTCCTCCGCGACCCCCGAGGCGGAGAGCTCGTCGCGAATGCTCTCCAGAATGACAGACTTGCCCGCGCGCCGCACACCCGTAATCACCTTGATCAAATCCGCCTCATAATAGGGGCGCAGTCTCTTCAGATAGCTTTCTCTGACCAGCCGCATACCATCACCTCACCGCTTACAGCATAGCACAATCGCAGATTCTTTGCAAGCTATCGTGCAAAGAATCGTTCAATCTCCAAAAGTTTGCACGCTATCGTGCAAAGAATCTCCAAAACAGCAAAAGTTTGCACGCTATCGTGCAAACTTTCGTGAGTCCAAGAGTGCGCCGGCCCTCTCAGAGCATCCGCTTCGCCATCTCCAGCAGGGCGGTCATCTGGTAGCGCAGCAGCCAGGCGGCGCTGTTGTAGGCGTGCTCCGCCTTCACCACGCCCAGCAGGGGCAGAATGTCCTTCTCCGTCTGCCGGATGTAGGAGGCCATCTTCCCTCTGTCAAAGCCGTCCGCCATGCCGGAGAGGTTGTTGCACCGGTCGATGCACTTGACCAGGGCGGCGGTGGCGTCCCCGGCGATGTGGGCGTAATACTCGGCCTTGATGGCCTCCTTCTCCCCCGGGTAGGTGTTGTAGGACACCAGGGCCACGATCTCCCGAACCCTGTCGCCCACGGGCAGCTCGGACAGGGGCGTGCCCGTGTCCTCCACCACGTCGTGGAGCAGCAGCGCCGCCAGCAGGTCGTCGTCCGTCAGGTTCATCGCCAGGGCGTGGCAGGCGAGGGTCAGCGGGTGGATGATGTAGGGGATGGGCTCGCTGGCCTTGCGCACCTGGCCCCGGTGCTTTTCGCGTGCGAAGGGCAGGGCAGCCAGGGTTTGGGGGAGGCCCAGGCTCTGCGCCCTGGATTGCACGTAGGTGTACATGCGCTCCTCGTCAAAGAGGCGGGAGTGCAGGGTCCAGGAGGGAAGATCCTGAGCGTTCGGCAGGTTCTGATCTGAGCTCATCGCGTGTACCTCCTTGCGCTTTAAGTTCCGCGCCTGCGGGCGCGGGCAGGGGGCTTTGCGATCGCCCCCTGCACCCCTTCGCGTCGCGTTTATAATGAACAGTTTTTTACGCGGAGAAATACTCTTCTTTTGCCTTGTGCGCCCCAACCAGCTCGGTAAAAAGCAAAGTGGACAGCTCAAGTTTCAGTTGAGCTGTCCGCTCTCAGCACCGGGCCGAGGGCAGCGCCCCATTCGTCGCACAGTCTGTCCAGGGAAAACACTGCGTTGGCGGGGCTGGAGGAGGGCAGACAGGTGGCTTCAATGCCCAGGCGCGGCAGCAGGTACTTGTCATACAGGCGCGCGGCGGTCTTGCCGTTGACGAAGATGTGGCGGCCCACCTGGCTGCCGTCGAGGATCGGGCGCAGCTCGGCGGGCTCCACGTCCCGGATGGAGCTGTCCGACGAGCCCACGATGGTGCAGGCCTCCAGCACGTCGTACAGGGCGATGCGGTTCCGCTCCAGAAAGGCCGCGCGCTCGGGCACGGTCAGGGGCGTATCCTCCCCGCACAGCCGCGCCATCACCGGCCAGAAGCGGTTCTGCGGATGTCCGTAGAAAAACGCCTGCGCCCTGGACTTGACCGAAGGAAAGCTGCCCAGGATCAGCAGGCGGGAGTCCGCACGGTAGAAGGGCGGAAAGCCGTGGGTCACCCGCTGCCGCTCAGCCATGGGAGCCCTCAAGGTAGCGCAGGGCCATCAGGTAGCCCTCAAAGCCGAAGCCCGCGATCTGCCCGACGCAGGACGCGGCGGTCAGGGAGACGTGGCGGAACTCCTCGCGGGCGTGCACGTTGCTCATGTGCACCTCCACGGTGGGAATCGGCACGGAGGCGATGGCGTCCCGCAGGGCCACGGAGGTGTGGGTGTAGCCGCCGGGGTTGAAGATGATACCGTCCAGGCCGTCCGCCCAGGCCTTCTGGATCGCGTCGATCAGCGCGCCCTCGTGGTTGGACTGGAAGCAGTCCACGCGGCATTCGAGGCGGTCGGCCTCGCGGGCGATCAGCTGCACCAGGGCGTCGTAGTTTTTGTCGCCGTAGACGGATTTTTCGCGGATGCCGGTCAGGTTGATGTTGGGGCCATTGAGAACAAGAAAGTGCTTCATCATAAGCCTCTTCTTTCGGAAGCAGGGTTCCGCGCCTGCGGGCGCGGGCAGGGGGCTTTGCGATCGCCCCCTGCACCCCTTCGCGCCGCATACTTATACTGGTAAAGAAGCTTTACGCTCCCGCCTCCGTCTGGCAGGCGACGAGGGTCGCGTCGTACACGCCCTCGATGCCGAGGATGGCGGCCACCAGATCCTGGCGGTTGTCCAGGCGCACCTCCACGGTCATCTCCGAGCCGGTGCGGGTCACGGTCTTGGAGCGCAGGCGGCGGTGCTTCACCAGGCGGCGCAGCATCTCCTGGATGTCCAGCTCGGCGGCCTCGTCATAGTGGACCACCAGCAGGTAGTTGTTCGGGTTGGTGAAGTGCACAAAGGTGAGCACGAAGAGGATCACCGCGATGCCCAGCGCCACGGCCAGGGCCACCACATACAGCCCCGCGCCCAGCAGGATGCCCATCGTCAGGGCCCAGAACATGTAGGCCGTGTCCAGCGGCTCCTTCACCGCGGTGCGGAAGCGCACGATGGACAGCGCGCCGACCATGCCCATAGACAGGGAGATGTCGCTCTTGATGCACATGACCACCGGGGTGGTGATCAGGGTGAGCATCACCAGGGTCAGGGAGAAGTTGGGGCTGTAGAGCACGCCGCGGTAGCACTTCTTGTAGGTGAAGGCCACCAGCAGGCCCATCACCAGGCCGAGCAGCAGCGCCACCAGCACGTTGAAGGGCGTGAGGTGCTCGAACTGCTGGGCGAAGTAATCGCTCAGGCTGGCGTTGTTCTGCAGGATGGACTTGGCGTTGATGGTGTCGGCCATGGCGACAGAGAACATAGGCTCTTTCCTCCGTTAAGGTCGGTTGGGTACGCGGTTATCATAGCACAGTTTCAATCGTGGAACAAGGAGCGGCTCAATATGCTCCTTCCGCAAATTCAGGCTGCGGCCCGAAATACATGAACATATCGGAATTGCTCAGGCTGAAGGCATCCTTGATATACCCCCACAGCAACCGCGGCCGCTTCCTGCACACGTTGCGCAGGCGCTCCACGCGGCTCTCCCAGTAGCGGTAAGCGCCGTCGGCGGTGGTGGGCACCTCGGTGATGACCATCTTGTCGTTCTCCTCGCCCCAGCGGTTCCAGTGCAGCTGCATCTCGGGTTTGATGATCTCCACCAGCTGATCCAGCAGCGTCAGCATGAACTCCGAGGTGAAGTGCTTGTACACGTCCGCCAAGCGGGTCAGGAACTTGTCCTTGTACTCCGGCACCGAGAGCAGGGCGCGGAAGACCGTGTTGTCGATCTTCATCTGGCCCATGCCGCTGGCCTTGGTGTAGCTCTTGGGGCTGTCGAAGGACGAGGTGTACAGGCCGTAGTCCGCGTCGTACCAGATCCAGCGCCACTTGCTGTCCGCGCCCTTGAGGCGGTAGAAGCGCGTGTTGCCGATGTCGGAGTTGCCCACGAACATCTCCAGCGCCATGTACTCAAACAGGTTGTCCACGTCCACGTTGTCCAGGATGTACTGCAGGTCCTCCGGATTCTTCGCGGGGTTGCTCTTCTTCACCTTCGCGATGAAGGCCTGCCACTCCTTGCGGTCGCTGCGGGTGCCGAACTTCAGCGAGCCGCTGCCCTGGAGGATCACCATCTGATCCGCCTGGCTCAGGTCGAGGCCCTCGTGCTGGGCCACGAAGAAGCGGTCGACGCGCTCGCGCATGTTCATGTGGCCCCAGTACACGCCGTTGATGTAGACCACCACCGGGTTCCAGGCCTGGTGGATGATGGAGGTGCCGTAGGCATCCAGCATGCGGGACTGGAAGCCGTCCTGCAGCCGCGTCCACATACAGTCGTTGCCGCTGTTGCGCAGCACGAAGGACTTGTACTCGGTGTAGGGCCGGTCGTCGAAGAGCTTGGCCGGGAAGGTCTTGGCCCCGTAGACCGACTTAGCCCGGAACTTCATGCTCTTCTGGGGCATGTCCAGGGAGTAGTCGCCCATGAGCTTGAAGCCCGCGTCCTGGTTGAGCACCTGGGTGCCGTCCAGCTGATAGAACTCCACGTGCACGTCCCGGTAGAAGCTCTTGCCGAACTCGCGGTAGATCGTGTTCTTGAAGGGCAGCTTGCCGGCCTCCTTCACCACGTTGTCGCCGGTAACGAGCATGCCGTCGGTGGGGTTCCACAGCACATCCGGGTCGCACACCAGGGAGACGATGGGCAGGGTGTGGTAGGTGTTGATGAAGTAGGAGCCGGTGAGGATGGTCGAGGGCCGGATGTCCAGGCCGCTGTCGGAATAGGCGCGGGCACGGATGATGCCGGTGAAGTTCATCTCGATGCTCTCGCCCTTGTAGACCGTGGACTGCTGGGTCGGGATGGAGCCGTCGGTGGTGTAGTACACGGTGCAGCCCTCGGGCACCTGAATGCCCGTGGTGATGGTCGAGTAGTACAGCCCCGGGGCCGTGGTGAAGCCGGGGGCCTCCGCGTAGCCCCGGAAGCCCGTGGCGGCGTTCTGCGCGCCGGGGGTCACAGCGTCATAATAAAAAAAGCCCAGAGCGCCAAGGGTGCGGCCATAGGAGATATCCGAGGGGATTTCCGGCAGCACCAGCTTGTCCAGAACGCGGCCCGCCGGGTCGCACAGGCAGATGGTCTCCCCGCCCGCCCGCTTCACCTTGTAGTTGGTGTGCAGCACGGAGGCCGCGGAGGTGGAATTGCCGCCGTCGCAGAGGATCACCTTGTACTCCCCCGGGCCGATGCGCGTGCCGGCGGGAAACTGCCAGCGGCGCGGCCTGTTGATGTGATCGCTCAGGCCGTAGCCGCTCAGGTCGACGGTGTCCGCGGAGGCGTTGTAGATCTCCACCCAGTCCACGAAGGTGGTATCATCCACCACCTTCGTGGCGCTGTTGGAGGCCATCACCTCGCTGATGTAGACCCCCAGCTTGTTGCGGCGGCGCATGTCCTGATCCGCGCCGGTGATGTCGCTGTTGTCCCGGCCGGGCGTGGCCAGGCTGTGCACGGTGAAAAGACCGTTGGGCTCCCGCGCCCAGGAGGCGTCCTCCGGCAGGTTGTCAATGGCGACCCGGTCGAGGATGCGCCCGCGGGAATCGGCCAGCACCACGGTGTCCATCTCCGCGCTGATGCGGAAGTTGCTGTGGGGCACGGAGGTGGGATCGTCCCGGCGGTCCTTGCCGGAGCAGAACACCACATAGTAGCCGTGGGGCACGATGATCGCGCCGTCGGGGAAGCGCCACTGCAGCGGCTTCGACTCCTTGTCCGAGAGGGCGAAATTGTCCAGGGAGATGGTCTGGTCGGTGGTGTTGTACAGCTCGATCCAGTCGGAGAACTCGCCGTCCTCGTCGGGCAGGCCGCTCTTGGCGTCCGCCATCACCTCGTTGATGATGATCGCGCTGTCGCTGACCATGGTATCCTGGCGGTAGGCCTCGTTGCCGGAGACGCTGTTGGGATAGCCCGGGGAATACCAGCTGACCTCGCTGAAGCTGCCGTCCTCCCCCAGGGCCCAGGAGGTGTCACTGCCCAGGATGTGGTAGGTCACCGAGTCGATGAGGAAGGCGCTGGGGTCATAGAGGTAGACGCTCTCGCCCACGGAGGAGAGCTTGAACTTGGCGTGCAGCGGGCGGTTGCGCTCCGCCTGGTTGGTATTGTCGCAGAAGACGATCACGCGCCCCTCGCTCTCCAGGGTGATGGCCGGGAAAAGGAAGCGGATGGAATCGCCGCGGTCGCTCAGGCCTACGCCCTCGAGGTTGATGGGGTGGTCGGAGGAATTCCAGATCTCCACCCAGTCGCCGAAGGCGCCGTTCTCATCGGGCACGGCGGTGTGGTTGGAGGGCATGATCTCGCTGATGCGCAGGCCGTCATAGTTCCTGTCGTGGGACGCCGCACCCTCGACCACGCCGCTGTCGGAGCCCGAGGTATAATAGGCGCGGGTCTGGGGCTGCTTGGGCGTCGCCAGCACGAGCAGGACCATGGCCGCTGCCAGCACGGCCAGGGGGATGATCAGCGCCGCGCGCCGCTTCTTCTTAGGCCGCGGCAGGTTCTGCGTCCTGTCCTCCCGCTGGCGGCTGCGCCGGTTGGGCTGCTGGTTCATAAAGCACTCCTTTTATCTGTCTCACGGCGGGCACCTGTCCGCCGCATCCTCTCATCACAAGCCGGGGATTGCTCCCCTGCGCCATTCTATCACACTTTGCGCGGCGGCGCAACCGGCACCGCAGAGCCCGCTGGGCGCGGCCCCTTGCCAGAAAAGCCGACCTGTGCTACACTGCAAGCGCGCCCGGGCCCGGAGGACAGAGACCCGGAGGCATCGCCACGCCGAGCTGCGGCGTGAGGGAAGAACAGGAGGCCGCCATGAGCGACGATTGGGAAGACGAGCTGCCGGACACGGACATCGAGGACGAGGACCTCATCATCCTCACCGACGACGAGGGCGAGGACGTGCCCTTCCGCTGCCTGGCGCAGCTGGAGCTGAACGGCAAGACCTACGCCGTGCTCTGTGACGCGGAGGACGAGAACAGCGTGATGATCTTCCGCACCGAGGAGGATGAAAACGGCGAGATCAGCTACTCCGCCGTGGAGGACGAGGACGAGTGCGACGACGTGTTTTATACGTTTGAGGCTGAAATCGACGACTATGAGTTTGGGCCTGCTGAATAGGAGTAACATGGAAATCAAGAAAGCGGAATTCATCACCTCCATGGCGAGCTACGGGGCCTTTAGCGGCCGCGGGCTGAAGCAGATCGCCGTGGTGGGCAAGAGCAACGTGGGCAAGAGCAGCCTCATCAACCGCATCTGCAACCGCCAGAAGCTGGCCCGCACGAGCGCGACGCCGGGCAAAACGCGGCTGATCAACGTCTTCCTGCTCAACGGGAGCTTTCACCTGATCGACCTGCCGGGCTACGGCTACGCGAAGGTGGACAAGCAGGAGAAGGCCCGCTGGGGCCAGATGATGACGGACTACTTTGAGCAGGCGGGCGAGCTGTGCCACGTGCTGACGCTGGTGGACATCCGTCACGAGCCCACCCAGGACGACATCCAGATGAACCAGTACCTGCGCCAGATGGGCATCCCCTTCACGGTGGTGGCCACCAAGGCCGACAAAATCAGCCGCGGCGCGAGGCAGAAGAACCTGGCCCCCATCTGCCGGGCCCTGCTCGTGCAGCCCTGGGAGGTCATCTGCTTCTCCAGCGAGGACGGCACCGGCAAGGAGCAGCTGCTGGACGTGATGGAGAAGGCCCTGGCGGAGGAAGAAGCCTGATGCTTTTCTCAAATAGGACTGCCAAATCAAAACGCTTGCCGCGAAGGGGTCCCGGGGGCGATCGCAAAGCCCCCGGGTCGGCCCGCAGGCCGAAATCTCTTTGGGAAAGATGAAGCTTTCTAAACTGAGAATTGTATGAGATTCAAGATAGGACAGAACTGTTTCCGGGAAGACCGGAGGCGGTTCTTTTTTTGCGCCATGATGATTTCATCACGGCGGCTGCAGGAAAATCATACCAATTATGCTATTGCGGGAAACGCGCGCAAAGAATATAATGGAAACAGAGCCTGACCGCACTGACCCGACCGAACCGTTTGACAGCTGAATCATTTGTGTATGAAGGAATCCGACCGATCGATCGGAAAGGGTGGCAAACCATGAAAAAATGGATAGGACTCCTGGCACTGACCATAGCCCTTGGGCTTTGGGTCTGCTGTTCCGCCATGGCGGACAGCTCTGACTATGTCGTGGAGAACGGCGTGCTTACCGCATACACCGGCACGGCTGCAGACGTCGTCATCCCCGGCGACCTGGGCGTCCGCGTGATCGGGCCCCACGCCTTTGAAAACAATACGACCCTCCAAACGGTGGCCTTGCCACTCAACGTGCGGGAGATCGGCGCCCACGCCTTCCGCTCGTGCACCCAGCTCAAGAGTATCAACTTCCCGGCGCAGCTGACCAAATTGGGGGAATATGCCTTTGCGGACTGCCGCGCCCTGACAGCAGCCGATTTACAATACTATGTCCGTGACATCCCCTTCAGCTGCTTTTTCGGCTGCACGTCTCTGACCAACGTCAAGCTGCCGGACTATATTGAGAGCATTCAGATGAGCGCCTTCGGCGGCTGCACCAGACTGACCAGCGTCACGCTGAAGCCCAGCATCAGCTTCATTGCGAATACGGCCTTTCCCAGCAGCCTCACGCACGTTTACTGCACCAACGGAAGCTATGCGCATCAATGGGTTCTGCAAAGAAACGCCGCGGGCATGAACATCATGGTCGTCTCCATGTTTCCATATGTCATCCAGAACGGTGTCCTGAAGGAGTACAACGGCCTCGGCGGGGACGTGGTACTCCCTGCCGACAAGGGCATCACAGCCATCGGCTCGAACGCGTTTCTCCGAAACCCCATCGTCACCAGCGTAACCGTGCCGGAGGGTGTCACACAGGTCAGTAGCTCTGCATTCCTCGAGTGTCCGAAGCTGCGGGAAATCATCATGCCCTCCACCCTGACAGCGATGGAGGCGCAAGCGATCAACGATTGCCCCGCTCTGGAATCCGTCGTCTTCCAGCCCGGCATCACACAGCTGACCAATGAGTGCATCTACAGATGCCCGCTGCTGAGCACCGCATCAGGATTTGTCGAGATCCCGGATACCGTCACGCAGCTCGATATGCCCTTTGCATACTCCGGCAAAGTCAGGGTGCGCTGCAACCTGGGAAGCGATGCGCATCAATGGTGCATAGACACAGATCGCACCGCGATCCTGCTCGACGCCCAGATGGATCATCAGACCCTCGTCAGCTATACCGGAACCCGGGAGACCCTGTGGATCCCGGAGGAGCTGCAGCTCACCGCCATCGGCGACAACGCCTTCGCCGGCAACCAGTCCGTGCGGCATATCCATCTCCCCGACGGCATCACCAGCATTGGCAAGGAAGCCTTCAAGGAGTGCAGACAGCTGCAGGACATCGCGCTGCCCGCCACCCTGACCAATATCGGCGAGTCGGCCTTCGTGAGCTGCAGCGCGCTGGAAGAGATGATCTTCCCCTCCGGCGTCACCTCTCTGCCCCTTCAGTGCGTCTCCTTCTGCAGCAGCCTCTCCTATGTCTACCTGCCGGACACGCTGACCTCCATCGGCGACTTGGCCTTCCGCTGGTGCACGAGCCTGACGGAGCTGGCGCTGCCGGACAGTCTCACGCACCTTGGCGCATCGGTCTTTGCTTCCTCCGGCCTCACCAGCCTCGAATTCCCCGACAGCCTCGACACGATCCCGGGCGGCACATTCTTCGGATGCTCAGACCTGAGCAATGTCCGGGTTCCGGACAGCGTGCAGTCCATCGGGGATCACGCGTTTGACATTTACAACCCGGAGAATCTTTTGTTCTCCTGCAACGCGTCCAGCTACGCGGCGGAATGGGCCATCGCGCACCAGTTCAGGGTCATTCCCCTGGACATGACGATCATCAACGGCGTGCTCACGGCATACACCGGTTACGCCTCCGAGGTCATCATCCCTGCCGGGCTTGGCGTCACCGCCATCGGAGACGAGGCTTTCGCGGACTGCCATGTCCGCTACGTGGAGATCCCCGAGGGCGTCACGTCCATCGGGCATTATGCCTTCCAGGCTTCACCGTATCTGGAGAGCGTGTCCCTGCCGGACAGCCTGACCTCGATGGGACGATGCGCCTTCATGGGGTGCACCTCGCTGGCCGCGATCAGCTTCCCCGCGGGCCTGGCGGAGATCCCGCAGATGGCCTTCTACAACTGCGTCTCCCTGATCGCCGCCACCTGCCCCAATTCCGAAGTGTCCATCGCGGGCGATGCGTTTGAGGGCTGCCCCGAAAACGTCCTGACGTTCTATTGCAACAGCGATGAAAGCTCTGTGGCCGAGTACGCCTGGTCGCATCATTTCCTGGTGTTCGTCTTCACCCCGTTCGTCAACGCGGACTTCGTGCTGCCGCAAGGCCTGCGCACGGTGGAGGAGGAAGCCTTCGCCGGCCTGCCGGTGATCAGCGTGCAATGCAATGACGGCCTGCAGACCATCGGGCCGCGCGCCTTCGCCGGCTGTGTCCGCATGCGGTACATCATCATCCCGTCCAGCGTGACCAGCGTCGCGCCGGACGCCTTCGCCGGCTGCGACAAACGCCTGGTCATCATCGGCGTTCCCAACAGCAACGCGGAGGGCTTTGCCGACGCCCAGGGCTACAGGTTCCTTCACGACTGATCAATAGACTAAAGAATCTCACAGCAAAAGGCGCTGAACCGTTCAAGCGGTTCAGCGCCTTTGTTATGTACAAAACCCGATATCACTTTGCATTCAGCGCGGCGACGATGCCGTCCAGCTGATCCAGGCCCATGGGGCCAAAGGACATCAGCGACCGCAGCGGCATGTAGCCGATCATCGCCTTGGTCATCTCGTCGCTCACCGCCTCGGACGCGGCCTCGCTGTTCTCGCCGCCGCCGAAGGTCTGGGCCAGCTGATCCATCAGGGGCTTGATGGCCTGCATCGCCTTCGGGTCATCCATGATGTCCAGGATGATGCTGTCGGGCGTGTAGCAGCGCGGCAGCTCCACGGTGCTCTCCACGGTCACGGGGGCGGAGAGGATCACCTCGTGGGCGTTGCGGCAGATCTCGATGTCGAACACGCCGGTCTCCACGTGCCAGTCGTGGATCTGCGTGTTCCAGTAGGCGAAGGAGCGCTTGTCCAGGGTGAACTGCACGGTCTTGGTCTCGCCGGGCTGCAGCTCCACCTTGTCAAAGCCCTTCAGCTCGCGGATGGGGCGGAAAACCTTGCTCTCGCGGTCGTGCACGTAGAGCTGCACAACCTCCTTGCCCGCCACCTTGCCGGTGTTGGTCACGTCCACGCACACGGCCAGGGTGTCGGTGTCCTTCACGCACTCCGCGCCCAGGCGCAGGTTGCTGTAGCTGAAGGTGGTGTAGCTCAGGCCGTAGCCGAAGGGGAAGAGCACGGGCTGCTTCTTCGTCTCGTACCAGCGGTAGCCCACATAGATGCCCTCGGTGTAGATGGCGGTGTTGCCCTCGCCGCCGTAGGTCAGGTAGCAGGGGGTGTCCTCCAGGCGGATGGGCATGGTCTCGGGCAGGCGGGCGCTGGGGTTGACCTCGCCGTAGAGCACGGCCTTGTTGGCATTGCCCACGTTCTGGCCGGCCAGGTAGCCCTCGATGAGGCCCTTCACGCAGCCGATCCAGGGCATCTCCACGGGAGAGCCGTTGTAGAGCAGCACGATGACGTTGGGGTTCACGGCGGCAATCTTCTCGATCAGCGCGTTCTGGTTGGCGGGCATGCGCATATGGGTGCGGTCATAGCCCTCGCTCTCGAAGCTGTCCGGCAGGCCGGCCACGACGACCACCTTGTCCGCGGCCTTCGCGGCGGCGACGGCCTCAGCCTCCAGGACCTCGTCCACGGCCTCGCCCGCGATGGTGTAGCCCTGGGCGTAGCAGACGTTGGCGTTGTCCGCCAGGGCGTCCTTCAGGGAGGTCACCTTGAAGCTGTTGATGTGGGAGGAACCGCCGCCCTGGAAGCGGGGCTTCGCGGCGAACTCGCCGATCAGCGCGACCTTCTCTTCCTTCTTCAGCGGCAGGATGCCGTCCTCATTCTTGAGCAGCACCAGGCAGTCCGCGGCCAGCTTCGCCGCCAGCTCGTGGTCGGCCTCCATGTCCCAGGGAGTCTCGGGCTTGGCGTTGTCCCAGTACTTCTGGTGGATGGTCAGCATGCGCTCCACGCACAGGTCGACGTCCTTCTCGTCCAGCTTGCCGTCCAGCACGGCCTGCATCACCAGCTTGTCGCGCTGGCCGCCGCTGGCGGGCATCTCCAGGTCGAGACCGGCGTGCACGCCCTTGACGCGGTCGCTCACCGCGCCCCAGTCGCTCATCACATAGCCCTCGTAGCCCCACTCGTCGCGCAGCAGGTCGTTGAGCAGCCAGCGGTTCTGGGAGGCGTACTCGCCGTTGACCTTGTTGTAGGAGCACATAAAGGTCCAGGCCTTGCCCTTCTTGGCGGCGGCCTCGAAGGCGGGCAGGTAGATCTCGCGCAGGGTGCGCTCGTCGATCACGCTGTCCGAGGACATGCGGCGGTGCTCCTGGTCGTTGGCGGCGAAGTGCTTCACGCTGGTGCCGATGTTCTTCGACTGGGTGCCCTGGATCAGGGAGGTGGCCATCTCTCCGGCGAGGTAGGGATCCTCGCTCATGTACTCGAAGTTGCGGCCGCACAGCGGGCTGCGCTTGATGTTGATGGCGGGGCCCAGGTTCACGGCCACCTGCTCATGCTGGCACTGGTCGCCCATGGCTTCGCCCAGGCGGCGCACCACGCCGCGGTCAAAGCTGGCGGTGGTGGCGCAGGCGGCGGGGAAGCACACGGCCTTGATGCTGTCGTTGACGCCCAGGTGGTCGGCCTTGTCATCCTGCTTGCGCAGGCCGTGAGGGCCGTCGGACACCATCACGGACGGGATGCCCAGACGCTCGACGGGCTTGGTGTGCCAGAAGTCGAGACCGGAGAGGAGGGAGCACTTTTCCTCCAGGGTCATGGCGGCGACGAGTTCCTTGGGGGTACGCATGGGAAACCACTCCTTTTTTACACTTTTCTGGGATTTTCCAGGGAATCCGGTCGATAATTGGCGCAAAAGAGACAGGGGGTATTCTATCAGGAATAGAAACTTCTGTCAATCCATTACATGCTGTCCAGATACGCCTTCACCACATGAATGCACTTATCCCAGCTCATGCGGGAGGAATCAATGCACAGATCGTAGTCGTCCGCGCACTGCCAGTCGCGGCCCGTGAAGTGCCGGTAGTACTCCGCGCGCTTCTTGTCGATCTCATGGATGCGGCGCTCGGCCTCGTCGCGGTCGAGGCTGAACATGTTCATCACGGTGCGGATGCAGGTCTGCTCCGGCGCGTGGACGTAGACCTTCAGCACGTTCGGCCGGTCGCGCAGGATGTAGTTGCCGCAGCGGCCCACGATGATGCAGTTCTCCTTCGCCGCCAGGTCGCGGATCACCTTCGCCTGGTAGCGGAAGAGGTTCTCGTTGGAGGTAAAGTCATTGCTGCTGGGCGGGATGATGTCGCCGTCCAGCGCGTTGTGGGACACGCGGGTGAAGAGGGACTTTTTCGCGATCTCGTCCGCCTGGGCGAACAGCTGCTCGCTGATGCCGCTCTCGTCCGCCGCGATCTGGAGCAGCTCGAGGTCATAGTAATGCCAGCCGAGCTCCTCCGCCCACATCTTGCCCATGGTTCTGCCGCCGCTGCCGTAGCCGCGCGCGATGGTGATGACACGATTGTCTGCCATAGTATCGCCTCCTTATAAGGCTCCTGATTTGTCCATCCTGTCCTTATTATACCCACAATACAACAAAAGCGCAAGGCGTGCGCCGGGGAAATGCGCATTTTCTTTGCCGGCGTTTTAGGTCGGCAGAAAGGAGTGGCCCGCCGTCCGCCTCCAAAAAGACGAATATTTCCGATGAACTATTGACAACGGGAGTCAACTGTGGTTTAATTCAGCTTGCCAAAAAGTTTAGTGATTCTAAACGTCCTGGCAAACATCCGGTTTAGTAAAGCTAAACCGCCGGAAGGGGGCGAAAAACCGATGGATATCGGCAACAAGCTCAAGCGGCTGCGCCTCACGCGCGGCCTGACCCAGGAGGAGATGGCGGACCGGTGTGAGCTGACCAAGGGCTTCATCTCCCAGGTGGAGCGCAACCAGGCCTCCCCCTCCATCGCGACCCTGACCGACATGCTGGAATGCCTCGGCGTGACGCTGGCGGATTTCTTCTCCGAGCGCGGGGAGGAAAAGCGCGTCTTCACCCCGGACGAGATGTTCGTCAAGGAGGACGCCGAAACCCTGCGCGGCATGGTGACCTGGCTGGTGCCCGACGCGCAGAAGAACCAGATGGAGCCGATCCTGGTGGAGCTGGGCGAGGGCGGCCAGACCTGGCCGATGCCCCCCGGCGAGCATGAGGAGTTCGGCTACGTGCTCTCCGGCAGCGTGTACCTGATCACCGGCACCACGAGGGAGAAGGTGAAGGCAGGCTGCAGCTTCTGCCTGCACCCGCGGGAGGAGCACTTCCTGCGCAACGCCGGCAAGACGAAAGCCCGCGTTCTGTGGGTTTCCAATCCCCCAAGCTTCTGAGATTTCGCCGCCTGCGGGCGGCGACCAGAGGCTTTCCGATCGCCTCTGGACTCTTCGGGCCGCACCTTCCTCATGAGCTGCCATCAACTCACACCATCCCGATCCCGCGGAAGGAGACACCGCCATGGTGGAAAACGAACATCTGATTGACCTCAAGCACATCTGCAAAAACTACGACGGCGTGACCGTGCTGGACGACATCAACCTCTATATCCGCAAGAAGGAATTCGTGACCCTGCTGGGGCCCTCCGGCTGCGGCAAAACCACCACCCTGCGCATCATCGGCGGCTTCGAGACCCCCACCAGCGGCGAGGTGCTCTTCGAGGGCTCGGAGATCTCCCAGCTGCCGCCCTACAAGCGCCGCGTGAACACCGTGTTCCAGAAATACGCCCTGTTCCCGCACCTGAACGTGCACGACAACATCGCCTTCGGCCTGAAGATCAAGAAGATGGCCAAGGGCGAGATCGACAAGCGCGTGGACGCCATGCTGGAGCTGGTCAACCTCAAGGGCTACGGCAAGCGCCGCGTGGACGCTCTTTCCGGCGGCCAGCAGCAGCGCGTGGCCATCGCCCGCTCCCTGGTCAACGAGCCGGAGGTCCTCCTGCTGGACGAGCCCCTGGGCGCCCTCGACCTGAAGCTGCGCAAGGGCATGCAGCTGGAGCTGAAGCGGATGCAGCAGCACCTGGGCATCACCTTCCTCTACGTCACCCACGACCAGGAGGAAGCCCTGACCATGAGCGACACCATCGTGGTGATGCGCGAGGGCAAGATCCTGCAGATCGGCGACCCGAAGCACATCTACGACGAGCCGGCCAACGCCTTCGTGGCGGACTTCATCGGCGAGAGCAACATCCTGCGCGGCACCATGGTGCGCGACGAGCTGGTGCGCTTCGCCGGGCGCGAGTTCCCCTGCGTGGACTTCGGCTTCGGCGAGAACGTGCCGGTGGACGTGGTCGTCCGCCCCGAGGACGTGATGCTGGTGGGCGAGGACGTGGGCCAGATCGTCGGCACCATCCGCTCGGTGCTGTTCAAGGGCGTGCACTACGAGATGATGATCGACTGCGGGGAGACCACCTTCAAGGTGCACTCCACCACCATGCAGCCCCAGGGCAGCCGGGTGGGCCTGTCCATCGTGCCCTTCAACATCCACATCATGAAGCCCATGGCCACCGCCCAGGCCCAGGAGGAGGCGGCTGCCACATGACGAGCTTCCAAGTGCCCGGCTGGGGCTATGTCCTCATGGCGGTGGGCTTCGCGGCCTTCATCGCCCTGCTGATCGCCTACATCGTGGTCAACCGCGGCTTCAAGCGCCCCGTCTTCGCCTCGCCCTACGTGCTGTGGATCATCGTGTTCACGGTGATCCCCTGCCTGCTGGTGGCCTACTTCTCCTTTACCGACCCCGCGGGCAACTTCACCCTGGACAACTTCAAGTCCTTCTGGGACGCCAACTACAACACGCGCAAGGGCATCGACCCGGCGCTGCTGCAGCAGTACCAGGACATGGGTCTCTCCCTGGACGACCTGGGCCTGGGCCGCAACCCCATCAACATCGACACCCTGGTCTTCTCCCTGTGGATGGCCTTCCTGTGCACGGCGATCTGCCTGCTCTTGGGCTATCCCGCCGCCCACATCATGGCGGACCGCGAGTTCCGCCTCGGGCCGACGCTGGTGGTGCTCTTTGTGGTGCCCATGTGGATGAACTTCCTGCTGCGCACCATCGCCCTGATGAGCATCATGGAGGACGGAGGCCTGATCAACACCGTGCTCAACTGGCTCGGCTTCGGGCCGGCCAAGCTGCTCAACACCACCGCCGCCGTCCAGGTCGGCATGGTGTACAACTTCCTGCCCTTCATGGTTTTCCCCATCTACAACGTGCTCAACAAGATGGACTACCAGCTCTCCGAGGCCGCGATGGATCTGGGCTGCAACAAGTGGAAGATCTTCTACAAGGTCACCCTGCCCCTGTCCATCCCCGGCGTGGTCAGCGGCATCACCATGGTGTTCATGCCGGCGGTCACCACCTTCTACATCTCCCGCCTGCTGGGCGGCGGCAAGGTGCAGCTCTTCGGCGACCTGATCGAGGCGAAGTTCCTCTCCACCTCCCTCAACGAGTGGAACGTGGGCTCCGCCCTCTCCCTGGTGATGATGGTGCTGATCCTGCTGAGCCTGGGCCTGCTGCAGAAGGCCGATCCCAAGGGTGAAGGAGGCGGCATCATATGATGAAAGTGATCAAGCGCTTCTACCTGGCGCTGGTGCTGGCCTTCCTCTACGTGCCCATCGTGGTGCTGATCGTCCAGTCCTTCAACGCGGGCAAGAGCCGTGCCAAGTGGGAGGGCTTCTCCCTGCGCTGGTATGAGGAGCTCTTCCGCGACCCGGACATCATCAAGTCCCTGCTCATCACGCTCTCCATCGCCCTGCTGGCCGCCCTGTTCGCCACCATCATCGGCACCCTGGCCGCCATCGGCATCCATGCGATGCGCAAGCGTCCCCAGAGCATCATGCTCACCCTGAACAATATTCCCATGACCATGCCGGACATCGTGACCGGTATCTCCCTGATGCTGCTGTTCATCTTCACCCAGGTGGAGCGCGGCTTTGTGACGATGCTGCTGGCCCACATCACCTTCGACATTCCCTATGTCATCCTCTCGGTGATGCCCAAGCTCCAGCAGATGAACAAGCACACCTACGAGGCCGCCCTCGATCTGGGCGCGACCCCGGGCTACGCCCTCTTCCACGTGATCCTGCCGGAGATCGTGCCGGGCGTGGTGACCGGCGCGATGCTGGCCTTCACCCTCTCCCTGGACGACTTCACCATCTCCTACTTCACCACCTCACCCCTGGTGCAGAACCTCTCCACCCTCATCTACTCCCAGGCTCGCAAGGGCATCAAGCCCACCATGAACGCCCTGTCGGCGCTGATGTTTATCGCCCTGCTGATCCTGCTCTTACTGGTCAACAAGCGCACCCGCGATGAAGAGTGACGCTTGGACATAAAGGAGGTACATCCCATGAAAAAGCTGCTTGCCCTGCTCACGCTCCTCACCCTGCTGGCCGCCGTGATGCCCCTCGGCGCCCTGGCCGCCGACGAGGTGGTCAACGTCTACAACTGGTATGACTATATGGACGAGTCCGTCTTCGAGCAGTTCGAGGAGGAGACCGGCATCCACGTGAACAAGATGTACTTCACCACCAACGAGGACATGATGGTGCAGGTGCGCGTCAGCCCCGGCGCCTACGATCTGGTCTTCCCCTCCGATTACTGCGTGGAGCGCATGATCTCCGAGGGCATGCTGGCCGAGATCAACATGGACAACATCCCCAACTTCGTCAACGTCGAGCCGAGCCTGCGCAACGCGGACTATGACCCCGAGCAGAAGTACTCCGTGCCCTTCATGTGGGGCACCGTGGGCATCCTCTACAACACCACCATGGTGGATGATCCCGTGGATTCCTGGTCCATCCTGTGGAACGAGAAGTACGCGGACAGCATCTTCATGCTGGACTCCATCCGCGACACCCTGGGCATCACCCTGAAGTACCTGGGCTACTCCATGAACAGCCGCGACCTGCTCCAGCTCAACGAGGCCGCCAACAAGCTGATCGAGCAGAAGCCCATCGTCAAGGCCTACTACGTCGACGAGACCAAGGACAAGATGGTGGCCGGTGAGGCCGCCCTGGCCGTGGTGTACTCCGGCGACGCCCTGTACTCCATGGAGCTGAACGAGGATCTGGCCTACTCCGTGCCCAAGGAGGGCTCCAACATCTGGATCGACCCGATGGTGATTCCCGCCACCGCGAAGAACAAGGAGAACGCCGAGAAGCTGATCGACTTCCTCTGCCGCCCCGACATCGCCCAGAAGAACTGCGAGTACATCTGGTACTCCTCCCCCAACGCCGCGGCCATCGAGCTGATGGGCGAGGACTACACCGAGAACCCCACCATCAATCCCCCGCAGGACGTCATCGACCGCTGCGAGTTCTTCCACGACATCCCCGACGACTTCCTCTCCGTGTACAACTCCTTCTGGACCAAGGTCAAGAACGCGAAGTAAGTCTATTGTATCTATAATAGCAACCCTATCAGACGGCTGCGAAGGGGTGCAGGGGGCGATCGCAAAGCCCCCTGCCCGCGCCCGCAGGCGCGGAACCCCTGCCCCCAAGAAAGGAAGTTCATCCCATGAAAGTCCTCATGATTAACGGAAGCCCCCACGCCAAGGGCTGCACCTGGCGCGCCCTCTCCGAGATGCAAGCCACCTTCGCCGAGCTGGGCATCGAGGCTGAAATCCTGCACATCGGCGCCAAGGATATCCGCGGCTGCATCGCCTGCCGCCGCTGCTCGACCCTCGGCAAGTGCGTCTTTGACGACGTCGTGAACGAGGCCGCGGAGAAATTCCGCGAGGCGGACGGCCTGGTGGTCGGCTCCCCCGTCTACTACGCCAGCGCCAACGGCACGCTGATCTCCTTTATGGACCGCCTGTTCTACAGCGCCAACGTGGACAAGCGCATGAAGGTCGGCGCGGCGGTGGTCTCCGCCCGCCGCGGCGGCAACACCGCCACCTTCGACGAGCTGAACAAGTACTTCACCATCAGCGAGATGCCCGTCGCCACCTCCCAGTACTGGAACCAGGTGCACGGCTTCACGGCGGAGGATGTGGAGAAGGACGCCGAGGGGCTGCAGGTGATGCGCGTGCTGGCACGGAACATGGCCTTCCTGATGAAGGCCATTCAGCTGGGCAAGGAGCAGTTCGGCCTGCCCGAGCGCGAGGAAAAGCACTGCTTCACCAGCTTCCCGGATGGGCTTTGAGACCAACCTCCCCCTTTTCTTCAAGAAACAATTCTATCACGACTGCAGGCGAAGGGTTGTCAGGGGCGACCGCAAAGCCCCTGACCCGCGCCCGCAGGCGCGGAACCCTTGCGGTCACATAGAAAAAGCCGGAGTCTCATGATAAGGCTCCAGCTTTTTCTATGGCTATAAAAGAGATTTCGCCGCCTGCGGGCGGCGACCCGGGGGCTTTGCGATCGCCCCCGGGACCCCTTCGCAGCCTCCATACATTTGATTCTATCCAAGAGGAAGAGAAGCGGTTAAGCTTCCTCCTCCATCTTCCATCGGGTGGGATCAAAGTCGATCTCCTCCGCGTTCCGGCGGAAGATGCCAAACTTAATCGGCACACCTTGGGCCGTGTACATGCGCTCATGCTCGCTGACGTAGTTGGGCTGAAAGCCGCTGGCGTGTAGGTCGCGCGTCAGGTAGGCCGTGTCGAACCCGCACAGCTCCATGTAGACCAGGGTGTCGTCAAAGAGCGGATCGTCGTCGGTCTTGAACCAGATCTCGCCGCCCACGGGCAGGAACACGCGGTACTGCATCAGCTGCCGCGGGTGCGTCAGGCGGCGCTTGCGGTGGCGCGGCCTCGGCCACGGGTTGGAGAAGCTCAGGTGGATGCGGCGCACGCCGTCCTCCGGCGCGAAGTAGCTGCCCACCTGGGCGGCGTCCGCGCGGGTCAGCACGATGTTGTCCACCGGCCTGTCCCCGTAGGCGCGCACGATGTTGCGCCGCGCCTCGCCCAGCACGTCCGGGGAGACGTCCAGGGCGACATAGCGCGTGCCGCGGTTATCGGCCGCCATCTGGGCGGTGGAGACGCCCTTGCCGCAGCCCAGCTCCACCTCCAGCGGCAGGGACGGGTCGGCGAAGCGCTTCGCCCAATGGCCGCAGACGGCGGAGGGGTCGGGGACGAACCAGGGGCAGGCGTCCAGCTCCGGCCGGGCCCATTTCTTTTTGCGCATGTGCATGCGGAATTCTCCTTATTCTCTCTTCATCTGCAGAGCGCTCCGACCTTCGCGCCGGTCAGGCGGAGCAGATCCTCCGCGGCGAGGATGACCTGGCAGCCCCGCACGCCGGCGCTCACGCTGACGCGGTCGATCAGCTCGATGTCCTCGTCCACAAAGGTCGGGAAAGGCTTCTTCATCCCGATGGGGCTGCACCCACCGCGCAGGTAGCCCGTCAGCGGCAGCAGTTCCTTCACCGGCAGCATGGAGACGCTCTTGTGCCCGGTCACGCGGGCCACCGCCTTCAGATCCAGCTCCTTCTCCACGGGAATCACGCAGACCAGGTGGCCGTGGGCGTCGTCGCAGAGCACGAGGGTCTTGAAGATCATCTCCGGCGGGAGGCCGACCTTCGCGGAGACCAGCTTGCCGTCGAAGTTGTCGTCGTCCACGGGGTATTCGCGGGTTTCGTAGGGGACGCCGGATGCGTCGAGGTGGCGGAGGACGTTGGTCTTGATGGCCTTGTCGGCCTTGTCCTTCTTAGGCATAAAGAATTGCTTTCCTTTCTATTGCCATAAGCTTTCGCCGCCTGCGGGCGGCGACCAAAGGGCTTTCCGATCGGTCCGGGGCTGCCGCCCGCTCTCCGCTGAAAACGCCATAACATGGCGTTTTCCGGGCGGTGGCAGCATCAACCGCAGCAGCGGCGGCGGCTTCGCGCTGGGCTTTTTTGCGGCGCTTGGCGGCGAGGTAGCGGTCCTCCTCGGAGAAGATGCAGCCGCAGTATTTCTGCATGTACAGCCCCAGGGCGCGGGCCTCGTCCTGGCCCTGGCGGAAGAAGGGGCGGAAATCGCGGTAGAGGAAGTCCACGCCGAACTCCCGCGCCGCGTCCTCGGCGGCCTTCTTCAGCAGCTCATGGTTCTGGTAGGGGCTGATGAACAGGGTGCTGGAGAAGCTGTCAAAGCCTTGCTCGGCGGCGTAGCGCGCGGCCTCCCGCATACGCATGGTGTAGCACACGCCGCACCGGTGGTCGATGTCCGCCGCCACCGCCTGCACGAAGGGGCGCAGGCCGTAGTCGTCGTTCAGCTCCAGCTTCAGGCCGATGGACTTCGCGTAGTCCTGCAGCGTGTTGCGGCGCATCCTGTACTCGGTGTAGGGATGAATGTTCGGGTTGAACCAGTAGCCGACCGGCTCCAGCCCCTCCTGGCGCAATTCGCCGATGCAGGCGACCGAGCACGGCGCGCAGCAGATGTGCAGCAGCAGACTCATGGCAGGCTTCCTCCTCGTCCTTCCGGTGATTCGCAACAGGATGATACACCATCGCCGGGGTTTAGGCAAGGGGCATCGCGCGCGCATCCGCCCCCGGCGCTTCTGTCAGCGCACACAAAAAGGCCGGGGAAAAGCCGCTCTCCCCCCGGCCCTGCCGGTTCATGCGATCGGGAAGCAAAGCTCCGTCACATACTCGTCCGGATTCTGTGTCTCGTGCGGGCTGACATGGTAGATGTTGAACATGGAGCCGTCGACCTGGTAACCGTTCTCGTTGATCCAGGAGACCACGGCGGCCGTCGCGTCGCCCATCTGGGCGTAGCTGCCCTTGATCACGCAGCTGGCAACCTTCACCGCCGGCAGCGTCCGGAATTTCACGTGCTCCGTGTCCTCATAGCTTCCCTTCACGGTCATGGAGACCATGATCTCCACGTTCTCCTCCTTAAACTCCTTGTCCAGAAACTCCGCCGCCGCCATGCAGGGCTCCGCGGGAATCAGCGGGGTCTTGCACTCGGCCATCATTGCCCAGAGCATTCCCTCGTCCTCGTAGCGCGGGACCACCATCCGCACCGTGGCCGCGTATCTCTCCGGAATGGTTCTCACTGTCACGTTAAAGCTCATATCCTGCTCCTCTCTCAGCCGTTTTCTGGCTGTCTCCAGCAGCGTCAGCCTGTACTCCGTCTCCCTGGACAGCCTGGACAGCTCCTCCTCCCGGGCCAGCAGGAAGCTGTCCAGCTGCTCCCGGTCGTCATAGATCTCCAGGATGCGGACTATGTCCGCCAGGGCAAAGCCCATGTCTTTCAGGGCCGTGATCCGTCCCATGACCAGCAGCTGATCCTCCCGGTAATACCGGTACCCGGTCAGGGCATCGGTCTCGGCGGGCTTCAGCAGCCCGATGTCATCGTAGTGGCGAAGCATTCTGACGCTCACCCTCGAAAGCTTGGAAAAATCTCCGATCTTCAGCATGCGCTGTCCCCTCCATGGATGGTATTTCTGAGCTCAATGATAGCATAATCCCTGCCATAGTGTGAGAGTCAAGAGGGTTTTGCAGAATTTTTTTAGGAGGAGGTGGGAGGGAGATGTGATTCCCCCATATTGATTCGAGACTTCATTCAAGTGATAACGAAAGTGAAAGTGAAGAAGCCTCGCTAATCGAAAAATTCCACAGTCTGCATGACATTTCGATTTCATTCTTGACTCATCTTAGACACAATGGTATTATTTATCCGAAAACCTTCACAGTTTTGCTGGACTTTTCGGTTAAGGAGGCTGTCGGAATGGAATTTGGCCGCGAACGCTATTTGAAGCAGTTGCTGGAACGAGAGCATAATGGCCTGATCAAAGTCATCACTGGGATGCGGCGCAGCGGCAAATCGTTTTTGATGAATGAACTGTTCTATCGCGCTCTGATAAAAAAAGGAATTTCCGAGGGACAGATTATTCGTTTTGCCTTTGATATGGATGAGGACATTGACCTTCTGGAAGACTATTTGCCTGACGAACCGACACGCGTGCTGAACGAACGTAATGAATATGTTATTAATGCCAGGAAATTTCGGGCTTTTATCAGGAGTCACACACGGGATACTGAATCCTATTATCTGCTGCTGGACGAAGTCCAGTTGTTGGAAGGCTTCACGGGCACATTGAATGGTTTTCTCAGACATCGGAATCTGGATGTTTATGTGACGGGATCTAATTCCCGGTTTTTGTCTTCTGATATTGCTACAGAATTTAAAGGCCGGGGATCTGTGCTCCATGTACTTCCCCTCTCTTTCCGGGAATACTGTGAAGGGCTGCAGTTGGAACCAGCACATGCCTGGCCGGATTATCTGGAAACAGGTGGTCTGCCACTGGTGGCACTGATGAGAAGCAGAAGCGAACGCATGGGCTATCTGAAGAACCTGAGCGAGGAAACATATCTCAAGGACATTATTCAGCATCACCACATCCGGAAAACAGCAGAACTTGGAGAGACTCTTGATATCATTGCTTCCTCTATTGGCAGTCCGGTCAATGTTCTCAGACTGACAAACACATTTAAAAGCGTAAACAAAAAAGAAATATCGGATGATACAATCTCAGCGTTTATTGATTATTTTGAAGATTCTTTTCTGATTTCCAAAGCGCAGCGATATGATGTGCGGGGAAGAAAGTATATCGGTGCACTGAACAAGCTGTATTTTGAGGACGTCGGAATCCGTAATGCAAGGCTGAATTTCCGGCAGGTAGAGGAATCGCATCTGATGGAAAACATCCTGTACAATGAATTGCGTTATCGTGGATACAACGTAGATATCGGCGAGATCGGCATTAGGGAAAAAACAGACCGCAGGGATGTGAACGGAAAGCCGATCTATGCCCAAAAAACGCTTGAAGTAGACTTCGTTGCCTCCAATGGAAGCAGTAAGTATTATATCCAGTCTGCTTTATCTCTGCCTAATGAAGAAAAAGAAGCACAAGAAAAAAGACCGCTATACCGTATCGATGACTCATTTACAAAACTGATTGTGACGAAAAACGGATTGCACACTCTGCATGATGAAAAGGGCGTGATGATCGTCGACCTGTTTCACTTCCTGATGAATGACGATATCGTCTAAAGGGAAAAACCATGGTAACATACCTGAACTATAGGAGACACAAAGAAACAATCTGAGTAGTACCCCCTCCCACTTTACTACCATTTTTACTTCTTTTGACGGCTCCGACTGGACGCATTTTAGGAGGCAGAACGATCATGCTGAAGATTCTCATGGTTTGCCACGGCAACATCTGCCGCAGCGTCTGCGCAGAGATGGTCATGAAGCACCTGATCCGCGGCGCAGGGCTGGACCGGGAGGTGACCGTCGCCTCCGCGGCGACGACCACCGAGGAGCTCGGCAACGACGTGTATCCGCCCATGCGGCGCACGCTGATCGCCCACGGGATCCCGGTAGAGCGCCACAGCGCCCGGAAAATGACCCGCGCGGACGGCGAGGCCTACGACCTGCTCATCGGCATGGACGAGGAAAACCTGGAGGATATGGCGCGCATCTGCGGCGAGAACGGGAAGCTGCGCAGCCTGATGACCTACGCGGGCCGACCCGGGGCCGAGGTGGCCGATCCCTGGTACACGCGGGATTTCGAGGCCGCCTACCGCGACGTGCTGGCGGGCTGCGAGGGTCTGCTGCGGCGCATCTGCGAGGGCAAGGCCCTCTGAGGCTGCCGCCCGGCCGGCAAAGCCAAGCCCGATGATGGACGTCGTCGCAGAGACCTTTCCGCCTCCACAATAGGCGCTACTCTTCTGCCAGCACAGAAACCTCCCCACTCCAAAAACTCAATCTTGACAAACGGCGCATCCTTTGCTACAATAGTCAAGGTTCTTTTGCTCCCACTTGTGCAGAGTTGGCTGAGTGGACGAAGGCGCACGACTGGAAATCGTGTTACGGCTGAAACCGTACCAGGGTTCGAATCCCTGACTCTGCGCGCAGCACCGGCAGTACATGCCGGTGCTTTTCTTTGCCGAAATTCCGGAAAACAAAAACCGGGAGACAGGACGAAACGCCTGTTTCCCGGCGGGGTATTCGGTTTGTGTCAATAGTTGCCGCGGGGGTGTCTTACTCGTTCGCGGCAACGCTCAGATCCAGGCCGCCGAAATACTTCTTGGACAGCTCGGACAGGGTACCATCGGCGCGCATGGCCTCCAGGGCCTCGTTGACGGCGGCCAGCAGGCTCTCGGTCTCGGGCACCTTGCGGATCGGAATCGCCACGGGGTCGCCCTCGGTCTCGGCCACCACCTTCAGCGGGGCTTCGGGGTGCTCCTTCAGATAGTCGTTGATGGTCACCTCGGAGTTGATGGTGGCGTCCACGCGGCCCTGCAGCACCAGCTGCAGCGTGTCGGCCAGGGCGTCCACGCCGGTGACGGTGGCGCCGTACTCCTCGGCAATGGCGGCATAGGTGCTGGAGGCCGTGTTGGCGGTCTTCTTGCCCTTCAGGTCCTCAAAGCTCTTGATGCTCTCGTTGTCCGCGCGGACGACCAGCACCTTGTGGGTGTAGACGTAGGGGGTGGAGAAGCTGTACTTCTCCGCGCGCGCCTCGGTGTAGCCCACGCCGTTGCAGGCCAGATCGAAGCGGCCGGAATCCACGCCCGCGAGGATGGAGTCCCAGGCGGTCTCCTCGAACTGCGCGGCCACGCCGAGCCGTTCGGCCAGGAGCTTGCCCAGCTCCACGTCCAGGCCCACCAGCTCGTTGGCCTCGTTGTGATAGGTCCAGGGGGCCCAGTCGCCCTCGGTGGCGATGATCAGCGTGCCGCGCTCGCGGATGGTGTCCAGCAGATCGCCGTCGGCCAGGGCTGCAGCGCTCAGGCAAAGCAGGGCCAGCGCCAGAGCCAGCACGCGCCGCATTCCGTTCTTCATCATAAGAAATCCTTCCTTTCCGGCGGGAGTTTGTTCCCGCTCACTTCCGATTCTATCAGCACAAAACCATTGTGTCAAGGAAAAAACCATAGAGTTTGCGGTGCGCGAAGGGTTGTCAGGGGCGATCGCAAAGCCCCTGACCCGCGCCCGCGGGCGCGGAACCCTCATCGTTTGGGGATCAGTGTGAGCAAGATCAGCTCGCAGGGATTCCCCCACCTCGGCACGGGATTCGAGTTGGTCAGCCCCCGGCTCACCAGCAGATGATTGTCGTCGTAGAAGCCGTCCGTCCACCTGGGCAGCAGGCCCTGGCCGGGCGCGTACAGCCCGCGCCCAAAGACCTGGATCTGCCCGCCGTGGGCGTGGCCGGACAGGGTCAGGTCGATGCCGTGGCCCCGGATCAGGCGGAAATAATCCTCCGGGTGATGGCTCATCAGCAGGCGGTAGCCCTCCTCGCGGGCGAGGCTGGCGACCAGCGCGCTGGCCTCCTCCGGCGTGGTGCGTCGGGTCGAGGTCAGACCGCCCAGGGCGATATCCTCCCGCAGGCGGAGGACGCGGTTGTCCAGCAGGGTGACGCGGGTCTCCGCCACGGCCTGCAGGTAGGTCTCCCGGGAGGCCAGACGGATCTCATGGTTGCCGAGGCTGTAGTAGGTCGGGGCGATGTCCGGAATCTCGCGCAGAAAGGCCAGCGCCTGATCGTAGCCGTCGCTGTAGCGGCGCACCATGTCGCCCACGATAAGGATGGCGTCCACGCCCTCCATCAGGGGCAGCAGCTCGGCGTAGGGGCCGTTGTGCAGGTCGGTCACCACCGCCAGGCGGATGGGCGAACGCAGCGCGCCGCGCCTGTCCTCCAGCTGGGCGTAGTGGATGAGCCGGCGGGTATCGCTCATGATCTGCGCTTCCTTTCACGGGCCAGAATCAGCACGGCGGCCTCCCCCACGGCCACAGCCGCCAGGGGCAGCCAGAACAGCCACGGGCGCAGGGCTGCCGCGATGCGCCTCAGCATCAGCCCGCCGGTCGCGGAAATCTGGGCGGCCTGGCCGGGGATGCGCAGCTGGGTCAGCAGGAACCACACCGTCAGCAGCATCAGGCCGCAGGCGGCGACGGCGGCGCAGACCCAGATCAGCCCGAGGCGCAGATCCTTTGCGTGGAGGGCCAACAGCAGCAGGATGAGGGCCAGGTCGGCCATGGCAGCCCACAGGGCATAGCGCGGCAGGCCGGCCAGCAGACCGGTCACGCTGACATAGTCCTCCGCCTTGACCCGCGCCATGGTCAGCACGGAGGCGCGGGCGGGCAGCAGGGCGGCCTTCAGCGCCTTCTCGACGGAGGCGGCCACCTCGTCCCGGGCCACGGTGCGCTGCAGCGCGGGCTCCACGGCGGCCTGGAAGCCCGGATCGCCGGCGACGGCGTCCTCCAACCCCTCCAGGGTGAAGTAGGGTTCCTCGCCGTCGAAATCCTCCGTGAGGAGGCTGGCGTACCAGCCGGCCGCCTGATCGTTCAGGGCGCGGAGGGTTTCCGCGTCCGCCAGGGCCTCGATGGGCGCGGGGTCGAAGCCGTAGCGCCCGGCCTGGGCGCGGATGACCGCGGTGACGCTCTCGCGCTGGGCGCTCAGGAGGGCGTCGTCCGCCTGGCCCAGCATGGCCTGCAGCTGACCCGGGGCCTGGGCGGCGAGGGCCAGCAGGGCGGTGGCGGTCAGGGCCGCTGCCAGCAGGAAGGCCAGCAGGGCGGAGAGAAGCTTCTTCATCACGGAATCAGCACCACCTTTAGCGCGGCGGTGACCGCCTCGCTGAGCCAGGCGCCCCAGCGGGTGCCGAGGCAGAGGTAGGCCACGGCGGCCCAGAGGGGCAGCGCCAGGAGGGGCGCGGCCAGGAGCCAGGGCCAGACCTTTTTCTTTTTGGCTTTGTTATTCATAATGACCTCATTGGGTTGTATCGTCATTTCTTCGCTAGAGGTTCCGCGCCTGCGGGCGCGGGGAGGGGGCTTTGCGATCGCCCCCTCCACCCCTTCGCTCATAATTACCCTCAGCGGGATGCGGAGACCGGTCGCGGCGGGGACGATCTCGGGCAGGGGCTCGGGCGTGGGGATCGGCTCGGGGGTCGCCGTGGGGACGGCCGTGGGCGTGGGCGTCGGCACCGCGGTGGGCACCGGGGTCGGCGTGGCCACGGGGGCCAGCTCGTGGCGGTAGATGGCCTCCAGCGTCGCCACATCCGCTGAGCCGTTGGCCCGCAGGCCCGCCGCGCTCTGGTAGGCCTTCACCGCGGCGGCGGTGCCGTCCAGGTAGGTGCCGGAACACTTGCCGCCGTAGTAGCCCAGCTCGGTCAGCTTGCGCTGCAGCCAGTAGACGTCCGCGCCAGTGTCATTCTTCTTCATCGGCCGCAGGGGCAGGGGCGGCTTCGCGCCGCTGATGTACACCGGCTCGGCCGTGGGCTTGGGCGTGGAGACCGGCAGCATGGTCTTCGTGTTGAGGGCCGGGGGCTTCAGCGAGGCCCTCAGCTCGGGATCGGCCGGGAGCTTGTCGGTGATGGTGACCACAGTGCCCTTGCCCACGTAGTCGTAGACCCACTTGGCGTCGGACACCAGCAGGCGCACGCAGCCGTGGGAGGCGCGGGAGCCCAGCAGGCGGTAGCTCTTCGTGCGCAGGTCGCCCGTGCTGACGGAATTGTAGATGACGGAGTGGAAGGCGATGGAGGAGTTGATGCGCGTCCAGTAGCGGGCGTAGTCGCCCCAGGTCGGGAAGTAGCACCACACGGTCTTGCGCCCGTTGAGGATCCAGTCGCCGATGTCGGAGGGATTCTTCCTCGTGCCGCTGGAGCAGACCATGTCGCGCACCAGCTGGTTGTACTCGCCGTTCTCGTCCCGGGCATAGACCTTCACGGCCTGGTTGGTCACGTCCACCGTGATGTGGAAGGCCACTGGCGCGGGGGAAGCGGTGGGCCGCGGGGTGTGAGCCGGCAGCACCACGTCGTCGGCGTTGAAGGCCGCGTTCCAGGTCTCCTCGGCGACGGTGCCGGTCACCTCCAGGCCGTTCTGCTTCTGGAATTCCTTCACGGCGGCGAGGGTCTTGGAGGCGTAGTTGCCGGAGATGGGCCCGGCGTAGTAGCCCAGGTCGGTCAGGCGCTGCTGCAGCTGCTTGACGTAGGTGTTGGAGGAGCCCTTCGTCAGCTTCTTCTTGAAGGGGACGTCGATGGTCTCGTTGTCCGCGTCCTCGGCGTTGATCAGGCCGGCGCCGTCGGGCGCGGGAGTGGCGGCCGCCTTGCCCACCGCCTCCACGGCGCTCTCGCTGAAGAGGGTCTCCTGGGTCGCGATGTCGGCCTCGCCCGTGGCGGGCAGGCCCATCTTGGTCTGGAAGGCGCGCACGGCGTCCGCCGTGGCCTCCAGGTAATCGCCGCTCACCTTGCCGAAATAATAGCCCAGCTGGGTCAGCCGCTTCTGGGTGCGGCGCACGTCCTCGCCGGTGACACCGTAGGCCTGGGGACGGTACTGGGCGGCGCCGGCCAGGGCGATGGTCTCGGCGGTGGCGACGCCGTCCCCCGCCAGCCCGAAGTCCGCCTGGAAGGCCTGCACGGCGTCCCGCGTGCGCTCGCCGTAGCGGCCCGTCAGCTGGCCCGTGTAGTAGCCCAGCAGGGTCAGGCGCGTCTGCAGGTCGCGCACGCCCTCGCCCATATCGCCCAGCGCCAGGCTCGCCGCCGGGACGGGCGTCGGGGCCGGAGCCTCCGCCAGGGAGGAGGCGGCCAGGAGCAGCGCGGCCAGCACGGCAGCCGTCAGAAGCAGTCCACGTTTCATCAATACATCACCTCATGGTCAGTTACACGGAACCATTGTAATCTTTTTGCAATTAAATTGCAAGACTTGTGTGAAAAATGAGGATTGGAGGCGCAAACACGGCGCGGATTGTGACGGACGGCTGAAAATTGATGAACAGACTGTAACATTTGTGCGCGTTTGGTTGCGCCGGTCTGAAAAGCGTGACATAATGACAGGGTACATTCCGCGCAGCGGGGGCCGAGGCTCCGGGTGCGCACACATGAAAGGAAAGAACGACGATGGATCGCAGGATTGTTGCCCTTCTGCTGGCGCTGATGATGGCGCTGGCCTCTGTGTCCGCCCTGGCGGAAGCCGTTCCCGCCGCGACCGATGTCCCCGCTGCCGAGGCGGAGGAGGAGGAAGCCACCGAGCTGCCCCTGGACACCGTGCTGGCCACGGTCAACGGTGAAAACGTGACCTGGGCGCAGGTGCAGGAGCTGATGACGGATATCGTGTCCACCTATGCCCAGCAGGGCGTGGACTTCTCCACCGAGGAGAACCTGGCCCAGGCCCGCGCGGTCGCGATGGACTACGCCGTGAACTATGCCCTGCTCCGCCAGGAGGCCGCCAAGCTCGGCCTGGATCAGCTGACGGAGACCGAGGAGGCCGACCTGGTCAAGGCCAACGACGCCACCTGGGAGGATGCCATCAACGCCTACATTCAGAACGCCCTGAACCTGAGCGCCGAGGCCACCGACGCCGAGAAGGAAGCCGCCCGCGCCTCCGCCATCAGCTACTACGAGAGCCAGGGCTTCAACCGTGAGGCGACCCTCAAGGCCGCCCGCGAGAACCTGCTGTACGAGCGCGTGCTGGCCGAGATGAGCAAGGACGTCACCGTCACCGACGAGCAGGTGGCCGCCGAGTTCGAGGCCGCCGTGGAGGCGGACCGTCAGCAGTATGAGAACAACGTGGGCATGTACGAGTTCATGACCCAGTACTACGGCCAGCCCGCCTACTATCAGCCCAGCGGCTACCGCGGCGTGACCCACATCCTGCTGAAGGTGGACGAGACCCTGCTGAAGAATTACCAGGATCTCTCCGCCAAGCTGGAGGAGCAGGCCGAGCGCGTGGAGACCGGCACCGCTGCCGCCGAGGCCACCGATGCGCCCGAAGCCAGCGCCGAGCCCGCGGCCACCGAGGAGCCCGTGACCCAGAAGCAGGTGGACGCCGCCGAGGCCGCTGTCATCGCCTCCGTGCAGCCCACGGTGGACGAGATCATGGCCAAGTTTGAGGCCGGCACCGACTTCCTCACCCTGATCGACGAGTACGGCACCGACCCGGGCATGCAGTCCGAGCCCCAGCGCAGCGAGGGCTACAGCGTCCATCAGGACAGCGTCATCTGGGATCCCGCCTTCATCAAGGCCGCCTTCTCCGTGGAGAAGATCGGCGAGGTCAGCAAGCCCGTGGTGGGCAGCTACGGTGTGCACCTGGTGTACTACCTGCGCGACGTGCCCGCCGGCCCCGTGGAGCTGACCGACGCCATCCGCGCCGAGCTGCGGGAGCAGCTGCTCACCGGCGCCGAGTCTGACGCGATCAACGACGGCCTGCAGGCCCTGACCGATGCCGCCGAGATCACCTACACCGAGACCGGCAAGGCCTTCCTGCCCGCCGAGCCCGCCGAGGAGCCCGTGGCCGAGGAAGACGACGACACCGAGAATCCCTGATTAGACCAGCCTAAACAATAGCAGCACAAAACAAGGAGAGGCGAAGGGGTGCAGGGGTTCGGAGCGCCCGGAAAACGCCATGTTATGGCGTTTTCAGCGGAGAACGGGCGGCAGCCCCGGACCGATCGCAAAGCCCCCTGCCCACGCCCGCAGGCGCGGAACCCCCTGCTGCCTTGAGCAGCAAAGATCTACGGAGACGGGCACGCCCCGTCTCCTCTTTCTTTGTGCTTTGCGCCAATTGACATTCCCATCCCCTTCGCGGTATACTCTCCCTGTAACATCGCACCGCTTAGGAGAGAACACCATGCCATCCACCTATCCCATGATCGCCACGGCCGCCTTCGGCCTGGAGGGCATCGTCGCCGGGGAGCTCCGGCGGCTCGGCCTGCAGAACGTCCGGGCCGAAAATGGCGGCGCGCGCTTTGACGCCACGGCCGAGCAGATCTTTCTGTGCAACCTGCGCCTGCGCTGCGCCGACCGCGTGCTGATGATCCTGGCCGAGAAGCCCTGCCGCACCTTCGACGAGCTGTTCCGCCTGGTGGAGAGCATCCCCTGGGAGCGGTACCTGTCTGTCAGCGGCCGGTTCCTGGTCAGCGGCAAGTGCGCGCGCAGCCAGCTGATGAGCGTGCGGGACTGCCAGGCCATCACCAAGAAGGCCCTCATCGAGCGGATGAAGCGCGGCACCGGCGCGAAAGCCTTCCCGGAAACCGGCGAGGACTACCGGGTGGATGTCAGCCTGCACGCGGACATGGCGCGCATCACCCTGGACACCTCCGGCACCGCCCTCAACCGGCGCGGCTACCGCACCTGGAACGGGGAGGCCCCCCTGCGGGAGACCCTGGCCGCCGCCCTGGTGGAGCTGAGTCCCTGGCGGCCCGGCATGCGCCTGCACGACCCCTGCTGCGGCACAGGCACCCTGCTGATCGAGGCGGCGTGGCGGGCGGCGCACCGGGCCCCCGGCCTGACCCGCAGCTTCGACTGCGAGCGCTTCGGCTTCCTGCCGGCTGCGTCCATGCGGGAGCTGCGGCGGGCAGCGGAGGCGGATGTCGACCTCGGCCGCGTGGGCGAGATCACCGGCACGGACATCGACCCAGAGGCGCTGACCCTGGCCGGGCGGCACATCCGCCAGGCGGGCCTGGAGGGCTGCGTCCGCGTGGAGCAGGGCGCGCTGGAGCGTCTGACGCTGGAGGGTGAGCCGGGAGTGTTCCTGTGCAATCCGCCCTACGGCGAGCGCCTGGGCGAAAAGAAGCAGTGTGAGGCCCTCTACCGGGAGATGGGGCAGCTGCTGCGCCGCCACGCGGGCTGGAGCCTGTGCGCCATCACCTCCGACCCGATGTTCGAGCGCTGCTTCGGACGCCGGGCAGACAAAAAGCGCCGCCTCTACAACGGGCGGCTGGAATGCGAGTTCATGATCTTCCAGCCCAAAAGCTGACCAACCAAAACCACCGCGCTTCCAAGCGCAAGAAAGGAGCTTTTCCCATGAGCAAGATCACCAAGTACGCCGGCACCCAGACCGAAAAGAACCTGGAGGCCGCCTTCGCGGGCGAATCCCAGGCGCGCAACAAGTACACCTACTTCGCGTCCGTGGCCAAGAAGGAGGGCTATGAGCAGATTTCCGCCCTCTTCCTGAAGACCGCCGAGAACGAGAAGGAACACGCCAAGATGTGGTTCAAGGAGCTGCAGGGCATCGGCAGCACCGCCGAGAACCTGGCCGCAGCCGCCGACGGCGAGAATTACGAGTGGACCGACATGTACGAGGACTTCGCGAAGACCGCCGAGGCCGAGGGCTTCCCGGAGCTGGCGAAGAAATTCCGCGGCGTCGCGGCCATCGAGAAGGCCCACGAGGAACGCTACCGCGCCCTGCTGCGCAACGTGGAGACCGCCCAGGTCTTCGAGAAGAGCGAGGTCAAGGTGTGGGAGTGCCGCAACTGCGGCCACATCGTGGTGGGCACCAAGGCCCCGGATGTCTGCCCCGTCTGCAACCATCCCCAGAGCTATTTTGAGGTCAGGGAAGAAAACTACTAATCAAACTGCTAATCCTTACTATTGATCACTTCCAAAGGCGGCGGGCGAAGGTTTCCAAAGGGCTCGGAGCGCCCGGAAAACGCCATGTTATGGCGTTTTCAGCGGAGAGCGGGCGGCAGCCCCGGACCGATCGCAA
>CADASK010000012.1 GCA_902790495.1 uncultured Eubacteriales bacterium
TACGGCACCTTGCCCCATGGAGCAGGGTGCTTTTGCGATCCAGAGGCTGAACGTAGCGGAGCGGAGTTCGGACTCTGGATCGCTGTCGGTCATGCCACGCACCTTTGCTTGTACTTTTGAATTCGACGGTTTTCCGAGATGGGATATTGTATCGGTTCTGTGCTCGCAAAGGCCTCGGCCCTCACTTCAGCCGGTGATTTGAATCCGAACCTGGCTTGGTAGCGGCCTTCACTGTAGTATCGAATGAAGTCTTCAATGGCTCTGCGTAGTTCTTCTTCTGAAGTGAATTTCCGAAAACTGTACATCTCCGCCTTTACAATTCCCCAGAAGCCCTCTGTCGGACCGTTGTCGATGCAGCGACCGACTCTCGACATGGATTGTATGATATCTGCTGCAAAGGCTACCGCTGCCGGTACACATCTCCCTCAAGTACAAAAACAGGGGGAAGCGCTGAATACCAGCGCTTCCCCCGCCAAGGGTAATCCTATCGTCTCTTACTTCTCAAAAGTGTAGCCGTAGAACTCGGCCAGCTTCTCGATGCGCTCGTCGATGATGTCCTGGCCGCCGGCGTTCATGTAGTCCTCCATGTAGGAATCATACACGCTGTCGAACTCCTCCACAGGCGCGGAGACAGCCTTGGTGAGCAGCTCGTCGCGCTTGCTGGTCAGGCTGGAGCCGACCTCGGTCTCGCTCTCGATGGTGCCCACGTTGAAGTGCTTCACGAAGCGGCCGTTGTTCTTGCCGTATTCGTTGGCCTTGATCACGACATCGGTCGGGATGCCGGGATAGCTCAGGGCGGTGGTGGCGCCGGTGGCTTCACCCAGGTACAGGCCGTTGCAGCTCATGGTGTAGTCGATGTTGTTGCCGGAGTTCTTCACCCATTCGCCGGTGGCGGGCAGGATCTCGTACGCGCCGTCATCGTGCAGAATGTAGTTGGTGCCGTCCAGGCCGGTCTGCAGATACTTGATGGTCTCCGCGCTGGAGATGAAGTTGACATACAGCAGGGAGGCCAGCGGCTCCTTGTTGGTGGACGGGAAGAAGATCTTGCGGTCGCTGCCGACGGCGGCGCCCATGAACTTGCGGGTCACGCCGCTCTCGTTCGGGAAGCAGTCGATCGGCACAAACATGGCGTCCTCGCCCACGTTGCGCTTCAGGTTGGCGTTGATGCAGTCGTCGCCATTGCGGAAGGGATAGTCCCAGTTGTGCATGAAGGCGCCCACATAGCCGGCCTTCATGTTGTCGTCTTCCACGGTGCTGTCGTTGTACAGGCCGAAGTCCTTCCAGATCAGGCCCTCGTTGTACCACTTGTTCAGCACGCGCACGCCCTCTTTGTAGCCGGGATAGAGCAGATGACGGTCGTCATAGCCGTACACGAACAGGGTCTCGTCGTCCACATCCTCGGGCACGTAGCTGACGCAGAGCAGGTCGTTGCGCCAGCCGACGTCGGTGGAGGTGGTGTAGGGGATCATCTTCTCAGCGTCCGCGCCCAGCAGCAGCTCGGCGTTGTCGCGGAAGGCCACCAGGGCATCGTGGAATTCTTCCTCGGTGGTGGGCAGGCCCAGGCCCAGCTTGTCCAGCCAGTCCTTGCGGATGAAGGTGGTGATGCGGGAGACATCCGCGCGGATGCCTTCGAGCATCCACACAGCGCCGGTTGTGGGATCCTGGTCATAATACAGGTTGTCCTCGCCCAGCAGCGCGATCACGTCTCCTATCTGGTCCTTGTACGTCTCCAAATAGGGAGCCAGGTCGATGACGCCGGGGTTGCCGTTGGCGTCCACCATGTTGGCATAGGAGATGATCGTGTTGGCGCCGTAGGTATAGCTCACGTCGGGCGCCTTGCCGTCGGCCAGCAGGTTCGCGATGTCGTCGGTCTCCGTCCAGCGGCCCACGGACACGAAGCTCACGTCCACGTTGTACTTCTCGAGCATCTGCTCTTTGATGTACTTGGTCCACACGTTGTCGGTGGGATCGGTGCCGCCATCATTGTTGCGGTTGTAGATCTCCACGGTGATGGAGCGGGTCTCGGTGAACTTGCCGTCCACAAAGCCATCGTCCGTCACTTCCGCGAAGGCAGTGGTGACAGCCAGCGAGGCCAGCATGGCAAGAGCCAGCACCAGGGACAGAATGCGTTTCATGGATGATACCTCCTTTTATTTTTCAGGGTGCTTACACCCCAAAGGATCAGCCTTTGACGGCGCCGATGGTCACGCCGGTCACAAAATACCGCTGCAGCCACGGATAGACCAGCAGGATCGGCACCGTGGCGAACATCACAGTCGCCATCTGGATCGTTTTGGATACGCCGTTGGCGAAGAAGCCTTCCTGCGCCGCCTGCTCAGTGGTCTGCGTGGAGTTCTTGATCACGTTGTACAGCAGCAGCTGGATGGGCCAGTATTTCTCCGCGTCCTTGTGCTTGAGGTACATCAGCGCGTCGGAGAAGCCGTTCCAGCGGCCCACGGCGTAGAACAGGCTCAGGGTGGCGATCACGGGCAGGCTCAGGGGCAGGTAGATCTGCACCAGCACGCGGATCGGACTTGCGCCGTCGATCTCGGCCGCCTCGCGCAGGCTGTCCGGCACGCTGTAGAAGAAGGAGCGCATGATGATGACATTGAACACGCTGATGCAATTGGGGAAAATGAGGGCATAGGGCGTGTTCAGCATATGCATCCGGCTCAGCAGCAGGTAGGAGGGGATGGTGCCGGCGCTGAAATACATCGTGAAGAGAAAGAGGAAGTTGATGAACTTGCCGCCCTTGAGGTTGCTGTAGGTCAGCGGGTAGGCCGCGCAGATTGTGAGGCTGATGGACAGCAGCGTGCACATCACGGTGAGGATGGCGGTCCAGCCGAGGGAGCGGACGTACTTTTCGGTCGTCAGCACCGTCTTGTAGGCCTCGAAATTCCAGCCCTTGGGCCAGATAAAAACCTCATTGCGCACCAGGTACTCGGCGGAGGACAGGCTGCTAGCCAGCACGTGCAGCATCGGGAGGACGCACATCAGCATCAGCAGGAAGCAGACCGCTGCGATCGCCAGGTCCTCCAAGCGCGTTTTGCGGGACTTGATCATGCCGTCGTGCAGTCTTTTCGTCTGCCGGCTGGCAGGCTTATCAGCGATACTCATCTTGTCCGCACCTCCTTACCAGATGCCCCGCTCGCCAAATCTCTTGGCCAGCGTATTCGACATGAGCAGGAAGATCACGCACACCACGCTCTGGAACAGACCCACCGCCGTGCTCAGGGCGTATTGCTGGCCGTTGATGCCGCGCTCATACACGAAAATGGAGATCGTCTTGCTCGCGCCCTCCACCAGCTTGGTGCTCAGCGTGAAGGGACGGTCAAACTCGGAGCCCAGGATATGGCCGAGGTTCATGATCAGCAGCACGATGATGGTGGAACGGATGCCCGGCAGCGTCACATGCCAGATTTTTTTCCAGCGGCCTGCGCCGTCTACCTCCGCCGCTTCATACAATTCAGGGCTGATGCCCGTGAGGGCGGCCAGGTAGATGATGGTGTTCCACCCGCATTCCTTCCATATGCCCAGGAAGATGTAGGTCCCCCGCCAGTATCCCTCGTCCCCCATGAAGGGGATGCTCGTTCCCATCAGCTTGTTGATGATGCCGTCATTGGTGGCGAACAGACGCAGGGTGATGCTGGAGATGATGACCCAGCTGAGGAAGTGCGGCAGGTACAGCACGGTCTGGGTGACGCGCTTGTACTTCGGATAGGCCAGTTCGTTGAGCAGCAGGGCCATGATGATCGGCATCGGCATACCGATGAAGAGGTCCAGCAGGTTCAGGAAGATCGTATTCCGCAGCGACGTGATGAAGCCGCGGTCCCTGAAGGCTTTGATGAACCAGTCGAGGCCATTGTTCTTGACCCAGTCCACCTTCCACGGCGGCACAAGGATGTTGTTCTTCTTGAAGGCGAGCAGGATATACGCCATCGGTGTATACCGGAAGATGATAAAGAACGCGATGGGCAGCAAAAGCAGAAGGTACAGTGACCAGTACCGGCGCATGTAATTCCTCCAGGAGAGCCGTCCCGGCGATCTGCGCGCGACCGTCGTCCCTGCTCCACCGTTTCCAGTACGTTTCAAGTGCGATTCCTCCCCCGTCACATGTCCGTCCTTCCCCGGTTTGTACATTTTTCTTCATTCTGAAAACATTATATCGAAACCCAGAGGGCCTCACTAATCGAATGGGGAGAATAACCTATCAGATATTGCGATTCTTTTGGACGCAAAGCAGCCGTTTTCTCTCGCCATTTTGTTGAAATGGCATAAAGTCAACCAGATTTGACTTGCAAATGACAATATTTCTTCATTTGAGATCAATTATTGCTCACTCTGTGTGCCGGCGCCCTCGTTCCTCCTGCGCGTCTGCTTCATGCGGCGATACTGCGTGGGCGTCACCTCCTCATACTGCTTGAAGACCCGGTTGAACGTGGCGATGGAGCCGAAGCCAGATCGGAACGCGACCTCGGTGACCGGCATGTCCATCTCACTGAGCAGGTGCCGGCAGAGGCGGATGCGCTGCCGCATATAAAACTCATAGAAGCTCATGCCCGCATACTCCCTGAACAGCCGTGCAAAGTGGTACTTGCTGTAGCCCGAATAGGCCGCCATTCCCTCCAGCGTCAGCTTCTCCGCGCAGTGTTCGGCGATGTAGGCGTACACGTCCAGCAGCACCTCGCTCATGTCATGGCGGTGGTCCTTCTGGTTCCCTTCCCCGCGCTGCATCAGCCAGCGGCCCAGGCGGATCAGGAAAAGACTGACCCAGGCAACCATGGCGGCATTCCGCAGGGCTTCCCCTTTTTCGCGCTCGCGGATCGCCCGCCAGAGATCAGCGGAGGCATTCTGCAGCATCTCCTGGTCGCCGTCCAGACGCAGGTGCACACAGGGGTAAAACAGATGCTGCACGCTGGTCATCCCATCCATGCCGTAGATGACGCTCTGATCGATGAGGAAAATGTACCGCTGGCCGCTTTCCGGCGCGAAGATCTCGTGCACCACGCCGGATGGGATGACAATGATCTCCTGCGGCAGTACTTCGTAGTGATCGTTGTCCACCATCAGGTTGTAGGGCCCGCTCACCGGCATGATAATCTCATAAGCCCTGTGCCAGTGCGCAGGATAATCGTCCGGCTCCTGGTTGAGATAAACACGGATCGGGCTGTTGTCATGATGATCCAGCTGACGCAGGCTGCTGTAGGATTCTTCCACAAAAAAGCCCCCCGGTTCAAACGCGCGCTATGCCTGTTTCTCTTGCCCTGATTATAGCGCACAGTAGGTTGAAATGTCAATGCTTATTACCATTTTGCACACCATGCGCAGGAGTCGCCGGTCGCTTCATATCCTGAATCTCCACATCCAAAACGAGCCGCGGTGCGCCTACAGAGTTTTACAACTCCCGGCGCGCATCGCGCTTTTCTTTTGGGCGATGGCATGGTATAATAGCTGCGGCAGGCGGGCTTGCCCTGTTTGCCGTGCTCATGCGAGGAGATGTGAACCATGAAGTTCTTCCAGCGTATACTCTCTGCCCTGCTGGCGCTGGCGCTCATGCTGACCGCCTGCATCGCCCTGGCGGATACCCCAAAGCCCATCGAGGCCCTCACGGACGAGGAGGTGCCGGAGCCGCTGAAGGGACAGCACCACTATCTGCTGCTGTGCGTCGACCAGTGGAACAAGCCCATGGGCAACACCGACGGCATGGTGCTGGTCACCCTGGACACCCGCCAGCACCGGGTGATGCTGACCTCCTTCATCCGCGACGCCCTGGTGCAGCGGCCCGACGGCCACATCGGGCGCATCAACTATATCGCCAAGAACTATTCGCCGGAGGAGCTCTGCAGCGTCATCAGCCGCCACATCGGCGTGAAGGTGGAGAAGTACATCCTCTTCAACTTCAGCCAGATCCAGTCCATCATCAACTACCTGAGCGGCGTGGACATCACGATTGACGACAGCGAGGCCACCTACCTCACCCGCTACGCGATTCCCAAGGATTCCACCAAGCCGCGCATCCGCGGCGCCGGCACCTACCACTTCAACGGCCACTCGGCGGTCATCTACATGCGCATCCGTAAGGCCAGCGGCCGTGGCGACTTCATGCGCACCCAGCGCGTGCGCACCGTCCTCTCCACCCTGGCCCAGCAGTGCCGGGAGATCACCGAGGCCGACGCCCGCAAGTTGGTGGACGCCGTGCTGGAGAATTCCTCCCGCACCAACATGAACGTGGACGACATGGTCAACGCCATGACCCAGGCCTTCGGTCTGCGCACCTGCACCATGGAGGAGCTGCGAATTCCGCCCGACGACGCGGTGCAGCCGATCCAGTACGCGGGCATGGCCGCCCAGCAGGTGGATTGGACCGCCTGCCGCCAGGAGATGGCCAACTATCTGGAGAACAGCTTCCTCGTGCTGGATGAGACAGAGGATTACGAAGAGAGCATTGACGACCTCGACATGTCAGTGGATTGGTAAAGCCATTCCTATGCTTTTCTCTCATTGTTAAGCTTATGGCTGCATGGAGATTCCGCGCCTGCGGGCGCGGGCAAAGGGCTTTGCGATCGCCCTTTGCAAACCTTCGCCCGACCTGTCTAGTAATGCAATTGAAACCCATTGCTTGAGGATGTGATTTTATTTGAAGTGTCCCCAGTGCGGCCAGTGGAACCGCGCTTCCATGCCGGTGTGCCAGAAGTGCGGCGCTCGCCTGGAGATCGGGCGGGAGCAGGATTTCGCCTGGAAGGAGCGCCTGCACGATGACCGCCACGGCAGCGAATACTACCGGATGGACGACGACGGCTACAGCGACGCGACCCAGGACGAGCGGGACACGCTGGCCGAGGAGATGGCCGAGCTGAAGACCCGCAAGGCCGAGGGCATCCAGCGCCAGCGCCGACTGCGCCGTTCCTCCGCCGACCGGGGCATCGCGCCCTCCGGCATGACCATCCGCACCAACCAGGCCGCCCAGGCCTACTGGGCCACCCAGGAGGCTCCGCGGGCTGCCGCAGCCGATGCATTACAGGATGCCCAGGAGGCCACCCCCAACCCCGACAGCGCGGCAGCTGCCGAGGAGCGCGGCCCCGTCCCGGGCGTGCGCATGGTGGGCGCCCGCGTGGAGACAACCCGCGCAGCCTCCGCCGGCGGCAGCAGAACCGCCGTGCGCTACACCTCCGCACCCATCACCGACGTCTCCCCCGCCCAGGCCTTTGCCCAGGAGCCGGAGATGTGGGACACCTCCCGCAATTGGGATCCCCTGTGGGCAGAGCAGGAGGCCTACGGCACCCGCTGGCAGCAGAAGAACGCCCACGACATCGAGGTGCTGCCCGGACGCAAAAAGGCCATGCGCCGCTTCCTGCGCACGCTGGCCGTGCTGATCGTCCTGGCCCTGGTGGGGCTGACCGGCTTCTTCGGCTATCACTATTATCAGGACAGGAAGGCGGAGGAGCGGGAGCAGAACCGCGCCACCGTGGTCGCCTCCATGCTGGACGACCTGGCCGCCCACACCGTGATGATCCCCGGCGAGGACGGGGCCCAGATCTACATCCGCGAGCTGCACACCTCCTACATCGTGGCCGACGGCTTTGCCACCGTGCAGGTGGCTGACCACACCTGGTACGACAACCTCGAGGATCTGACCGACCCCTCCATGGAGGTCACGCTGACACCCTTCCTCAAGACCGCCAGCGGCCGCCAGCAGCCCCTGGAGCCCATCACCTACACCATCGACATCCCGGTGAGCCCCATCCGGCTGATCACCCCCGACGGCAACCGCGTGGAGGTGGCCTCGGCGATGTACACCATGAAGTTCGAGGTGCGCCCCGGCTCCAAGGTCTACATCAACGACCGGGAGATCAGCGACACCATCAACAACGAGACCGGTGAGATCTCCTACAACGCGACGATCCAGCCCATCGGCGACAACGTGTTCACCCTCCGCTGCCGCAGCCAGTACTGCCGGGAGACACGGATGACCATCACCGTCTACCGCGAGCCCCAGGAGATTCCGCTGGACCTGGCCGCCGATACCTACACCTCCACCAGCCTCAAGGCCATGCTGGTCAACTGCACCACCCTGCCCGGTGCTTCCGTGGAGGTGCGCTCCCCCTACTCCGACCTGAACATCACCAACCTCGACTCCACCGGCGCGTTCTCCTTCTACGCCCTGTTTGAGGAGATCGGCAACAACATCATCGAGATCAACGCCTCCTACCCCGGCAAGAAGACCTCCCACATCGAGTACACGGTCTACTACCTGCCGCCTGAGATGGAATACAGCAAGAAGGCCTGGCCGCTGAGCGCGGACGGCTACTCCGAGCTGGTGGGCAACATGACCGTGCGCGCCGCCCGCCACCAGGTCTATGTGGTGATGGGCACCCTGCAGTATTTCATCAGCGAGAAGCCCCAGCTGGCGGTCTTCAACTCCAGCGAGGACGGGCAGGGCCAGCCAGTGGTGGTGGAGAATTTCACCAAGATCACCTGGGAAAAGGGCAAGTGGTACCGCATCTACGCCGACGCGGAGGGCATGTACAACGGCATGCCGCGTCTCAACGGCCGCTTCACCCACACGGACTGACACGCCGCGCCCGGCAGCTGGTCATAGAAAAGCTGCTTATCTGGAGGTACCCTTATGTATGATCTTCTGATTATCGGCGGCGGCCCGGCTGCCCTCTCCTGCGCCATGACCGCCCGCAAGCGCGGCATGGGCTGCGCCGTCATCGCGTCCGACGACGGCAGCGGCTGGCTCGCGAAGTCCGACCGGCTGGACAATTATCCCGGCATGCCCCACGTCTCCGGCAAGGAGCTGCTGCGCGTCTTCCGCGAGCAGGCGGAGGAGCTGGGCGCAAATTTCATCCACGGTATGGCGCGCCAGCTCCAGCAGATTCCCGGCGAGTGGATGGTGCTGGTGGGCAACGACGTGCTGGAGGCCAGGGCCGTGGTGCTCGCCATGGGCGCGGCCCGTCCGAAGCTGCTGCCCGGCGAGGACGAGATGCTCGGCACGGGCGTGAGCTGGTGCGGCACCTGCGACGGCATGTTCTACCGCGGCAAGGAGGTCGGCGTGATCTCCGCCTGGCATGACGGCGTGGAGGAGGCCCAGTTCCTGGCGGGTCTGGCCTCCCATGTGGATTACTACACGCTCGCGGCCCACGACCTGCCCCAGGACGAGCGCATTGAGCTGGTCTCCGGCCGGGTGCAGGAGCTGAAGCGCGAGGCGGACGGCAAGCGCATCGCCATCGTGACCGACCAGGGCAGCCGCGCCTACGACGGCGTGTTCGTATTCCGCCCCACCGTCGCGCCGGACAAGCTGATTCCGGGCATCGCCCTGGACGGGCCCTTCATCGCCGTCGACCGGCGGATGGCCACGAGCCTGCCGCTGCTCTATGCCTGCGGCGACTGCGCGGGCAAGCCCCTGCAGGTGGCCAAGGCGGTCGGCGAGGGCAACATCGCCGCCATCTCGGCTTCTGAGGATCTGGCCAAGCAGGCCTAATGCCTGCTGGGGTTCTGCGCCTGCCAACTTTGATGCTGACACCTGCTGCGGAGGAATGTGCCGTGAAGCGTTTTTTCCTGATTCTGATGGCCCTGATGCTGCCCGCCGTGGCCCTCGCGCAGCCGCTGACCCTCGCCGAGGATCTGACCGGCTCCATCCCCTGGTACCGGCATGAGGGCGACAGCGAGCCCGCCTACGTCTACACCTACGCCTACCCGCAGGTGCAGGGCGAGGGCGACGACGTGGAATCCATCAACGAGTATTACCGCTACACCGTGGAGGACACCGAGGCCTTCACCGTGCCCATCAACGGCGAGCAGCTGCCGGAGGACGCCCTGCCCTCCACCACCGAGGTCAGCTACACCGTCACCCTCAACGATGACCAGTACTTTTCGGTGTGGGTGACGCGCGCCTCGGTCATGAACGGCGAGCGCCAGTCCGCCTGCTCCGCGCAGATCTTCTCCCGCAGCGGCGAGAAGCCCGGCGGCGTGGTGACCCTCCCCTACATCCTCGGCATCCTGCAGGCCACGGAGGACGACGCCTGGCTGCAGGACCGGCAGACCGCCAAGGCAGAGGCCTGCGTGCGCGCCATGGTCTGGGAGGCCCTCGAGGAGCGCATGGATGACGGCGAGGTCTTCCTGGACGACGTGGACGAGGAGGCCCTGGGTTTCCTGCTCTACCCGGAGGAGGATTTCTATCTGGACGAAGCGGGCAACGCCGTGTTCTTCTTCCAGCCCGGCGACGTCAAGCCCGAGGCCGAAGGCCCCGTGCTGGTGCCCATCCCGCTGGAGGACATCATGGACGAGCTCTAAGGCGCCGCCCTTTGGGAAAACACTGATAGTACAGTCCCATCTGCCCGCACTTCCTTGACCTCGGGACCCTCACGGACTATAATACATGCATCAGCCATGAAGCCGGACGCCGCCGCCCGGGCGGACCGTCCCGGCCAACCTTAGCGATGAACATGGAGGAATGACCTATGCTGGACATCAATGTGACGCTGACCACCGCGCCGAAGGCCAAGCCCGCCGACGAAACCAAGCTCGGCTTTGGCAAAATCTTTACCGATCATATGTTTCTCATGAATTATGAGAAGGGCAAGGGCTGGTTCGATCCTCGCATTGTCCCCTACGGGCCGTTCACCATGGATCCCGCCTGCACCGTGCTGCACTATGGCCAGGCGATCTTCGAGGGCACCAAGTGCTATCGCCGCGCCGACGGCGGCCTGCAGCTGTTCCGCCCGGAGGAAAACTTCGCCCGCATGAGCCGCAGCGCCGAGCGCATGGGCATGCCGGCCCTGGACGAGGAGACCGCCCTCGCCGGCCTGAAGAAGCTCATGGAGATCGAGGCCGACTGGGTGCCCCATCAGGACGGCACCAGCCTCTACATCCGCCCCACCATGATCTCCACTGACGTGATGCTGGGCGTACACGCCTCCCGCACCTACCTGTTCTTCATCATCTGCAGCCCCGTGGGCTCCTACTATAAAGAGGGCCTGAAGCCCGTGGGCATCTACGTGGAGGACGAGTACGTCCGCGCCGTGCGCGGCGGCACCGGCTTCACCAAGTGCGCCGGCAACTACGCCGCCTCCATCCTGGCCGGCGAGATCGCCGAGGAGAAGGGCTATTCCCAGGTGCTCTGGCTGGACGGCGTGGAGCAGAAGTACGTGGAGGAAGTGGGCTCGATGAACATGATGTTCGCCTACGGGCGCCACATCGTGACCCCCGCGCTCAACGGTTCCATCCTGCCCGGCATCACCCGCAAGAGCATCCTCACCCTCGCCCAGCAGCTGGGCTATGAGGTGGAGGAGAAGCGCCTGGCCATCGCCGACATCTGGGCGGACATCAAGGCCGGGAAGATCACCGAGGCCTTCGGCACCGGCACGGCGGCCGTCATCTCCCCCGTGGGCGAATTGTGCATGAAGGGCGAGAAGCTCTCCATTGGCGGCGGCAAGATCGGCCCGGTGGCCCAGAACCTCTACGATACCCTGACCGGCATCCAGTATGGCCGTGTGCCGGACGAGAACGGCTGGATCGTGAAGCTGAGCTGAGCGATTCTCTCCGCGCCAAGCGGAAAATAAGATTCATCCCCAGGAGGGTTTATGCAGAGAGAACTGAGTGAGCAGAGCATGGCCTGGCCCGATAAGACCATGAGCCTGATCCGCCAGAGGCAGCTGGAGGCCTGCGAGGAGCGCCTCGCGACCCTGCCGGCCTTCGGCGTGTTTCAGGGCTGCACAGACGCGAACGCCGAGGAGCTGTGGCGGGTGACCTACGAAGCCCAGGAGCAGCTCGCCGCGCCGCGGCTGCACACCCAGAGGGAGCTGGAGGAGCAGGTGATGGCGCGGCTGCCCGTGGAGCTGCTCCTTCTGCCCATCCATGAATACGAGCTGCTGGGCCGCGCCATGCTGAATCCGGAGCGCACCCCGCTGATGGACTGGCACGAGTGCGCCCCGGCGGAAAGCCTGGTGCGGCGGCTGCTTTGCGTGTGCCAGATCGAGGAGGACGACACCATCTCCCTGCGCGTGGCGCCCGAGGTCTCGGCAGCCATCTACCGCATCGCCTCCGACCCCGTGCACATCCGCCTGCGCGAGCAGGTCAGCGCCTTCTACCTGACGGTGATGGCCGCGCTGAACGTCTACGGCGCCATGTGGGCGGACGAGGCCGAGGCCTACCTGCGCGAATCCGTGCTCACCGGCACCGCCGCCAACGACCGCCTGGCCGTGCAGCGGATGCTCAAAACCGCCTTCGACTACGTCTATGACGCCGACGGCCGCATGGTGCTGCTGCACCCGGGCGTGGCGGATCCCCAGGCGATGCTGCCCTTCCTGTGCAAGGTGAAGCTGGCGGATTTCGCCGTGGAGGACGACGAGGAGGAGATCCCCCAGATGCTCATCTCCGACACCGAGCGCACCGCGACGGTGATGGTGGCGGGCGTGCTGGAGGATGCGCTCCGCCCCGACCTGAACGTCTGGATGGCCGCGGAGGATCTGCGCGTGATGGCCAAGCAGGGCGTCAGCCTGGAGACCATGCGGGAGGTGCTGGCCAGCCAGCTGGAGCAGCGCCCCACCGCCGTGATGCTCGCCGCCCTGCAGCTGATGCGCGCCGAGATCCCCGCCTGGATCTGCCTCCCGCAGGCAAGAAAGCTGGTGCAGTGATTGGCCTGCTATGACCGCGTGATTGAACCCGGCGCTGCGGGGCAGCGCGTCGACGCCTATGTCCATCGGTTTTTGCCGGAGCTCACACCCGATGAGCTCCGGGCTGTTTTTTCACACCGGGATGTGAAGCTGGACGGCAAGCGTGTCCGGCCCGACACCCGGCTGCACGGCGGCGAGCTGCTGCAGGTCTACTGCATGCAGCCCCCGCGGGAGGCCATCGCCGTGGTGTACGAGGACGATGACGTGCTGCTGATCAACAAGCAGGCGGGCATGATCGTGGAGCCGGACGAGACGGGCAGCCTCTCCCTGACGGAGCTGGCCACGCGCCACGTCCGCCGCGAGCGCCCCGATGCGCCGCCGCCCATCCCCTGCCACCGGCTCGACAGCCAGACCTGCGGGCTCATCCTCTACGCGAAAACCGCAGCAGCCGCCGAGGTGCTGGAGCAGGTCTTCCGCGAGCGGACGCTGGCGAAATACTACGTCTGCCTCGTCAAGGGCCGCATGAAGCCGCCCAGCGCCACCTGCCAGGCCTACCTCAGCAAGGACGCGGAGGCCGGCCGGGTGCGCATCAGCGACCGACCCCTGCCCGGCGCGAAAACCATCGTCACCGCCTACGAGACGCTGGAGGCCGGCGACGTCAGCCGCCTGCGCGTCCACCTGGTGACGGGCCGCACCCACCAGATCCGCGCCCACCTGGCCTCCCTCGGCCATCCGCTGATCGGCGACGACGTGTACGGCGACCGCAGCCTGAACCGCGCCCTGAAGGCCCAGGGCCGGCTGATGCTCTGCGCCTGCGAGCTGACCCTCGACACCGCCGGCAAGCTCCCCGCCCTCGACGGCCGAACCTTCACCATCCCTTGCCCGTTCTGATTGCCCACATCCAACCATTAGGATGGCGCGCGAAGGGCGAAGGGGTGGAGGGGGCGATCGCAAAGCCCCCTCCCCGCGCCCGCAGGCGCGGAATCTCTAAACAGCCGAAGAATACTTAAGCCATGAAAAAGCAAGTTTCATACATGACTTCCATGGAGGCTATTCTCTCATGATCCGACTCATCGCCACCGACATGGACGGCACCCTGCTGACCGGCTCCAAAACCTACGGCATCCCGCCGGAAAACGCCGCCGCCATCCGTGAGGCCCAGGCCGCCGGCATCGTGGTGGCCCTGGCCTCGGGCCGTATGAGCGACGACGCCGGCTTCTACGCCGTGGATGCCGGGCTCAGCCTGCCCGTCATCGGCCTCAACGGCGGCACCATCGCCATGGAGCCGCTGGGCGAGATCATCTACTCCCGCCCGATGGCGGAGGCAGACGCCCGGGCGCTGACCGCCGAGGCCATCCGCAGCGGCATGCTCTTCGCCCTCTTCGGCGCCAAGCGCCTCTGGGTCAGCCGGGACGACCGGACGCTGGATCACATCTGGGGCGGCTACATCGGCCGCGAGGGCAGCGACACCCAGATCACCGCCGGCGAGGAGAACCTCGAAATCCTCTTCCGCGCGGGCGTGCACAAGCTGGTCATCGTCGACGAGACCGGCGGCGGAAGGCTGCCCGCCCTGCGGGAGCGCTGCCTGCGCGCCGTGCCGGGCTGCAGCATCACCTCCTCCTGGCGGGACAACATCGAGATCAATCCCAGCGGCGTGGACAAGGGCACCGCGCTGCGGGCGCTGGCGGAGCACCTGCACATTCCCATGGACGAAGTGATGGCCATGGGCGACAACGACAACGATATCGCCATGCTGACCGCCGCCGGCTGCGGGGTCGCCATGAGCAACGCCTCCCCCGCCGCCCTGCGGGCTGCCGAATGGGTCTCCCTGCCCTGCGCCGATTTTGGCGCGGCCGCGGCCATCCGTGCCTTAGCCCTCGGCCTGCCTCAGGAAGGGGTGCGTCGCCTGTGAGTCAACCTGAGCAAACGCAGGCTTCACCCCTGCGCCGGGCGGCGGGCTCCCTGCTGCAGGCCCTGCTGAAGGGGCTGATCGTGCTGGCCTTCCGGCCGCAGAAGCGCTTTGTCAGCGAAAAGGCGCGGGCGGAGGCCTTCGCCGGCCCCTGCGTCATCGTGAGCAACCACGTGCGCGGCATGGACGGGGCGGTCATCATCACCCTGCTGCGCGGGCAGAAGATCACGGGGCTGGTGGCTAAGGACATGATCGAGAGCTCCCGCGCCCTGAAGGCCTTCCTGAGCTTCCTGCCCACCATACCCATCGACCGCGAGAATCCCAGCCTCTCCTGGCTGCGGGACAGCCGCCGCATCCTCAAGGGCGGCGAGGACATCTACCTCTGCCCCGAGGGCAAATGCAGCTTTGACCGGGTGACCAAGCCCTACAAGAGCGGCTGCGTGCTGCTGGCCGCCATGGCCGGCGTGCCCATCGTGCCCATCTACCACAACGGCCTGTACCGCTTCTTCATCGGCAGGCGCTGGCGGATGATGATCGGCGAGCCCATCACGGTCACGCCGCCGCCGGAGGGCCTGAACGAGGAGGAGCTGGAGCGGGAGGCCGACATGATCTTCCGCAAGACCCAGGAGCTGGAGCGGGCGATGACCGGCACCGTAAGGACGGAGGCCGACGCCGCGGCGGAGAGCCTGCGGGCATAAAAAGAACCCGGGCTGTCATGCGGCAGCGCCGGGTTCTGTGCTTATTGATTGTTTTCCGTATCAGGATAGTGTTCCAGCTGCACCTTGCCCTCCTCCAGCAGCTCCAGGGAGAAGGCGTCGGGGTAGCCCTCGCGGTACACCACGCGCCGGATGCCCGCGTTGATGATCATCTTGGCGCACACGCTGCAGGGCTGGTGCGTGCAGTAGAGCGTCGCCCCGTCGATGTTCACGCCGAGCTTGGCTGCCTGGATGATGGCGTTCTGCTCGGCATGGATCGCATAGCAGACCTCCGCCCGCGTGCCCGAGGGAATCCCCAGCTTGTCGCGCAGGCACTCCCCGCGCTCGCGGCAGGTGCGCAGACCCGCCGGCGCGCCGTTGTAGCCGGTCGTCATGATGCGCTTGTCCTTCACAATCACGCAGCCGATGGCACGCCCCTTGCGGAAGCAGCTCGTCCAGCCCGAGATCACCTGGGCCATCTCCATAAACCGATCATCCCATTTATCCACGGCAAGCCCTCCCTTCGCGGCTTCATTATAAGGCAGGCCAACGGCCTTGTCAACAAAAGGAGTTTCACCATGACCGAGATGCGCGTCACCCACGCCGTGCCCGCCGACGTCCCCGCCCTGGCGGCGCTGGAGGCGCTGTGCTTTCCCGCCGCCGAGGCCGCCAGCGAGGAGACCCTGCGCGGGCGCGTGCAGGCCTACGGGAACCACTTCTATCTGCTGCGCGACGGGGAGACCCTGGTCTCCTTCATCGACGGGCTGTGCACCGATCGGCCTGACCTGACCGACGACCTCTTCGAGAACCCCGCCGCCCACAGCGAGAACGGGGCCTGGCAGATGCTCTTCGGCGTCAACACCCATCCCGCCTGGCGCGGGCAGGGCTGCGCGAGCCGGCTGATCCGCGCGATGATCGCCGACGCGAAGGCCCAGGGACGCAGCGGCCTCGTGCTCACCTGCAAGGAGGCCCTCGTCGGCTGGTACGCCTCCTTCGGCTTTGTCTCCGAGGGCCTGTCCGTGTCTGAGCACGGCGGCGCGGTGTGGTACCAGATGCGGCTCCGGTTCTGACCGGAGCCGCTGTCTTTGGGCTTATTCCATTTTGAACAACATCTGCAGCTTCGGCTGCGCGCCGGTCTCGGGGTCCATCACCAGCTCCAGCACGTCCTCCATGTAGTCGTTCCAGCGATCCACGATGGGACTCTGGGCCTGGGTCTTCTCCGCGAAGGCGATGCCCTTCTCACACTCATAGTAGCCGAACACGTCCCGGCCGTCGCTCCAGATGGTATAATTGCGGATGCCGGCCTCCTTCAGCAGCGCCAGCATCTCCGGCCAGATCTCGTCATGGCGGCGCTTGTATTCCGCCTGCATCCCGGGCTTGATCCTTCCCTTCCACGCGAACCGTTCCATCATCCGTTCCCTCCGTTTTCTTCTCGCTCAGCAGGGCTGTCCGCTGCCGGGGCGAGGCTTTAGGCCTGTCTCTTTTGGTCGGCAGTCCCGCTGTTTCCTGCCTTGAGTATAGCACATCCGCGGCCCACGCGCCACTGCTTTTTGCGCCGGCGGACACGGAAACTCTGACCCCGGCCGCTTCCTGCCGGAAAAGCGCGTGAAAAAACGTGTTTTGGCCTGAAATCCCCCGTGTTTTGGTTGAAAAACCCTTCACACGGGGGGCTTTTTGTGGTATACTATTTGTTGGGTTAGTCTGTGCTTTTTTATGCGAGACGCGGGCGGCCCACCAGATCCAGGAAGCCATAGAGGTGGAAAATGACAGATCAGGAAATGAACCAGGAATTCAGCCAGACGAAGAACCAGGAGCAGCTCGAGCAGGAGATCGAGAAGGCCATCCAGGTCACTGAGGATTACGGCGAGGACCAGATCCAGGTGCTGGAGGGCCTTGAGGCCGTGCGCAAACGCCCCGGCATGTACATCGGCTCCACGGACGTGCGCGGACTGCACCACCTGGTCTATGAGATTGTGGATAATTCGATCGACGAGGCGATCGCGGGCTTCTGCACGCGCATCGTGGTCACCATCGGCAAGGACGGCTCCGTCACCGTGGAGGACAACGGCCGCGGCTTCCCAGTGGGCACCCATCACAAGACCGGCCGTCCCGCGGTGGAGGTCTGCCTGACCGTGCTGCACGCGGGCGGCAAGTTCGGCGGCGGCGGCTACAAGGTGGCCGGCGGCCTGCACGGCGTGGGCGCCTCCGTGGTCAACGCCCTGTCGAAGCACCTGACGGTGACGGTCTACCAGAACGGCCAGGTCTACCGTCAGGAGTACGCCCGCGGCAAGTACCTGTATGACCTGAAGGTGATCGGCCAGACCGACCGCACGGGCACGACCATTCAGTTCTGGCCCGACGTGCGCAGCGACGAGAACCCCGAGGGCATCTTCGAGACCGGTGACTTTGAGTTCGAGACCCTGAAGACCCGCCTGCGCGAGATGGCCTTCCTCAACAAGGGCCTGACCATCATCTTCCGCGATGAGCGCGGCGAGGAGCCGAAGGAGCGCGAGTTCTGCTACGAGGGCGGCCTGCGGGAGTTCGTGAAGTACCTCAACCGCCACAAGAACGTGCTCTTCCCCGAGCCCATCTACACCGAGGGCATCAAGGACGGCATCCTGGTCGAGGTCGCCATGCAGTACAACGACAGCTACCAGGAGAACATCTACTCCTTCGCCAACAACATCGCCACGCCCGACGGCGGCACCCACCAGGCCGGCTTCAACACCGCCCTGACCCGCGCCATCAACGACTACGGCCGCAAGTACAAGATCCTCAAGGACAGCGACAGCAACCTCAAGGGCGAGGACGTGCGCGAGAGCCTGACCGCCATCATCTCCATCAAGATGGAGGATCCACAGTTCGAGAGCCAGACCAAGAGCAAGCTAGGTTCCGGCCAGGTGCGCGGCGTGGTGGACGCGCTGGTGACCGAGGAGCTGAGCACCTACCTGGAGGAGAATCCGCCGGTGGCCAAGGCGATCCTCGAGCGCTGCGTCAGCGCGGCCCACGCCCGCGAGGCCGCCCGCAAGGCCCGCGAGACCGCACGCCGCAAGACCGTGCTGGAGAGCGCGTCCCTGCCGGGCAAGCTCTCCGACTGCTCTGAGCGCGACCCCGCCAAGTGCGAGATCTTCATGGTGGAGGGCGACTCTGCCGGCGGCAGCGCCAAGGGCGGACGCGACAGCCGCTTCCAGGCCATCCTGCCCCTGCGCGGCAAGATCCTCAACGTGGAAAAGGTGCGCCTCGACCGGGCGCTGAGCAACCAGGAGATCGTGGCCATGATCACGGCCTTCGGCTGCGGCATCGGCGACGAGTTCGACGAAAGCAAGCTGCGCTACCACCGCATCGTCTGCATGACGGACGCCGACGTGGACGGCGCGCACATCCGCATCCTGCTGCTGACCTTCTTCTACCGCTACATGCGTCCCCTGGTGGAGAAGGGCTATGTCTACGCCGCCATGCCGCCCCTGTACAAGGTGACCAAGGGCAAGTATGAGCGCTACGTCTACGACGACGACGAGCTGCAGCGCGTGCTGGACGAGGTGGGCCGCGAGCCCAAGCCGGAGATCCAGCGCTACAAGGGCCTGGGCGAGATGAGCAGCCAGCAGCTTTGGGACACCACCATGAACCCCGAGACCCGCGTGATGATGCAGATCACCCCCGAGGACGCCATGGAGGCCGACGCCCTGTTCACCCTGCTGATGGGCGAGGCCGTGGAGCCGCGCAAGCTGTTCATCCAGGAGAACTCCGACCTGGTCAAAGATCTGGATGTGTAAGCCCCCACTCACTGAGAAAAGGAAAGTGTCATGAGCGATATCAAGGATAGACTGATTCCCGTCAACCTCGAACAGGAGATGAAGAAGTCCTTCATCTCGTATGCCATGGCGGTCATCATCGACCGCGCGCTGCCCGACGTGCGCGACGGTCTCAAGCCCGTGCACCGGCGCATCCTGTTCGACATGAACGAGCTGGGCATGACGCCCGACAAGCCCTACCGCAAGAGCGCCCGCGTGGTCGGCGACGTGCTGGGCAAATATCACCCCCACGGCGATTCCTCCGTGTACGACGCCATGGTGCGCCTGGCCCAGCCCTTCAACATCCGCTATCCCCTGGTGGAGGGCCAGGGCAACTATGGCTCGGTGGACGGCGACGGCGCGGCCGCCATGCGTTACACCGAGGCCAGGCTGCAGAAGCTGACCATGCACATGCTCGACGGCATCGACAAGGACACCGTCGACTTTTACCCGAACTTTGACGAAACCCTCATGCAGCCCGCCGTGCTGCCGGCCCGCTTCCCGAACCTGCTGGTCAACGGCTCCAGCGGCATCGCCGTGGGCATGGCCACCAACATCCCCCCGCACAACCTGCGGGAGGTGATCGACGGCGTCGTGTGCATGATCGACAACCCCGACTGCACCATCGACGACCTGATGCAGCACATCAAGGGCCCGGACTTCCCCACCGGCGGCCAGATTCTGGGCCGCGCCGGCATCCGGGAGGCCTACTTCACCGGCCACGGCAGGATCACCGTGCGCGCCAAATCCACCATCGAGGAGATGGGCGGCGGGCGCAGCCGCATCATCGTGACCGAGATCCCCTACCAGGTCAACAAGGCCGTGCTGGTCAAGAAGATCGCCGACCTCGTGCACGACAAGCAGCTGGAGGGCATCAGCGACATCCGCGACGAGAGCAACGACCGCGAGGGCATGCGCATCGTCATCGAGCTCAAGCGCGACGTCTACCCCCAGGTGGTGCTCAACTTCCTCTACAAGCACACCTCCCTGCAGGAGAACTTCGGCGCGAACATGCTGGCCCTGGTGGACGGCAAGCCCCGCGTGCTGAACCTGCGGGAGATGATCTACTACTACCTGCAGCACCAGAAGGACGTGGTGACCCGCCGCACCCGCTTCGACCTGAACAAGGCCCAGCAGCGCGCGCACATCTTGGAGGGTCTACTGAAGGCCCTGGACCACATCGACGAGATTGTCGACCTGATCCGCCACAGCCCGGACACCACCACCGCCCGCACCTCCCTGATGGAGCGCTTTGACTTCAGCGAGCGCCAGGCTCAGGCTATCCTGGACATGCGCCTTGCCCGCCTGACCGGTCTGGAGCGCGACCGCCTGCAGGCCGAGTACGATGAACTGGAGAAGACCATCGCCTACCTGCAGTCCCTCCTAGCCGACGAGCACAAGCTGATGGGCGTCATCAAGGACGAGATCCTGGAGATCCGCAACAAGTACGGCGACGAGCGCCGCACCGAGCTGACCATCATTGACGGCGAGATCGACGTGGAGGACCTGATCGCCCAGGAGAACATGGTCGTCACCATGACCCGCGCGGGCTATGTGAAGCGCATCGCCGCCTCCACCTACCGCGCGCAGCGCCGCGGCGGCAAGGGCATCACCGGCATGACCACCAAGGATGAGGACTACGCCGTGCAGATGTGCGTGGTCAACACCCACCAGGAGATCATGTTCTTCACCAACCGCGGCCGCGTCTTCGGCCTCAAGTGCTACCAGATCCCCGAGGCCGGACGTCAGGCCCGCGGCACCGCCATCATCAACCTGCTGCAGCTGGGCAGCGATGAGAAGGTCTCCACCATGCTGCCGATGCCCAAGCGCGGCGAGGAGGAGTACAACCTGATCTTCGGCACCCGCGCCGCCATGGTCAAGAAGACCCCGCTGAGCGAATACGCCAACCTGCGCAAGAACGGCCTGATCGCCCTGAACCTGCGCGAGGGCGACGAGCTGGTGGGCGTGCGCCTGACCACCGGCGAGGACGAGGTGCTGATGGGCAGCCGCCAGGGCATGTGCATCCGCTTCAACGAGAGTCACGTGCGCCCGATGGGCCGTGGCGCCACCGGTGTGCGCGCCATGCGCCTGGACGAGGGCGACGAGATCATCGACCTGGCCATCATCGAGGAGGGCGCGAACGTTCTGGCCATCACCGAGAACGGCTACGGCAAGCGCGTCAGCCCCGACGAGTTCCGCGAGCAGGCCCGCAACGGCAAGGGTCTGCGGGTGCTCAAGCCCAGCGAGAAGACCGGCGACCTGGCCGCCCTGATGCTGGTGCACGAGGACGAGGACATCCTGCTGATCACCGACGAGGGCACCATCATCCGCAGCCCCGTGGATGCCATCAACGTCTACAGCCGCTACGCCGCCGGTGTGCGCCTGATGCGCATCCAGGAGGGCGCGCGCGTCATCGGTGTGGCAAGGGCGGAGAAGGAGGATATAGAAATGGACATTTCTGAAATAGTTGGCATATCCTCCCAGGAAACCGGTGTATAAAATCAGATTAATGCTATTGCAAATGTCGATCTAGACCTTAGGAGAAGGGGGAATCTTTAAATGAAAAGAACTTTTCCATCTCTGCTATCAGTATTGTTTCTGTTTTTCATGTTGTTTTATCTACCGACAGCACAATCAGAAAGCGGTGATTCCCTTGAGCATTCAAATCTTGACGACATAAATCTCTATGATCTTTCAATCGATGAATTACTATCTTTACAGAGCCACATTCAAACTGTATTGGCAGATAAGGGGTATGCAAAGTATTCAGAATTGGAGCGTGGTTCCAAAGGAGATGGAGTTTTATCACTGCAAGAACGGCTTAAAGAATTAGGGTATTATCAAGGAGCGATTTCTGGCAAGTATGATTCCGAAACGCAAAAAGCTTTTAAATCGTTTGAGAAGAATAACAATTTGCAAAACGATGGTAAGGCATCCCAGGCTGATCAAACCTTATTATACAGTTCCCAAGCCATTCCAAGGTCTACGCCTACAGCAGAACCTGTTCTTGCTTCACACGAAAACAGACAAAAAGAAGTGGTTCCTGACGGATATGTGTCTTTTTCAGAATTCGATTATACAGAATACTTTCGATACCCAGAGAAGTATTATGGAACGCAGATTGTCTTAAAGGGCAAAGTTGTTCAAGTATTAGGTTCGCGTAGTCGTGGCTTTGAAATCAGGTTTTCGACTTCAAACAACTATGATGACATTGTATACATACGTATCAAAAATGATCCTGGATTTAATATTTTAGAGGGGGATCGTTTGACTGTATATGCTACAATGAAAAACACTTACACCTATACTTCAACTTGGGGAAACTCAGTAACCATACCTTCAGCTGATGCAAATAATGTCGAACTGAATTGACACGAACGGAGGACTTTATTATGAGAAGGATTGTTTCTGCATTTTTAAGCTTATGTATCCTCTTGTCTTTTTCCTCTGGTTATGCTGCAGGGAAGATAACCATTGAAAAAGAGAATTTCTCCTTCATTGAATCTAACCGTAGTTACGGATACGCATATGCAAAAGTTGCAAATATAGGTAACAAAGCAATCAAAGTTAACGCAGGCATCCTTGAAGTGTTTGACACAGAAGGAGACAACATCACTTCGACTGATAGACTATACAGTTATGCTGAATATCTCCAACCAGATGAATATACATATGTAAAGATGTATGCAGAGATTCCTAAAGAACAGGCCATCTCTGTAGATGATTACCTTCTCACTTTAACAGGAAAAAGTGACACTAGTTATGTTTCTACGCGCCTGTCTGTATCAGATTCCCGTTATGCAGTAGAAAATAGTTCAGCTTATTCAACATACCATTATATGTACGCAACAATAACAAATAACACCGAAGACATCATATGGCATTTGAATTTGGTTATGGCTTTGCTTGATGATGATGACAACATTCTTTATATGGACAGTTCTTACCTCTCAAGTGAAATTGGTTTGATGCCCGGTAATACAATTATTGCACGCTTAAGTGTTAGTTCGTCCTTTATTGACTATTTTGAGAAGAACAGTATAACTCCAACTCATGTCGATACAATCGCCTACATTAACAAAAAAGCGAACTGATCATTACATCGCATTAATGTCCATCCACCATAACTGCACCTAGAATCATACTTTTAAGAAAGAAGGGTCTTTAGTGAAGAAACGCATTTCTGCAATAATTCTAATTTGCTTTGCCCTGCAAGTTTCTTGCAGTGCTTTTGCAGCAGGTAAACTTCGAGTAGAACAAGAAAATTTCTACAACATCGAGACTTGGAGCAATTACGGTTACGCTTTCGCAAAAGTCTCAAATGTGGGCAATAAACCAATTAAAATAAATGCAGGCATTTTGGAAGTGTTTGATTCCGAAGATGAGAATATAACTTCTACAGATTATATGTACAGCTATGCCTCCTACTTGCAGCCGAATGAGTATACTTATGTTGATATGCATGAAGAAATTCCAGCAGAAAAGAAAGAGGACGTGAGTGATTATCTTTTGACTATTACTGGCAAAAGTGACAGTGATTATATTTCTAAACGTCTTCCTGTAAGTGATTTGCACTACGAGCCGAATGTTCAAAAGGGTTACTATACTTACAATTATATGTATGCCACAGTTACTAATAATACAGAGGATACTATTTTCGGTTTAACTGTTTTGTTAGTGTTATTAGACGAAGATGATAATATTCTATACATGGACGACGTCGATCTTAGCGATAGTACAGGTATTATGCCTGGAAACCAAATGCAATTCAAATTAGATGTCAACTCATATTTTATTGATTACTTTTCAAAACACAATATTGATCCTACTCATGTAGACGCCATTGCATACGTGAATATCAGTCAATAATTATCAATCTACTGGAGGCAATCCCAAGAATATGCTCATCTTGTGGATTCCACAAGATGAGCATATTCTATTACTCTACACATAAGAATTTGTACCTATCAACGCAAAACCCTTGACAATCTGCCGAAACGCGCTATAATAGCCCATGTCAATGGAGAACCCTTGACAGTGAGGTAGACAATGGCGCGTGAGGATCTGGCACGCAAGGCGGAGCTGAGCTACCTGGCCGCCTTCTACGGAGGACTGCTGACCGGGAAGCAGCGCGAGGCGCTGACGCTCCACTGCGAGGAGGACATGTCCCTGGGCGAGATCGCCGAGGAGCTGAACATCAGCCGTCAGGGTGTGCACGAGCTGCTCACCCGGGCCGCGGCCAAGATGGCCGACATGGAGGAGAAGCTTCATCTCGCCGACCGGTTCACCCGCACCGAACAGAACCTGATCCGCTGCCGCGACGCGCTGGCGGAGGGCAGGTATCAGGAAGCGCAAAACCTGCTGGATGATCTCATCCGGCTGGAGCAGGAGGACGAAAATGGCCTTTGAGGGCTTGAGCGAAAAGCTGCAATCCGCGCTCAGAAAGATGTCCGGCAAGGGCAAGCTGAACGAGCAGAACATCAAGGAGGGCATGCGCGAGGTGCGCATGGCGCTGCTTGAGGCGGACGTCAACTACGCCGTGGCGAAGGACTTTATCAAGAAGGTCACGGAGAAGTGCATGGGTCAGGAGGTGCTCTCCTCCCTGACGCCCAGCCAGCAGATCATCAAGATCGTCAGCGACGAAATGACCGAGCTGATGGGCGGCTCCATCAGCAAGCTGACCTGGTCCTCCTCCACGCCGACCATCTACATGCTCTGCGGCCTGCAGGGCGCCGGCAAAACCACCATGGCGGCCAAGCTGGCGGGCATGCTGATCAAGCAGGGCAAGAAGCCGATGCTCGTGGCTTGCGACATCTACCGTCCCGCGGCCATCAAGCAGCTGCAGGTCGTCGGCGGCCAGGTCGGGGCGCGGGTGTACGAAAAGGGCACCCAGGATCCCGTCAAGACCGCGAAGGAAGCTGTCGAACAGGCGCGCTACTACGGCTGCGACGTGCTGATCATCGATACCGCCGGCCGCCTGCACATCGACACCGAGCTGATGGACGAGCTGGCCCGCATCCGCGAGACCGTGCACCCGCAGGAGATCCTTCTGGTGGTGGACGCCATGACCGGTCAGGATGCCGTGAATGTCGCCAAGACCTTCAACGACAAGCTGGAGATCAGCGGCGTGATTCTCACCAAGCTGGACGGCGACACCCGCGGTGGCGCGGCCCTCTCCGTGCGCGCGGTCACCGGCAAGCCCATCAAGTTCTCCGGTACGGGCGAGAAGCTCAGCGACATCGAGCCTTTCTACCCCGACCGCATGGCCAGCCGCATCCTCGGCATGGGCGATATCCTCTCCATGATCGACAAGGCCCAGGAGGCCTTCGATCCCAAGGATATGGAAGCCCTGGGCAACCGGAGCAAGACCCAGGATCTCGACCTGGAGGTCTTCCTGGAGCAGATGCAGTCCATGAAGAAGATGGGCGGCCTGCGCCACATGGTCGAGATGCTGCCCGGCATGTCCGGCAAGAACATCGACATCGACGACAACGCGATGAAGAAGCCCGAGGCCATCATCCGCTCCATGACCCCCCAGGAGCGGCGCAACCCGGGCATCCTCAACGCCTCCCGCCGCAAGCGCATCGCCGCCGGCTCCGGCACCACGGTGCAGGACGTGAACACCCTCATCCGCCAGTTCGATCAGGCCAGGCAGATGATGAAGCAGTTCTCCGGCGTCAAGGGAAAGGGCAAGCTGCGCCGGCTGATGAAGTCGATGCCGCAGCAGTAATCCCCTATCAACCAATTGAGTGGTACCGCACGACGCGGTTTCCATATACAGAACGATTTGTTTCATTCAAGGAGGAAACAACCATGGTCAAGATTCGTCTCAAGAGAATGGGTATGAAGAAGCACCCCTTCTATCGCGTGGTCATCGCCGACGAGCGCAGCCCCCGCGACGGCCGTTTCATCGAGCAGATCGGCTACTACAACCCCATGACCAAGCCCGCTGAGATCCATGTGGACGGCGAGCGCGCCAAGTACTGGCTGACCGTGGGTGCGCAGCCCACCGACACCGTCCGCGTCCTGCTGAAGAAGACCGGTGTGATCGAGAAGTAACACCGCCTGCCGACCGCTTGCCCGGCTGAGCCGGGAAGAGAAAGGAGCGTTCCATGGAGGAGTTGCTCACGTTTGTGGCAAAGTCCTTGGTGGATCACCCTGAGCAGGTGCGCGTACAGACGACCGAAGGTGCCGAAGCCGTGATTCTGGAGCTCAATGTAGCCGAGGAGGACATGGGCAAGGTCATCGGCAAGCAGGGCCGCATCGCCAAGGCCATCCGGTCTGTGGTGAAGGCGGCGACTGCCAAAAACAGCAAGCCTGTCTTTGTGGAGATTCAGAGACCGGTCACTGAAGTGCTGCAGGAGACGGAATCCGCTGAGGACGACAACGACGCGGACGAAGCCTGAGAAAAGAAGTGATCCGCGCGGGAAGCGTTCAGCGTTCTCCCGCGTTTTTTGTACAGAGAACAGGATTCTGACCAAGGAGGTCCTCACGATGCGCAAGCTCTTCACCCTGATCCTGGCGCTGACCCTCGCCCTGGTCTTCGCCGCCCTCCCCTCCGCCCGCGCCGAGTTCGACACAGCCTCCCTCGAGGCCCTGCCCGGCATGGCCGTGTACCTGGATGACAATGGCATCGACACCGTCGTCCGCCCGATGGATCAGCCCTTCGAGGGCACGGCGGATGAGGCGGGCGGGTCCGCCTGCGCCTTTGTGGACTACATCGAGCTGGCGGACGAGGACATCGTCTTCCTGCGGCTGACCATCTCAGTGGAGTCCCAGGAGCAGCTGGCCGCTGGCCGCCTGGCCCTGCACGTGGGCAAGCAGGACTGGGTCTTCACGGTGCAGCCCGTCATCAGCGAATACGACATGGTCTACCAGGAGGACTATGCCGTGTGCCTGACCGACGAGAGCCTGCCGATGCTCAAGGAGATCGCCCGCTCGAAGACCGACGCCTACGCCTTCTCCCTCAGCGGCGGCGAGCGCTCGCTCAGCGGCGAGGTGCGTCTGCGCGGCGCCGCCGTGGCTGCCCTCTACGATTGCTACGTCCAACTGGGCGGTCCGCAGCAGAATCTCGCTTTCTACCGGGACGTATGGCCGGTCCGCATCGAAAAGTAAGCCCCGCCCTGCCCCTTTTTCGCAAGAAAATTTTGTCAAATGTCAAATATTGCCTTGCTTTTTCCTGAAAATGCAATATAATGGCATTGGTCGATCCATCGGGTCTGTGGTTGCAAGCCGATGCCAGTCGCAGGCAAAGCGGTCCACGTAATCCGTCCAAAGCGGCGGGGAGCATGGTGCGGTTTAGAAGTAAGTCCGCCCGGGTCTTCGGATTCGAGAGAAGTGCGTGAGGGCGCAGATGCGTTGAGCAAGCTTCCAGGCGGCGAGTGTGGGGGCAAAGACCAGGTCAGCCGAGGATCACCTATCAAATCTATTTGGGGGTTTTCCTACCATGTACGAGGACAAAACGCTTGTCTGCAAGGATTGCGGCAAAGAGTTCATCTGGACTGCCGGTGAACAGGAGTTCTACGCCGAAAAGGGTTTCCAGAACGAACCGACCCGCTGCCGTGATTGCCGGATCGCCCGCAAGGCCAATCGCCCCGCTGCCGGCGCTCCCCGCGAGATGCATGACGCTATCTGCGCGAACTGCGGCAAGCCCACCCAGGTTCCTTTCCTGCCCCGCGAGGATCGCCCTGTTTATTGCAGTGAGTGCTTCGCCGCGATGCGCCGTCAGTGAACCCGCGTCTCTGTAAACCAACGACCATCAGCGCCCTTTCCGCATGGAAAGGGTGTTTCTTTGTGCCCGGGCAAAGCGGCGCAACGGTTGACAGGATCGCCGCAAAGGGCTATGATCCACAACACAGGAAGACGATTCCCGTCCTCCTGTGTTTTTCGTTGGTGTAATGCTGTTTCATGCCATTCTCATTATACAAGTTTACCCGAAGAGACGGGGCGAAGGTTTGCAAAGGGCTCGGAGCGCCCGGAAAACGCCATGTTATGGCGTTTTCAGCGGAGAGCGGGCAAGCAGCCCCGGACCGATCGCAAAGCCCTTTGCCCGCGCCCGCAGGCGCGGAATCCCTGATGCCATGAGGCATTGCCATAGAAGAAGAGTATCATCAGAAAAAGATTGCGAAACCGACGGGAATACGGTATAATGAATGACGGTATGCAAACCAAGACGCCCTTGAGGTTGGAGGAGATTTTGTGCCGCTGAAGCCTGTGTTGGAAAGAGCCCCTCTCTATCCGTGCGCGTGGACCCCTCTGCGCCCCGGTCAGATTCATACAGAATGGAAGCCCGCCCTGGCCCTGTACAGCGCCGTGCGCGACTGCCGCAGCGCCGCCGTGGCCGAGGGCGCGGTGCGTCTCGCCTTCGCGGTGAAGGAGAAGCCGTCCGAGGAGCCCGCCGTACGCCTTGTGCGCGAGGTCATGGCCGGCCAGAGCGAGGACGGTTCCCTGCCCTGCCCCATGGCGGAGCAGCTCGCCTGGGTGCGCGCGGCCTACGCCATCGCCGAGGCCGAGGCCGACCGCGGCCTGCTGACCGCCGTGCTGCGCTGGCTTGGCTGGTGCGCGTCCCAAGAGCTGCCCGAGGATAGCAGCCTGCGCCCCGAGACCGCCGACCTGATGGAGCTGATCGAGAGCGTGTACCTGCTCACGGGCAAGAGCGCGCTGCTCTCCCTGATGAGCCGCCTTCGCGCGGACTGCGCCGCCTGGATGACCGCCCTGCACACCTTCACGCAGCAGCGGCCCACCTCCAAGCTGGAGCTCACCGGCGACGATCAGCCCCTGCACAACCCCGTGCGCCTGGCGGACGGCTTCCGGGCCGCGATGCTGGGCGGCATCTACATGGGCAGCGGCAAGCACCTCTCCGCCGGCACCGTCTGCTGGCAGAAGCTGGCCCGCTACCATCTCAGCTCTGCCGGCGGCACCACCGCCGCCCCGGATCTGGAGGGCGCCTCCCCCGCGAAGCCCCAATCCGCCGCGTCCATCGGCGCCTGGGCAGAGGCCTTTGCGATGCAGAGCCTGCACCGGGAGAACACCTGGGTCTGGTGGGAGCTGGACAGGCTGATGGCCAACGCCCTTCCCGCCGCCATCGACAACGATCCGATCCACGCCGCTCACCGCGTCAACCGCGTTGACTGCACGGAAAGCGCAGCATCCGCCACCGAGCGGGAGGCCGACCTCGCCCGCCTCGCCCGCGGTGTGGCCGCGCTGCTGGCCTCCGCCGTGGTGATGGAGTCGGACGGCGTGCGCGTCCAGCACCTCCTACCGGGCTCTTATGCCATCGCGGGCAGCCAGGGCTCCTGTGTCTTGCGCCTGAGCGATAAGACCGACGAGAGCTGCCAGATCGCCCTGCGCGGCGTGCTGGAAGGGGCCCTGCGCATCCGCATTCCGGCGCGCCTGGAGGCCTTCACGGCCGCGTTGGAGGGCGGCGGCGCGTACCTGGGCGATACCCGCCATCACCTGACCCTGCGCAAGGAGTGGCGCAGCGGCGACAGCATCCGCGTCACCTGGGACCGCGCCCTCACCACCGAGGAGGCCTATCACCAGGGCCAGTGCGTCTACTGGGGCGCTGAGCTGATGGCCATGCCCGCCGACGACGAGAGCTACGCCGTCGCCGTGACCGGCGCGCCCCACGTGGCGGAGGGCCGTGTCTGGCTGCCCGTGGCCTCCACCGCTGACTGGCCGATGAAGGAGGGTCAGCCCGCCGACACGCCTGTGCTGCCCGCGGTGTCCGGCGAGGCCGCGGACGTCTGCCTGTGCCCCTTCGCCAGCCTGACAGGCCGCATCGCCGTGTTCCCGACCGCCGGCACCCGCGCATGACCACGCTGCGTCTGGCCCCGCTGGCCGGCATCACCGACTGGCCCTTTCGCCTGCTCTGCTTCGAGCAGGGCTGCGGCTGCGCCTACACCGAGATGGTCAGCGCCATGGGCTACGTCTACGCTCCGAAGCAGCGGGCCATTGTCGATCTGCTGCTGCGCGATCCCCGGGAGCCCCGGCTGATCCTTCAGCTGTTCGGCAAGGATCCCGCGCTGATGGAGAAGGCGGCGGGCATCCTGTCCGAGACCGGGCGTTTTGAGGGCATCGACATCAACATGGGCTGCCCCGCCCACAAGGTGGCCGCCTCCGGCGAGGGCAGCGGCCTGATGCGCCAGCCGGAGCTCGCCCGGGATATCCTCACCCGCGTCGTCAAGGCCTCCGCCGTGCCCGTGTCGGTCAAGATGCGGATGGGCTGGGACGAGGCCCATATCAACGTGGTGGACATGGCCCGCATGGCCGAGGACTGCGGCGTGACGGAGATCACCGTGCACGGCCGCACGAAGGTACAGATGTACAGCGGGCAGGCGGATTGGAGCTGGATCGCTCGCGTGAAGGAGGCTGTGCGCGTGCCCGTCATCGGCAACGGCGACATCTTCACCGCCGAGGACGCCCTGCAAAAGCTCCAGCAGAGCCATGTGGACGGTCTGATGCTCGCCCGGGGCGCGCTCGGCAACCCCTGGCTGTTCCGGCAGATCCGGGACGCGATGGAGGGCCGGCCCGTCGTCAAGCCGACCCTGCGGGAGGTGCTCGAGACCCTGACCCGCCACTACGACATGCTCCTGAGCTGGAAGCCCGAGCACATCGCCGTCAGCGAGATGCGCAAGCACATCGCCTGGTACCTGCACGGCGTGCGCGGCGCGGCCCAGATCCGCAACCGCGTCAACACCATGCAGTCCCCCGACGAGGTGAAGGCGCTGCTTTGGTCCCTCTTGGATGATACAGACAGTCGAAGGGAGGGAACCGCCGATGCGCAGTAAGCGTTTGACGGCGCTCTGTCTGGCGCTGCTGCTGATGCTCGCAGTCTGCGGGGCGTCCGCGGAAGCCCGGATCCCGGAAGCCTGGGAGCACCTGCCCGTAGAGGTCACCCTCAGCCTGCGGGAATCCGTGCACATGCCGCTGGACGAGGAGCGCACCGAGGAGCTGAACCGCCTGCTGGCCCACATCGAGCTGAGACTGCGCCGTGAGGTGCGGGAGGACGGCGAGTGGCAGCAGGTTGCCATCCTGGTGGACGCGCAGCCCGCCTGCACGCTGACTCAGCTGACCGACACCGGCGGCTCCCGCTTTGTGCTGGAGGGCGAAGGGACGAGCCTCGGCTTCTCCTCCGCCTCAGCCAGCGCGATGGCCGAGCTGCTGGGCCTCGGCGAGCCCACGGACAGCGCCGTCGCCGGGTGGACCTGGAGCCTGTCGCTGACCCCCGGCGACGACGGCCAGACCGCGGAGGGCACGGCAGAATGTACCAACGCGGGCTCCGGCCAGGCGCTGCGCCAGGGGACGTTCCAGATCCGCGCGGCCTGCGTGGCCCCGATGGACTGGGCGCTTCCGGCGGACTGCGTTCCCATCGACGGCCTCACCGAGGCGGAGCGAAACGCCCTGCGCGACACGCTGCTCCTGACCGCCGCGAAACCCATCATCCGCAGGCTGACCCTGCTGTGGCCGGCGTCGGAAAGCGCTTATCTCAACCGGGATCTCGATGATTGGCAAAGCATTATGCGAGAGGCCATGCGCCTCTCAGATTGGGAGGAATGACGCGCCATGAAACGTAATACACTGTGTCTGCTGCTGGCTGTCCTGCTGGCGATGCTGTGCCCCCTCGGCGCGCTCGCGGCCCGCGAGTACACCCTGCCGGAGAAGATGCGGCAGCAGCTCCAGCTCAGCTCGCTCAACGGCTCCGCCAAGCTGCTGGTGGAGGGCGATGGCGATTGGGTCAAGGACCTCGAGCCCTTTGCCAACCAGCTCATCAACTTCTACTACACCGAGAATGACGGCCAGACCGGCATCGAGCTGTACGCCAAGCCCGAGGAGGACGCCAAGGCCGGCCGCACCGTGATCTACGGCAACGGGACGGATGTCTTCCTGAAGTCCGACCTGCTGATCGACACCGTACTGCGCCTGCCCGTGCGCGGCGACTGGCTCTCCACCCTCACCCGCACCAGCGAGGGCCAGAACCCCTCGTTCTATTCCGTGCTGCCCGCGCTGCTGCAGGCCGGCGAGGACTGGGACGCGGCCACCGAGAGCCTCCGCGCCGCCATCGAGATGCGCCTGGATCGCTACGCCGACACGCCGCGCACCATGACCAGGAATGGCGAGACGCTGATGGAGATCACCTACACGATCCCCGCCGATCAGATCCCCGTGGAGATGAAGTCGCTGCTGCCCGTCCTCTTCGCCGACGGCGCGCTGCTGGAGAAGCTGCGCCCGCTGATGAGCGAGGAGCAGGCCGCCGTCTACCTCTCCCCCAATCTGCAGTGGTACTATGAGCGCCTGATCGACGGCCTGCAGCTGGAGGCGCCCGTGACCATGCGCCGCAGCTTCAACACCCTGGGCGAAAGCCGCGAGACCGAGCTGCACCTGCCGCTGACCGGCATGGGCGAATGGACGGAGCTGACCGTGCTCACAACCGGCGATGCCTCCACCTACACCCTGTCCTCCGACCTGCGGCAGCTGTCCTGCACCCTGCTGGAGCAGGTCACGAGCGAGGGCAGCAGCCACTGGCGCGGCGTGTTCCTGCTGGAGCAGCCCGAGGCCCAGGCCTGGGACGTGGCCTTCGACGTCGTCTCCCTGCTCACCACGAGCACCGACGAGGAGAAGGTGGACCACGAGGTCACCACCCTGACCGTGAAGCTGGAGCCCGCTCCCGACGCCGCGGAGCGCAACGCCCTCCTGTTTGACCCCGCGCAGATCCGCCTGCGCCTGCACTACCACAGCAAGGGCTCCGTGACCAACAGTACGACGCTGGACGTCACCTGGGACGCGGCCCTGCCCGGCGGCCACACCAACGGCGCCATGAAGCTGCGCACGGTGTTCCCGGTGGACATCGAGGTCATCGACGGCAAGGACGCGATTGATCTGAGCGCGCTGTCCGACGAGGAGCGCCAGGTCTACCTGCAGGATTTCCTGGCCAACGCCCGTCTGCTGATGCTGCAGCTGGCCTCCCCCGAGGCCGCAGCGACTGAGACTCCCGCCGCGGAGGCCCCCGCCCTGCTGACGCCCGTGGAGGAGGTCGCGGCTGAAAGCGCTGAACCCGAAAGCACCGAAGCCGCTCCCGCCGAAACAGAGAACGTCGAGGTAGCCGAGCCTGCTGAAACCGCCGAGGCCGCTGAGCCCACAGCCTCCACCGATACCGCAGCGGAAGACGCGGAGGCCGTACAGCCCGAGAACGTGGAAGCGGTTGAAGAAGCCTCCGAACCGGTTGCTGAGACACCGGCCTCCACCGCGGCTCCCGAGCCCATCGAACCCATCGCGCCCATCGCGCTGCCCCTGCCCGCGCCGGAGGCCCAGTCGGTGACCGACGTGCCGGAATTCCTGCCGGAGACGGATGCCGCCGCTGAGGAGACCGCCAGCGCCGTGGAAGCCGCCGTGGAGGAGAACGCCCAGGCGGAAACGCCCATCCTGATTGAAGAAGAAGTGATGCTGGATGACGAACCTGAAGGAGTCTGAACGGATGAAGCGATGGCTTTGCCTGCTCTGCGCGCTGCTGCTCCTGTTCGCCGCGCCTGTGTCCCTCGCGGAGACAGCCGACGCCCAGGCGGAACAGCCGAAGGCCGTCCGGCTCGCGTGGCGCACGGCGGCTGACAGCGAGGCCCTGGCGGGTTTCCTGACCGACCTGTTCCACACGGACGGGGACGAGGGCGATGCGCCCGCCTTCCTGCAGAGCCAGGATCAGCTGACCTCCTTCTCGGAGGGGCTGGCCAGGCTCCTGAACGGTCTCAGCCTGAATACCATCCTCCAGCCGGACGCCCTGTCCCTCACCTTCGCCGCCGCGGAGAACGAGCTCTTCAGCGCGAAATATTACGAGGATCCGGAGACCCCGGGCCGCCTGCTGCTCGAGACCAGCCTGCTGCCCGGCAAGCTGCTGAGCACCGCCGTCGGCACCGAGACGGAGGGCTACACGCCCATCACCCCGGACCTGACGCAGCTGGACTGGGAGCACATGCTCCCCCGGGTGGAGGACGTCTTCCAGCGCTGGCTCGCCGGCTCGGAGCAGACCACGTCCACCGGCAGCTTCCGGGGCGACGCCTACAGCGGCGCTGTCACGCTGACCCGCTATCATCTGAGTGAGCGCGACCTGACCCTGCTGGCCCAGTCCCTGATCTCTGTCCTGCCGGAGCTGACCGACCTCATCGACGCCGCGACCCTGCGGCAGTGGGAGGATCCATTCAGCCACGCGGCCCTGGAAAACCGTTACCGCTACGATCTGGCCCTCGCCTACGGCGCCCGGAAGCAGCTGGTGGGCGGCTCCCTCACCGTGATGGACGGCAGCGCCCAGGTCATGACCCTCTCGGCCGGCAGGCTGGAGAACGGCGGCCTGCGGGTGGTGATCGGCCTCGGCCTGGCGGATGCGCCGGTCTATGCCGACTGTATCGTCCGCGCCGAGGTGAAGGATCTTGCCATCGTGGGCGGCAGCGCGTGGGTCGAGCTGACCGTCAACGAGTACACCGACCCCAACGGTGCGGGCTTCGCCGCCGTGTCCCAGAATCCCCAGCGCGCCGAGGGCATCTTGAGCTGGAAGGCCAAGCTGCAGCACGCGGAGGAGGGCGTCTGGCGCGTCACCTCCGAGGACAGCCTGCAGGCGGGCCGGTTCGCCCTGCGCGAGGAGCTGGAGGGCAGCCTCACGGAGGCCCCCTTCTCCCTCAGTGCCGTCCGGCGGGTCTATGGCGCCGAGGCGAAGCAGCCCTTCCTGACGCTGGAGCTGAACGCCGAGGAGGCGCAGCCTGAGCCGGTTCTCAGAACGCCCGACGCCGAGCTCTTTGAGCTGGACGGCCAGCTCTCCCAGGAGCAGCAGGACGCCCTCCTCACCGCGGTGAACAGCGGCCTGCAGAACCTCGGCATCAAGCTCTTCAAGCTGGTGCCCGCTGAGCTGCTGGTGTTTCTGATGGAATAAGTGAATCAAAAAACTGGCTCCGATTGGAGTCAGTTTTTTGATTACACTCATCCTATTCTGATTCAGAAATTTCATCCGTCGTATAGAAATAGCCGAAGGATTCTTTGTTCTCCATCTCACCAAAGTTTGTAGTAAAACAGAGAACCTTCCCACTTGACAGATGCAGTTCTGTCACAGGCTGTTGGTAATGTGTTTTCCCTTTGATGATCGTGTTATTGGAAAATGTGATATCCTTGATCGTACAGCCTGCCATCCCCTGGAAAGAAGAAGATACATCGGCCCATGGCATCTCCGGAGGATTGACGTCATAATAGATATTATGCGCCTGCCGACATACCAGATATCCGTCATCAAGCGCCAGATACAAATTGCAGGAAAAACAATGATCATGCTTCGATTCAGGTGTGTCAATGGCATGAAAAACCAATTCAGCATTCTCTTCATCCGCCAAAACTGCACGTATTCTCTTCCCGATGGCCTTTTGATAGCTGTCTATTCCTGCATAAGGTTTTCCTTTGTCCTTCGCATCAAGGATTTGATAGATGGCTTCGTACAGGTTGCCCAAATGATGGTCTTTTTCGCATACATCTGCGAAGCCTCCTTCCGTATCAGCGCAATCCTTTGCAGTCGTCTGATCATCCGTATACGCAACCGCATTCACAGCACCTGCATCAAGCAGCACCTTGGTTGCCTCAATCATTTTAGGGCCAAATCGTCCCATGAAGATACTCGATAGGCACATAGCACCATATTGGTTATCATTCTTATGCACATCGTATCCATGCGAAAGGAAAAAACGAATGATAGCAATCAACTTGGTACCACGTTCATTATCCCATTCTATCCGTTGCGGATCATTCCATGTGCTGTCTGTTCTATCGCTCCAAGCATATGATACATTCAGATAATTGAATATGCTCTCCGAGAGTACGTTTTCATCTTCGCCATCATTGTCGTTGATATCGGCTCCCAACCTGATCAGTTCTTCGGCTTTTTCAAAATCCGGTTCTTTCTGATTGAACAATTCAGTCAGTTGATAGCTTAAGCCCTTAAAGCCATGTTTTAATCCGCTTTCCATGCTGAAAACCCTTCATACTGTTCCAAAGAACCCAGATTCTTACCCTATGGAGAACATGTCAAAGGATTGAATGGTACTTAGACCTCCACAATCTCAATCCCCTGCATGGCCTCGTCGATCAGGGCGTCCATGTCCAGGGAGCTCTCGCCCTCCACCGCGCGGTCGAGGCGCGGATGGGTCGCGGGGTGGCGCGGGGTGAACACTGTGCAGCAGTCCTCGTAGGGCAGCTCGGAGGTCTCCAGGGTGCCGATTTTCCGCGCGGTGTCCATGATCTCCGCCTTGTCGAAGCCGATCACCGGGCGGAACACGGGCATGTTCACCACGCTGTCCGTCACGCCGAGGGCCTCCATGGTCTGGCTGGCCACCTGGCCGATGCTCTCGCCGGTGATCAGCGCCTGGGCCTTCTCCAGCCTCGCGCACTTTTCCGCGATGCGCATCATGTACCGGCGCATGATCAGCGTGCCGTAGTCGTCGGGGCACTTGGTGTGGATCTCCATCTGGATGTGGGTGAAGGGCACAATGTAGACCCGGATGCCGCAGCAGCTCTCCGACAGGATGCGCGCCAGCTCCAGCACCTTCTCCTTCGCGCGGTCGGAGGTGTAGGGATAGGAGTGGAAGTGCACCGCGCAGATCTTCACGCCGCGCTTGGCGATCATCCAGCCCGCCACGGGGCTGTCGATGCCGCCGGAGAGCAGCAGCGCCGCCTTGCCGTTGGTGCCCACGGGCATGCCGCCCACCGCCGGCACCACGCGCACATAGAGATAGCACTTGTCGCGGATCTCCACGTTCAGCACGTGATCCGGGTGATGGATGTCCACATGCAGGGCCGGGCAGGCGTCGAGGATGCGGCCGCCCAGCTCCTCGTTGATGGCCGGGGAGTCCATCGGGTAGCGCTTGTCAGAGCGGCGGGCGCTGACCTTGATGCTGCCCTGCAGGCCGTCCATCATGCGCACCGCCTGGGCCGCGATGGCCTCGAAGTCCTCCTTCTCCATCTCGATGGCCGGGCACACGCTGTGCACGCCGAAGACCTTCGTCACCCGGGCGATGCAGGCCTCCATGTCCTCAAAGTCCGCGACAAAGATGCGGCCGTCGTGCAGCCACACCTCCGCGCCGAGAGATTTGACGCTCTCGCGGATGTTTTTCACCAGCGCGCGCATGAAGAAGGGGCGGTTGAGGCCCTTCAGAAAGATTTCGCCGTAGCGAACAAGCAGTAGTTCCCGCATGATACAATCGATCCTTTTTTATCTAATGCCAGCAGGGGGTTCCGCGCCTGCGGGCGCGGGCAAAGGGCTTTGCGATCGGTCCGGGGCTGCCGCCCGCTCTCCGCTGAAAACGCCATAACATGGCGTTTTCCGGGCAAACCTTCGCCGCATCCTTTTTCGTTGAGCATTCTTATAGCAACAATGATTGTTTACTTCCGCACATACGCCGAGAGCGCCTCATACTGGCGGCGGACGGCGTCCACCGTGGTGTCGATCATCTCGGCGGTGACGGCGGGACAGAGGCTGAAGCGCAGGGCGCAGTCGGCGCGCTGGGTCGAGCAGCCCATGGCCGTCAGCGCCGCGGAGACCTTCTGCCTGTGGCTGGAGCAGGCAGAGCCCGCACTGACGTAGACGCCCTCGCCCTCCAGGGCGAAGAGCATGGTCTGGGAGCGCACCGGCTGCACGCTCACATTGAGGATGTGAGGCGCGCTCTCGGGGGTGCCCGGCTCAGGGCCGTTCAGCTCCGCCGTGGGGATCGCCGCGCGAAGCCCGTCCCAGAGCCGCCGCTTCATCTCCACCATGTGGGCGACGCCGTCCGCCGGGAAGGCCTCCACGGCCGCGGCCATCGCCAGGATGCCCGGCACGTTCTCGGTGCCGCTGCGCCAGCCCTCCTCCTGGCCGCCGCCGAACTGGATCGGGGCCAGCCGTGCCTCGCGCCGCACCACCAATCCGGCGATGCCCTTGGGCGCGTGGATCTTGTGGCCACTGAAGGCATAGCTCTGGATGCCGCTGTCGCTGAAGCGGATCGGCACCCGCAGGAAGCCCTGCACGCCGTCCGCGTGGATCGCGGCCTCCGGGCAGAGGCGGTTGCGCAGGGCCACGATCTCCTGCAGCGGCATCACCGCGCCGGTCTCGTTGTTCACCTGCATCACGCAGATCATCCGCACGTCCTCGCCCAGCTGCGCCTCCAGCTTCTCCAGGTCGACGACGCCCCGGCGATCCACCGCCATGTTCTCCACGCGATGGCCCAGGCGGCCGATCTCCTGCGCGCAGGCGGCCACCGCGGGATGCTCCACTTGGCTGATCAGCACCCGCCCGGGCTTGCGCACGGTTTTCAGGTAGCCCAGGATGGCCAGATTGTCCGCCTCGGTGCCGCTGCCGGTGAAGACCAGGCGGTGCCCCTGGGCGTGGACAGCCCGCAGGCAGGTTGCCCGGGCCTGGTTCATCAGCTTTTCCGCCTCCATGGCCGGCTTGTAAAGCGAGGAGGGATTATGCCAGTGCGCCCGCAGCGCGTCCTCGGCGGCCTGAATCGCCGCCTCGCAGGGCTGTGTGGTCGCGCTGTTGTCCAGATAAACTGCCATGCGCTCACCCCTGCTCCACGCCGTGCGGGAGATACTGGCGAACCAGCCGGACCATATCCTCCGAGGGTTCAAACACGATCAGGGACTTCTTGCCGTCCTTCTGGAAGAAGAAGTAGTACAGCTCCGCATCGCGGTTGAGGTACCAGCGCAGCTGCTGCACGTCCCGCATGGAGACATAGCGCTGGAAGCTGGAGGAGGCCACCTTGCCGAAGGCCTCCACGCCCTTGACCTTCAGGCTGCCCAGGCTCTTGCGCTTGCTGTTGTTGAAGACCTGCGCAAAGTCCAGCTCGCCGTTGGTGAAGGTGTACTCGTACTCGGTGCGGAGCCTGTCGCGGAAGAGGAACAGCAGCACCGCCGCGCCCGCCGACACCAGGCCGATGGCCAGCGTGGGCAGCAGGCTGACCAGCGAATGGCCCGACATGGCGAAGTTGATCACCGCGCTGATGTTCATCATCGCGAAGATCGCCAGGATCACCATCATCGGCAGGGTGAGGAAATACGCGGCTTCCTCCGCCGTGCGCTTATGCTTGACGACAACCTCTTCCCAGAAATGATCCATAACGAGTCCTCCTTTGGGGCTTGTTTGCCCATTTGAAACAATTCTTTATCTGCAAGTGTTCCGCGCCTGCGGGCGCGGGCAGGGGGCTTTGCGATCGCCCCCTGCACCCCTTCGCCTTCTTCTCGGTAAGGAATAAATGCTTATACATTCAGCCAGATCAGCGCGACCAGGGCTCCGGTCAGCGCGCCAAAGAAAACCTCCATCGGGGTATGGCCCACCAGCTCCTTGAGCACCTCGTCGGTGATCGGCGCGCCCTCCACCAGCACGTTGCTGATGATCTCGTTCAGCGCGCGCCCCTGCCGGCCTGTCTCGCGCCGCACCCCCGCCGCGTCATACATCACCACGGAGGAGAACACGAAGCAGATCGCAAAGGCCACGCTGCCCAGACCCTCGCTCGCGCCGACCATGATCGTCAGCGCCATCATGCCCGCCGAATGGCTGGAGGGCATGCCGCCGGAGCCGACCAGCTTATGCCAGTCCCACTTCTTTTCCACATAAGCATAGGTCGGCACCTTCATGAACTGCGCCAGCAGCCAGGCGCTGACCGCCGCCCACAGGCAGCGGTTGCCCATCAGACTTTGCCACGGATTCACCCTTCCACCTCCCGCAGACCAGTGCTACCCTCAGTGCGTTCTGTTTACCGCGCCGCGGGCGCACTCGGCGAAGAAGTCCGCCGCACTGCCCAGCGGAGCGATCGCCTCCAGAGCCAGCTCCGCCTCGCGCTGCGCATCCAGCCGCGCCTGTTCCAGCCCGCGCAGGCTGACCCAGGTCGACTTCGCCTCCTCCGCGTCCTTGCCGACGCTCTTGCCCAGTTCCTGGGCTGTGCTGGTCACGTCCAGCACGTCGTCCGCGATCTGGAACGCGAGGCCCAGGTGCTGACCGTAGCTCACGCCGCGGGTCAGCAGTTCCTCGTCCGCGCCACCCAGGATCAGCCCGGCCTCGATCGCCGCCGTCAGCAGATCGGCGGTTTTGCGCAGGTGCATGGCGCGCACAGCGGCCTCATCGGCCTGACGGCCCTCCAGCTCCATGTCGAGCACCTGACCCGCCACCATGCCGCCCGCGCCGCAGCGTCTGGCGATGGCATAGGCTGCGCGGGTGCCGCGGCCATCCGAAAAGCCCACCGCGGTGCGCAGCATCAGCTCCATGGCGGCGCTCAGCAGGCCGTCGCCAGCCAGGATCGCCATCGCCTCGCCGAAGCGCACATGGCTGGTGGGGCGTCCGCGCCGCAGCACGTCGTCGTCCATCGCGGGCAGATCGTCGTGGATCAGGCTGTAGGTGTGGATCATCTCCAGCGCGCAGGCGAAGGGCAGCGCGTCCTCCGCCCTGCCGCCAGCCGCCTCGCACGCGGCGAGCAGCAGCACGGGCCGCAGCCGCTTGCCGCCCGAGAGCAGCGAATACTCCATCGCCTCCCGCAGGCTCGGCGGCAGGGGCTCGAGGGCGTCCAGCGCGTGCGGCAGGGCTTGCTCCACCTGCTCAAGATAGGCTTGGTAGCTCCTCACGGCTCACACCTCCGCGTCCACCAGGTCGGTCAGCTGCAGCGGTTCCTCGGTCTCGGTGCCGTCAGCGGCCTGGCGCAGCGCAGTGAGGCGCTGGGTGGCCGAGGCAAGCTCCTTCTCCATGGCGGTGAGCATCGCCATGCCCTGCTCGTAGTCCTTCAGGGTTTCCTCCAGCGGGAGGCCGCCCTGCTCCATGCGGCCGATGAGGGTCTCGACCTGGGCGAGCTGCTCCTCAAAGCTCAGCTTTTTCTTGGTTGGCATGGTCTATTTCCTTTCAGTATCAGCAGGGGATTCCGCGCCTGCGGGCGCGGACAGGGGGCTTTGCGGTCGCCCCCTGTACCCCTTCGCTGCATACTCTTGCCTTAATCTGCATCCGCTCTGTCATCCGTTCTGCGCACATCCACCGTGCCATCGGTGAAGCGCAGGCGCATGGCTTCCGGCGCGTTTGCGGCGCTGGTCACGACGTGGCTGCCCGACGTCACCAGGGCATAGCCGCGCTCCAGCACCGCCAGGGGATTCAGCGCGCTCAGGCGCGTCTGAGCGGCGCGCACCCGCTGCCGATCCCGCTGCAGCGTCTGATCCGCCGCGGTCTCCAGCCGCAGTCTCAGCACCGACAGCGCGGGCTGTCTCTGCGATAGCGCACGGTCCGCCGCCGCGTCCAGCCGCAGGCGCAGCCTCCGGCCGTTTTCCTCCAGCACCCGGAGCCTGTGAGCCGGGTTCTGGGCCTCCAACCTCGCCCGGCAGCCCGCCGCCGCGTATCTCGCCTCGGTCAGGCTGCTCTCCGCCGCCCGGGTCAGCCTCCGGCGAATCATCCGCAGGCCCTCGAGGGCGTCCGCGCGGTCCGGCACGGCCAGCTCCGCCGCGTTGGAGGGCGTCGAGGCGCGCACGTCCGCCACCATATCCGCGATGGTGAAATCTGTCTCATGGCCCACGGCGGAGATCACCGGCACAGGACTCTCCGCGATGGCCCGGGCCACGCACTCCTCGTTGAAGCACCATAGGTCCTCCATCGAGCCGCCGCCGCGCCCGGTGATGATGACATCCACCCCGGGGATGCGGCCAGCCCTGCGGATTCCGGCGGCGATGAGCGGCGCGGCGTTCGCGCCCTGCACCGGCACGCTGACGAGCACCAGCGGCACGCCCGGATCCCGGGCCCGGCTCACCTTGACGATATCGCGCAGCACGGCGCCTGCCTCCGAGGTGACGACCGCGATCTTCTGCGGCCTCCAGGGCAGGCTCTGCTTGCGGGCCGCGTCGAAGAGTCCCTCCGCCTGCAGCTTTTCCTTCAGAGCCTCAAAGCGCTGGTACAGCGTGCCGACGCCCTCGGGGCGGATGCTGTCCGCCACGAACTGGTAGCGCCCGGAGGCCAGGTAGAGATCGACCCTGCCGTGCAGGCGCACCTGATCCCCGTTGCGGGGCATGAAGGAAGCGCTGCGCACCCCGTCGCCGAACATCACGCAGTTGATGACGCTCGTCTCGTCCTTGAGGTCAAAGTACCATTGGCCGCCCCGGTAGGGCTTGAAGCCGCTGACCTCGCCCACGAGGATCACCGACCGCAGCAAGCTGTCCCCGCGCAGGCTCTCGCGCACGTACTGGTTCAGCCGCGTCACCGTGGCCGTCCAGGTGCGCCTCTCGATTTCCTCACGATAGGGCATGTTCGGCGGCCTCCACCGTGTTCTGCAGCAGCATGGCGATGGTCATGGGGCCCACGCCGCCCGGCACGGGCGACAGCCAGCCGGCCACCGGCTCCACGCTCGCGGCGTCCACGTCGCCCACTAAATGGCCGTCCACCCGGTGGATGCCGACGTCGATCACCGCAGCGCCGGGCTTGACCATCTCCCCCGTGATGAGCTGCGGCTGACCGCAAGCGGCCACGAGGATGTCCGCGCGCCGCGTGTGGGCGGCAAGGTCCTCCGTGCGGCTGTGGCAGATGGTGACCGTGCAGTCCTCCCGCAGCAGCAGCGCCGCCATCGGCCGGCCCACGATCGCGCTGCGGCCCACCACCACGGCTTCCTTGCCCCGCAGCGGAACGCCGGCGCTCTTCAGCATCCGCAGCACGCCCCGCGGCGTGCAGGGCACCACCGTGTCCTCACCGTTGAGCAGCCTGCCCGCGTGGATGGGATGAAAACCGTCTGCGTCCTTCTGCGGAAGAATGCGCTCCAGCACGGCGTTCTTGTCGATCTGCTTCGGCAGGGGCAGCTGCACCAGGATGCCGTGGACGTTCTCGTTCGCGTTCAGCTGGTCGATGGTCTCCAGCAGCTGCTCCTGGGTGGTTCCCGACGGAAACAGGACGGGAAAGGAGCGGATGCCCACCTCCGCGCAGGCCTTCTCCTTGTTGCGCACGTAGATCTGGCTCGCGGGATCGTCGCCCACCAGCACCACGGCCAGGCCCGGCGTGATGCCCCGGGCGCGCAGGGCGGCGACACGTTCCGCCGTCTCCGCGCGGCACTGGGCCGCCAACTCCTTTCCGTCGATTCGGATGGCCATGGCTTCTCCTCCTTGTTCTCTCAGGTCTGCGCCGG
>CADASK010000013.1 GCA_902790495.1 uncultured Eubacteriales bacterium
CGCCCAGGACGCGCGCCGCCTTGATCAGCGTCTCGTCGATGTTGATGACGCCCTGGTAGATCGTGATGCACATGGTCAGGAAGGTGGCCAGGGTGATGACGATGATCTGGGGCTTGCGTCCCACGCCCGCCGCGATGACCACCAGCGGCACGTAGGCCAGCGGGGGAATGTTGCGGATAAACTCGATCCACGGCTCGATGATGTTGCGTACCGGCTTGTACCAGGCCATCAAGATGGCCACGGGCAGGGCGATCACGAAGCCGAGGCCGAAGCCGGCGAACACGGAGATCATGCTGGAGGAGATGTCCTTCCACAGCACGCCGCGCTGGATCATAATGGGCAGCTGCTTCATGGTCTCCACCACGTTCGGGAAGCACCGGGCCGTGGCGGGCAGCACGGACAGCACATACCACAGCAGCATCGCCGCGAGGAAGGAGAGCAGCAGCCACATCTTGTCCGGGATCCGCGGGCGGCCCGCCTTGTCCCCCTCGCCTTTTCTGCCTTGCATCATGGGAATCGAACCTCCTCTTCTTTGAGTCGATGTCTTGCCGTTCCTGCATCCGTCATCCGCGCAGGAAATACTTCTCGATGCAGCTGGCCGCCGCGCCGATGGCCCCCGCGTACTCGCCCATGTCCACCGTCACCACGCGCAGCGCGTCGTCGTCCGGCAGGAAGGCGTAGCGCATGAGCGCCTTCTCCACCGTCTCGGCGTTGACGCGGTTGGTGAAGACGGAGCCGCTGAGCAGCACCAGGTGCGGGTTGATGATGTCCACGATGTTGGCCAGTGCCACGCCCACGTAGACCATGGCCTGCTCCATGATGCCGCAGGCCATGGCGTCGCCCGCCCGCTGGGCCTCCAGCACGTCGGTGAGCTTCAGCGCCCCCGTGTCGGGACACAGATCGCGCAGGGCGGTCTCCTCGCCGGCGCGCATGCGCTTGCGGCACTGGGCCAGGATCGCGTTGACGCCCGCCAGCGCCTCCAGGCTGCCCGGCAGGGCGAAGGAAGCGGCCTCCCGGTCGCCGGTGGCGGGCTCCTCGTCCGCCGCGCTGGGGTCGAGGATCATCTTGCCGATCTCGCCGGCGGCTGCGTCCTCGCCCTTGAACACGCGGTTGCCCAGCACGAAGGGACAGGCGATGCCGAAGGAGACGTAGCACAGGGCGAAGGTGGTCTCGCCCTCCAGCAGCTCCGGCCAGAACAGGCTGATGGCCGTGCTGCGCGCCTTGACGTTGTTCTCCAGCCGCACGGGCAGGCCCGTGAAGCGGCTGATGGCTTCGGCCAGGGGCTGGCCGCGCCAGGACTGGCGCTCGAGGATGTGGTTCCGCACCTGGCCCCGATGGGAGTTGACCACGCCCGGCATGGAGATGCCGATGCCCAGCAGCTTGTCCCACAGCGCGGCGTGCTCCTGGCGGATCAGGCTCAGGATGCCCTGCAGCTGGTGCAGCATCACGCTGTAGTCGTCGTTCATCACCTCATAGGTGCCGCTGGCCAGCACCCCGCCGCGGGGGTCGCACAGGCAGAAGCGCGTGCTGTCCCGCCCCAGCGAGAGGCCCAGCACGGTGAAGCAGTCCCGCTTCAGGTCCAGCAGGATGGGCCTGCGCCCCGTGGTGCCGCGCGGCGCGGGAGCCGGGGGCTCCTCCGCCCGCACCTCCTCCACAAAGCCCTGCTCGATGAGGCTCGCTGTGATGTTGGTGATGGTCGCGGGGGTCAGGCTGAGCTGGGCCGCGATCTCCGCCCGGGAGATCGGCGCCTGGCGGTACAGCATCAGCTTCACGGCCTCCAGGTTCTCCTGCTTCACCGTGCCGTTGTTCCGTCCCGATGTCGGTGCCATCCGTCACTCCCCCTGTCTCCATCGTGCGTCCTGCGAGCAATCCTGTCCATGATGTCTTGGGTTTATCCGGCTCCGGCCCGGCTGCTCCTACAGCCTGACCGGGCTTTGGGTGCAGGCCGACAGATAGATGGCCTGCACAATCTCCAGCGTCCTCTTCGCGTCCTCCGGCGTCCACGGCAGAGGTTCTCCCGCCCGCAGCGCCCGGTAGGCCGCCGCCAGCTGCCGCTCATGGCAGACGCCCCAGTAGCTCTCGCCGCCCCCAGGGCCCGCGCCGCAGCTGATCACGGCGATTCGCAGTTTCTTCATCGTTTGACTTCACCCTCACAGCATGTCCCGGACGCCCTTCAGGTAGCTGATGGCCTTCAGGTAGCTGTTCTCGTCGAAGTTGCCCAGCTCGTATTCCACGATGGCCCAGCCGTCCTCGCCCAGCTCCGTGTGCAGCTTGCGCATCAGGCGCGGGTAGTTCATCTCGCCGGTGCCCAGGTCGATGAAGCCGGCGTGCACCTCGGAGAACTTCTTCTCCAGCGGCTGGTCGCAGGCCGCGTAGTCGCGCAGGTGGACGTAGCGGAAGCGGCCGGGATAGCGGTCCATCAGCCCCACCGGGTCGAAGCCCGACACAGCCGCCCAGCCGGTGTCCAGGGCGAAGCACAGATCCGGGGCCTCCTCGGCCAGGGTCAGCCAGATCAGGCCATCGTCGGCAAACTCCCAGCTGTGGTTGTGGTAGTGCACCTGCACACCCATCTCGTCCCGGATCTCCTTCACGATGCGGTTCAGGTTCCGGGCCAGGGTGCGCACCTGCGCCGGGTCATGCAGCTCCGGCAGGCTGCTGCCCTCGCGCACTGTGCGGGAGGCCAGGGCTTCCCTCGGCTCCCCCGTGCCGCCTGTGGCGATCACGTTCTTCTCGGGCATATCCGCCATGAAGGCCGCCGTCTTCCGCAGGGCCGCCCGGGCCTTCTCCGGGTCGTGCACCAGGTCGCTCAGGGTCAGGTTGTTGCAGTGCAGGCCGGCCAGCGCCATCCCGTGGCGATCCAGCACCTGGGTGAGCTTCGCGCGCTCGTCCAGGGAGAAGAAGCGCTCGCCCAGCTCGCAGCCCTCGGCGCCGGCGAAGGCGAGCTTGCCGATGACGCCGTCGGTGTCGGAGGCGATGGCAGGGCCGAAGAGCACGCAGTGTCCGCCAAGTTTCATGGTGATGCAGCCTCTTTTCTCAATTGCTTCGCTTTGCGGCAGCAGGGGGTTCCGCGCCTGCGGGCGCGGGCAAGGGGCTTTGCGATCGCCCCTTGCATGCCTTCGCCCGCCCGTCTTGATTTGGCAACTTGAAGAACAGAATTACTCTGGGTCAGCTTCCAGGATCTCACCGAGATCGGCGCTGTCCTGCGCGGTCTGGATGAGGGACTGGATGTAGCGGCCGCGCTCCAGGGTCAGCAGGGTGTCCCTGCCGTGCTGGATGGCGTCCAGGAACTGGCGGATCTCATAGTAGAAGTTGATGGCGAAGGGCGTGCGAGGCGCGTTCTCGTCGCCGCCGTAGCAGCTCTCCGGCACCGGCACCGCCTGGGGCTTCTCCGTGTAGGGGCCGTTCTTGTCCTTGAGCTGCAGCGTCAGCTCGAAGGGCCTGTCCCCGTGGAAGATCATCTTGCCGCCCTCGCCCACGATCTCCAGCATGAAGGTCGCGCCGATGCGGCTGGCGGTGAAGTTGTACAGCGTGCCGCCCTCCGTCCGGCAGATCCAGCAGGCCACGTCGTCGTTGGTAACCGGGCCCAGCCTGCCGGGCTTTCCGATGATCTCCCGCTCCTCCATGCAGGTGGACTGCATGCAGGTGATCTCAGCGATGGGGCCGCAGCTGTCCCGCAGCAGGTAGTCACAGATGTCCATCATGTGGCTGCCGAAATCCGCCAGCGCGCCGGGGCCGGAGAGATCCGCCTGGGTGCGCCACTCCAGCTGCACGGCGGGGTTGGCGAAGCGGTCGCCGCCCTGTTCCTCCCGCACGAAGAAGATTTTGCCCATCTTCCCCTCGTCGATCAGCTGCTTCATGTACACGAAGCCGGGGATATCGCGGTAGCACAGGCCGATCATGGACACCTTATCGCTGAGCTTGGCGTAGCGGATGGCCTGGTCGCACTCCTCTAAGGTCGGGGCGAAGGGCTTCTCGCACAGCACATGCTTGCCGGCCTTGAGGGCGGCCACGGTCAGCTCGGTGTGGGTGCAGTTGGGCGTGCAGACGCTGACCGCGTCGCACAGGGAGAACAGCTCCTCCAGGCTGGCGCAGGCCCTGGCATCCTTCAGGCCCAGCTTGTCGATGTAGCCCGCGGCCCGGCCTTCGATCAGGTCGTAGCAGGCGGTGATCTGCGCGTCGCTGCACCGCTGATAGGCGGCGATGTGATTGCGGGCGATGCCGATGAGGCTGCCGCAGCCGATGATGCCGATGCGTACCATAAATCCTCCTTGTTCCGCGCCTCCGGCGCGGGCAGGGGGCTTTGCGGTCGCCCCCTGCACCCCTTCGCTCGTCCTCTCTTTGGGGAGCAGTTGTTTACGTCTGCACAGAGATTCCGCGCCTGCGGGCGCGGGCAGGGGGCTTTGCGGTCGCCCCCTGCACCCCTTCGCGCCGCATCCTTTCGTGCTGAAGGCGGTGTTGCTTTTAACTTGGCTCTCCCTCTGGGAGAGCTGTCACCGCAGGTGACTGAGAGGGCCGTGCCTGCAAAACCTAGCCTTTCAGATTCTGCTTTCCAGATACCGCTTGCCTTCCAGCAGGCCTTCCTGCACCTTTTCGACGCTGCCTTCGTAGAGGGCGTCCTCGTGCTCCAGGCTGATGGTGCCGGTGTAGCCGATTTGCTTCAGCGCGGCCAGCAGCCTGGCCCAGTCCAGCTCGCCGCGGCCGGGAATCGCATAGGCCCACCAGGAGAAGTCCGTCAGGATGCCCGTGCGGGCCAGGCGCTCCCGGTCGATGCGCGTGTCCTTGGCGTGGACATGGAAGATGCGCCGGGCGAAGGTCTCAATCGGCGCGTAGGGATCGATCATCTCCCACACCAGGTGGCTGGGGTCGTAGGCCAGGCCCAGGCGCTCGCTGGGCAGCCGCTCGAAGATGCGCTCCCACATCACCGGGGAGATGGCGATGTTGCCCATGAGCGGGCAGTTCTCAAAGCAGAGCTTCACGCCGTGCTTCTCCGCCAGGTCGGTCAGCGGGCCGAACAGGTCCACGACCCGGTCAAGGCTGCGCACAGGGATCCGGCGGATCATGTTGGCCCGATCTTTCACCGCGGGATCCCGGTCGTAGATACCCTCCTCGATGCGCTTGTCGATGCCGGTGGAGGTGACCACCTTCTCGATGCCCAGCTCCCCGGCGAAGACGATGCGCTTCTTCAGCTCGGCCAGGTGGTTGGCGGCCTCCTCCTCGTCGGTGCTCAGGTAGTTGCGGCAGTAGATCAGGGCCGTGATGCCGATCTTCCTCTCGCCGAGCACCTGCTCGAAGGCCGCGCGGTCCAGCGGGAGCATCGGCCCGCACTCCAGGTCCTGGAAGCCGTGGGCGGTGGCCCAGTCCGCCACGCCGGGCAGCGTGGTGAAGCGCGCATCCCCGCAGCGGCGGGATTGTTCGACCAGGGCGTTGGTCAGGAAGCCTATGCGCATGGCGTGTTGCGCTCCTTTCGTCGGCGGGAACTGAGGTTTCGCCACCTGCGGGCGGCGACCCGGGGGCTTTGCGGTCGCCCCCGGGGCCCCTTCGCGCGCATTTCTTTGACTGCGATGAAACTGATTTGAATGAAAGACGCCGTGGAAGCACCGGATTCCCCGGCTCGCTTCCACGGCGAATCCTATTGGTTTTGCTTATGGCTTATTGGAGGGCAGCGTAGTCCTCGGAGGTGTAGGGCTGACCGGCGACCCAGTTCGGGAACTCCAGGCCGGCGAAATCCACACCGATGGTCTCGCAGGCGGTCTTCCAGTTGGCGGTCTCCGCGTCGGACAGGGCCTTCAGGTAGTCCATGGGCTCGTCGATGGCCTGGCTCAGGATACCCTGGGCGATGCTGGCCAGAGACGGGGTCGCGCCGACCACGGTGGAGTAGAAGTCATAGAACTTCGCGTCGCGGCTGGTGGCAATCGGCACGTCGATGCACTTGGAGGCGGCCTCATAGTATTCCTTCATGACGGGATCCACCATGTTGGCCTCGTTGACGCCCTTGATGACGGAGACGTAGGAGCCAGACTTCACGACGTCTGCCTGGTAGTGGTAATCGGTGGTGCTGTAGAGGGCCTCGAGGTAGCGGGCAGCGGCCTCGGGGTACTTGGTCTTGGCGTAGATGCCCATCCAGGGGCCGCCCTCGACGTTGGCCACGTAGCCGTTGTCAGCGCCCTTGGGCGGGGTCATGACGCCGTAGTTCAGCTCGGGATGATCGTTGGCCCAGGTGCCGATGCACCACAGGCCCTGGCACAGGAACGCGGCCTTGCCCTGGGCGAAGAGCTCGCGGGCTTCGGGCGCGGAGATGGAGGCGGTGTCGGGATAGAGACTGCCATCCTCCACGATGCCCTGCAGCAGCTCGACGGCCTTGGCCATCTCGGGGGTGTCATAGGGCGCGCGGCCGTCCACGGTCAGGGCGCGGCCGTTGATGGCGATCTTGCCGCCGGCGGACTGCACCAGCGCGCGGAGCAGGATCTCGCAGCGGTTGGCCTGATTACCGCCCTCGATGAGGCCCCAGTAACGGCCGGCGCCGGTCTCGGTGATGGTCTTGCAGGCGGCGCGGAACTCGTCAAAGGTGGTGGGCACTTCCAGACCGCACTCGGCCAGGATGTCCTTGTTGTAGAAGATCATGGAGTTGCTCAGGGAGCCGGACTCCGGCAGGGTGTAGAGCACGCCGTTCTTGCGCTGCACGCCCTCGGCCAGCACGCCATCCTGGAAGGTGTCCACGAAGCCCTCGGACAGATACTGCTCCATGGGCAGGAACCAGCCCTCGTTCACGGCGGTGGTCAGGTTCAGGGTGGTGGGAACCGGGAACAGGTCGGGGCCTTCGCCATTCTGGATGGCGCCGACCACGGTGCTGTTGAACTGGTCGATGGTCAGTTGGGTGTATTCGATTTTGATGTCGGGGTTCTTCTCCATGAATTCCTCATGGAACTTCTGGCGGTACACCAGGGTGGAGTCCGACCAGTCGTACACGCGCAGGGTGATGGGCTCGTCGGCCAGAGCGGTCAGAGCGCCTGAGACGCTCATCAGCAGCGCGCAGGCCAGCAGCAGGGAGAGAAGACGTTTTTTCATGGGGATACCTCCTTAAAATGATGTAAATAATGCACATCGCGTGCAGGATATACGGTGTTGATCAGCCCTTCACCGCGCCGGCCATGCCGTTGATGAAGAACTTCTGGAAGGCGATGAACACCACGATGATGGGCACCATGGCGATGGCGCCGCCGGCGCAGATGCCGGTCCAGTCCACGGTGTTCTCACCCTTGAAGGCGTACAGGCCCACGGCCAGGGTGCGGGCGGTGGGGTTGTTGAGCGTCAGGATCAGCGGGAGCTGGAAGGCATTCCAGGTCCACAGGGATTCCATGATGATGACGGTGGTGGAGATCGGCGAGGACAGGGGCACCATGACGCTGACGAAGGTGCGCATGAAGCCGCAGCCGTCGATCTTGGCCGCCTCCTCCAGCTCGTTGGGCACGGTGGAGTAGTAGCTGGAGAACAGCAGCAGGAACACCACGTGCGCGCCACCGGCGCCGGAGAGGATGAGGCCCAGCCTCGTGCCGAGGAGGCCCATGCCCTTGACGATCTGGTAGACCGGGATCAGGGTCGAGACCAGCGGGATGCAGATGGAGGACAGGAAGATGGCCATCAGCAGGCCGCGGCCCACGAACTTATACCGTCCCAGCACGTAGCCCGCCATGTTGGTCATGATGAGCACCAGCAGCACCGAGAAGACGGTGACGATGACGGAATTGAGGAAGTAAACCGCGAAGTTGGCCTTGCTCCAGACGCGGGCGTAGTTCTCGAGGGTGACGCTGCCGGGCAGCAGGGTCAGCTGCTCCTTGAAGAAATCCGCCTGGGGCTTGAAGGAGGAGATGATCGTCCAGACGATGGGATAGATCCAGATCAGGGAGCAGACCAGCAGCACCGCGTTGATGACGATGCGTCCCGGACGCGGCAGCCTGGGGTTCTTCTTGATCTTGCGGGTCTGAGTGGCTTCCATGTTGTTGCTCCTCCCTTCTCACTGCAGGTCCTGCAGCTTGCCCTTCAGGGCGTTGAGCACCGCGCCGATGATGATGACCACGATGCCGAACATCGTCGCCGCCGCCGAAGCGTAGCCGAAGCGCGGCAGGCCCATGTCCGAGGTGAAGGCCGTGCGGTAGACGAAGGTCGCGATGACGTCGGTGGCGTAGAAGGGGCCGCCGCCGGTCAGCGTCTGGATCAGGTCGAAGGCCTTGAGGGAGTTGATCGTGCACAGGATCAGGATGATGCCCGCGGTGGGCGCGATGATCGGCACCACCACGCTGAAGAAGGTGCGGCTGCGCGTCGCGCCGTCCACGCTGGCGGCCTCGATCACGTCCGTCGGCACGCTCTGCAGGGCGGCCAGCCAGTAGATCATGTAGGTGCCCATGTCCTTCCACACCGAGACGTAGACCACGGTCTGCATGGCGTACTTGGCGTTGCCCAGCCAGTTGATGTTCTTGTCGATCAGGTTCATGCTCTTCATGGCATAGTTGATGATGCCGTTGGAGGACCAGATGAAGACCATCACGATGCCCACGATGGAGGCCGTGACCACCACCGGCACGAAGAGGGACACGCGGTAGGCCGTGCGCAGCTTCAGCTTCTCATCGTTGAGCAGGTAGGCGAAGAAGAGGGAGATGACCACCTCCAGCGGCACCACCATGATCATGTAGCGGAAGCTGTTTTTGAAGGCGCCCCAGAACACCGAGTCGTTCAGGAGGCTGCGGTAGTTCTCCAGCCCGACATAGGCCATGTTGCTGGTCATGCCCGACCAGTTGAACAGGGAGTAGTAGATCGAGCAGAGGATGGGATAGCCCTGGAACAGCAGGTAGAAGATCAGCGTCAGGGACACAAAGGCCCAGCACCAGAGGTTCAGCTTGATCCGGTTCCTGCGCTGGATGGGACTCCGCACGGCTTTGATGGCATGCTGGCTCATACGCGTTCATCTCTTTCTGTGGTCGGCTCGTCGTTCGTCGGGGTGCGCGGTGTTTCTTTCAGCCCCGTGTACCGCTGCGTCACCTCGATCGCCCGGTACACGTCGAAATCCATCGGATAGACCGCCTCGCGCTCGCGGATGATGCGGCAGTAGCGGTCGTAGGCGGCCGTGGCGGCGGCCTCGTCGCCCGCGGTGAGGGCGGCCAGGGCGTCCGCGTAGGCGGCGTTCTGCAGGAGCGTGCTCCCATACCGCCGCAGGATCGGGTCTCCCCTGTCCTCCAGCGTTTCACTCTCCGCCCTGGAGAGCCGGGCGATCTCCCGGTAGCGCCCGGTCAGGTCGGGCCGCAGGCGCGGGCCGTTGGCGTTGGCGTAGTCCGTGTCGCACAGGGCCGACACCGCCTCGAAGTACACCCGCACGCGCGGGGCGTCCGCGCCGTACAGGCCCTCGAAGTATGCCTCCGCGACGTCCTCGGGCCGGGTGTCCGCGTCCCAGAGCAGGCGGCCCATGGCGTAGATGGGCAGGGCGTTGGGCATCATGACCCGCAGCTCCTGGCAGGCGATCAGGCCCTGAAAGCCCAGGCCCCGCACCCGCCGGATGTCCCCGCAGAGAGTGCCGGCGATCTTCAGATAGCCGGGGTCGCCGTAGTGAGCCCGGCCCAGGTGGTAGTCATAGATGAAGGCGTCCCCCGCGAACACCTGCCGCCAGGCAGCGTAATACCGCAGGTTTTCCCCGATGTCCAGCGGAAGCCGCATCGCGTTGCGCCGGTAGGGCGGCGGCTCGCCCGCGGGTACTTCCGCCGGGTAGCCGGTCTCGAAGGTGCGGGAGATCGGGGCGAACATCAGGATGAACCGCTCCGGATGGCGGATGCGCTCGCGCTCCGGGGGATACAGCAGCTCCTGGTAGAGCAGGAACACGATCCGCGTGGCCAGCCCGGCCTCCGTCAGCGCCTCGTCGATGCGGTTGAGGATCCGCACGTATTGGTCGCTCAGGGTGGTCTGCCGGCAGGCTTCGCACTCGCAGAGGTTGTTGAAGGTGTCGGCCAGCCAGAAGTGCACCGCGTCCACCTCGGGATGGGCCTTCGCGTAGGCCACGACGTCGTCCGTCAGGGCCTGCTGCACGTCCTCGCTGGCGTAGCACAGGTTCGTGTTGGCGGGCACGCCGCCGAAGAGGCGTCTCTCCCCCTTCAGCAGGGCGATGCGGCTGCGGTATCGCGCCTCGCGGGGCTCGGCCTGCGTCTGCCAGCCGTTGCCCGGATACCCCAGGGCCCGGGAGGTCCAGCCGTGGCCCGCCCGGTGGAGCAGGAGGCCGCGCTTTTTGATCTCCGCGACGAGCGTCCGGTCGAAGGCTTCCTTTTCCTCCTCCGACAGGGTGCGCGGGGGCATCAGCGGGTTGTTCTGGTGGCTGTACCACCGCTCCCAGAATATGTCCGGCCTGAAGAACTGGGCGAAGCAGATGTTCATGCCCGCCTTGGGCAACCAGTCGACGTAGGCCAGCATCTGCTCCAGGGATTCCGCGCCCTCGATGCACATGCCCCGGAAGCTGTGGGCAGCCCGGCTCTCCCGGCGGGGGACCTTCAACTGAGCGCGGTCCGTGAGGCGCGGGATGCGCGTGTAATCCTCCCCCGGCGCCCAGAAGGCGAATCCGATTTCCTTTAAATAGGCGTAAGCGCCGATCAGCGCGCTTCGCGGGTTGCTGCCGCGGATGGCGATGCGCTCCGCGTCCCCCTCGATGGCGTAGGCGTCCTCCCCGGAGGGCTCGCCCAGCTCCACGGTGATCCCGGGCAGGCTTTCTTCCGCGAGTCCCGCGAGGCGGAGATACCGCCTCACCTCCTCCGCGGCGAAGGCGAGGGTGGGATGGCGTTCGCGTTCCGTCATGGCGCTTTCCCTGTTCTGCCGCAGCCCGGAGGCTGCCGCGCGGTGTTTGTGGTTGGCGAGTTTGTTTATTTAACGATTTAATAATAGCAGGTTTTGGAGAGCGTGTCAATAGCTATTTATTTTTTCCGGTCTTCCTATTGACAGAATGCCCATCTTCTGATATTTTGTTAAATGAATTAACATGCTTCAAGGAGGGAGTCTGCATGGAGCTGTACAAAGATCCGACCCAGCCCGTAGCGGCGCGCGTCGAGGACCTGCTCTCCCGCATGACGCTGGAGGAGAAGGCGGCGCAGCTGTGCGGCGATCTCCCCGCCGGTTTCATGCGCGACGGCGAGGTGTCGCTGGAGCTGCTGCGGGAGAAGTTCCCTGACGGCCACGGCCGCTTCACCCAGTACTCGATGGCCGGCATTGTGGATCCCGTGCAGATCGCCGAGATCAGCAACACCCTGCAGCGCTACTTTGTGGAGGAGACCCGCCTGGGCATCCCGGTGGCCCTGCAGGCGGAGAATCTCTGCGGCTACCCCGGCGCGGAGGGCACCCTCTTCCCCGCCCAGGTCAACCTGGGCTGCACCTGGGAGCCGGAGCTGGCGGAGGAGATGGCCCGCATCATCGGCCAGGAGAGCCGCGCCGTGGGCATCAACAGCGCCATGAGCCCGGTGATCGACGTCTCCCGCGACCCGCGCTGGGGCCGCACCTACGAGACCTACGGCGAGGATCCCTACCTCATCAGCCAGATGGGCATCCACTACATCCGCGGCATGCAGGGCGACAAGCAGAACGGCCCGGCCTGCATCGCCAAGCACTTTTTGGGCTATGCCGACAGCCAGGGCGGCCTGAACTGCGCGGTCAGCCGCATCAACGACCGGGAGCTGTACGAGGTCTTCGCCACGCCCTTCGAGGCGGCGGCCAGGGAGGCGGACGTCTCCGGCATGATGGCCAACTACGGCGAGATCGACGGCCAGTGCGTCGGCGCGAACAAGAAGATCGCCCGCACCCTGCTGCGGGACACCATGGGCTTCCGCGGCATGCTGACCAGCGACGGCGCGGGCATCATGAAGATGTACAACTATTTCCACATCGCCCAGAGCTACCCGGAGGCCGGTCTGCTGGCCAAGAAGGGCGGCCTGGACACCGAGATCCCCGTGGGCGGCGCGTTCCGCCACCTGCCCGAGTACGTGCGCAGCGGCCAGCTGGACGAGCAGCTGATCGACGAGTCCGTCCGCCGCATCCTGACCATCAAGTTTGAGTACGGCCTGTTCGAGCATCCCTATGTGGACGTGGAGCAGGTGCGCGGGGCCATGACCAACGCCCGCAAGGCCGAGGTCAGCCGCCATATCGCCGAAAAGTCCATCACCCTGCTGCAGAACGACGGCGTCCTCCCGCTGAAGCCCGGCCTGAGGCTGGCCGTCATCGGCCCCCACGCCGACAACCTGCGCTACCCCATCAGCGGCTACACCTACCCGGCCTACATTGAGATGATGAAGGCCGGCGCGGAGGACGACGGCTCCGTCACCTTCAACGGCATCGCCGACGAGGCGGCCAAGGAGAAGCAGCCCGGCAAGACCAAGGCCGGCGGCAGCAACATGTTCGCCTCCATGCTCGCCCTGTTCTCCGAGGAGGACCGGGAGCGGCTGAACGACCTGCCCTCCCTGCTGCGCGGCATGGGCTCCCGCAGCCTGCGCGAGGTGCTGGCGGATCGCTTCAGCGTCACCTACGCCCAGGGCTGCGACATCATCCGCGAGGACACCTCCGGCATCGCCGAGGCGGTTCGCGCCGCCGAGGACAGCGACGCGGTGGTTCTGGCCATGGGCGGCAACTGCGGCTGGGTGCACGTGACCGGCGGCGAGGGCAAGGACCGCAGCCACCTGGATCTGCCCGGCGTACAGCAGCAGCTGCTGGAGGCCGTGTGCGCCGTCGGCAAGCCCGTGGTGTTGGTGCTCTACGGCCCCGGCGTGTTCGCGATTCCGTGGGCGAAGGAGCATGTCTCCGCCATCGTGCAGGCCTTCATGCCCGGCGCGGAGGCGGGCCGCGTCGTCGCCGACGTGCTGGACGGCACGGTCAATCCCGGCGGCCACCTGCCCTTCACCGTGCCGCACCACATCGGCCAGCTACCCATCGTCTACAACCACCGGGTCGGCTCCGGCTTCTCCTCCGGCAGCGACGAGAGCGCCAGCCTGATCTTCTCCGGCGGCTACGTGGACGGCACGGACAAGCCCCTCTTCCCCTTCGGCCACGGCCTGAGCTACACCGCCTTCGAGGTCAGCCCCATGGCGCTCTCCTCCCGGGAGCTGCCCACGGACGGGGCCGTCGACGTCGCCTGCACAGTGAAGAACACCGGCGAGCGGGACGGCGACCAGGTGCTGCAGCTCTACTATCACTTCTCCGGGGCCCACGTCATCCGGCCCAACATGCAGCTTGTCGCCTTCCGCCGCGTGCACCTGAAGGCCGGCGAGAGCAAGAAGATCGTCTTCCGCCTGGAGGCGGCGGAGCTGGGCTATTACAACGAGGACATGGTCTTCGGCGTGGAGCCGGGCCCGGCGGAGCTGAAGCTGGGCGTCAGCAGCGCGGACATCGTCGACGCCCAGCCCATCACCCTGACCGGCCAGCCCGTGAATCTGATGGGCCGGCGCGTATACACCTGCAAGAGCGAGGAAATCTGAGCCTTCACGAGCGTTTGATGATAAGGGAGGAATTGCCATGTTAGTTCCCATGAGAGCCATCCTGGAGGCCGCCGACACCTACCGCTACGGCCAGGCCGCCTTCAACATGAACAGCTACGGCCAGATTGAGGCCGCCGTGCGCGTGCACGAGCTGCTCCACTCCGGCGCGATCCTGCAAGGCGCGGAGGCCTCCAACGCCTACATGGGCGGCGCGGAGGACTTCATGCACGGCGACATCGAGCAGAAGCGCCGGGGCGCGAAGGCCATCGGTGACGCCGTGAAGGCCTGCGGCGAAGGCAGCCCCGTGCCCATCGCCCTGCACCTCGACCACGGCAAGAGCCTGGAGAGCGTGAAGGCCTGCATCGACGGCGGCTACACCTCCGTGATGATCGACGGCAGCAGCCTCCCCTACGAGGACAACGTGGCCCTGACCCGCGAGGTCGTGCGCTACGCCCACCCCTACGGCGTCACCGTGGAGGGCGAGCTGGGCGTGCTGGCCGGCGTGGAGGATCACGTCTTCTCCGCCACCAGCACCTACACCAACCCCATGCAGGCCATCGACTTCTTCAAGAAGACCGGCTGCGACGCCCTGGCCATCAGCTACGGCACCTGCCACGGGGCCAACAAGGGCAAGGACACAAAGATCCGCCGGGAGATCGCCATCGCCACCAAGGAGTGCATGATGCACGAGGGGATCGACGGCTTCCTGGTCAGCCACGGCTCCTCCACCGTGCCCCAGGAGTATGTGCAGCAGATCAACGAGATGGGCGGCCAGCTGGAGAACGCCTTCGGCATCGACGTGAACCAGCTGGTGGACGTCGCCCACTGCGGCATCAACAAGATCAACGTGGACACCGACATCCGTCTGGCCTGCACCCGCAACATCCTGAAGCTCTTCCTGGATCACCCCGAGCTGCAGCAGAGCGCCGCCATCGGCGATATCTTCGCCCGCATGCGCGCCAACCCCAAGAACTTCGACCCCCGGAACTACCTGCAGAGCATCATGGACACCGTGGTCCATGGCCCCATCCCGAATGCGGACGTGGAGAAGATCGTCGCCTGCATGAAGGACGGCGTCATGGAATCCATCGCGCCGCTGCTGGTGCAGTTCGGCAGCTACCGCAAGAGCCACCTGATCCGGCCCGTGACGCTGGAGCAGATGGCGGATCGCTACAGGAAGGAGGGCATCTGAGCATGAAGCATCTGTGCCTGAATCTCAAGCGCTTCGACGTGCCCGCGGCCGAGGGCGGCGTCAACCGCCTGGCGGAGGGCGGCGCCTGGGCCAAGACCATCGTCCGCGCCGTGAAGGATGAGCTGGAGACCTACCGCGGTGCGGCCCGCTTCCCGATGTATTTCCCGGAGGCCCACGTCATCCCCGCCGCCGGCGCAGCCGAGGGCAGCAGTGTCATCGAGGTCGGATGCCAGAGCGTCTACCGCCAGGATGTGGCCCCCGGCGTCAACTTCGGCGCCTACACCACCAACCGCCCCGCCGCGGCCATGAAGGCCCTGGGCGTCACCAGCACCATCATCGGCCACTGCGAGGAGCGGGCCGACAAGCTGGGCGTGCTGCAGGAGGCGGGCGTGACGGACACCGCCGCCGTCTCCCGGCTGCTGAATAAGGAGATCGCCTGCGCCGTCAGCCAGGGCATGACCGTGACCTACTGCATCGGCGAGAAGGCCGAGGAACGCGACCGCTGGCAGGAGGTGCTCACGGAGCAGCTCTCCGTGGGGCTGAAGGGCATCGACACGAAGAACGTCATCATCGCCTACGAGCCCATCTGGGCCATCGGCCCGGGCAAGACCCCGCCCGGCGCGGACGTGATCGCACCCATCGCCCGCTTCATCAAGGAGCAGACCGGCGGCATGCCGGTGGTGTACGGCGGCGGGCTGAAGCAGGACAACGCGGAGATGCTGGCGTCGATTGAGGAGATTGACGGCGGGCTGATTGCCCTCACGAGGTTCCAGGGGGAGATTGGGTTCTACCCCGATGAGTATCTGGAGATTATTCGCATTTATATGCAGCATTGCAAACAGAGCTAACATGGCCGATACTTTGTTTGCGCACTTGCTCAGGAAAGACCACATCAGGAGGAGATACCATGCAGCTCCAGTTTGAATATGGCAACGGCTTCATGACCGCCAACCTGCCCGACACCACCGACGTGTTCATCCCCGGCGAAACCGTGCCCGACCCGCCTTGCCTGCCCCAGGACTGGGACAGCCTCTACCAGGCCACCCTCGAATCCATCCGCCATCCCATCGGCATGGAGCCCCTGGCCGAGCACGTGCGCGGCAAGAAGACCGTGGTGTTCGTCATCCCCGACATCGTCAAGGGCGGCTGCCAGCCCACCAGCCACCGCAAGGTCGCCATCCGCGCCTGCCTGGACGAGCTGTACGCCGCCGGTATCAAGAAGGAGAACATCCTCCTGCTCTTCTCCAACGGCCTGCACCCCCGCACGCCCATGAACGAGGCGAAGCAGATTCTCGGCGAGGAGCTGTTCAACGAGTTCTGGTATTCCGGCCAGATCACCAGCCACGACAGCGAGGACTATGACCACCTGGTGGATCTGGGCTTCACCGCCCAGGGCGACCACGTGATCATGAACAAGTACGTCTACGACGCGGACGTGGCCATCCTCATCGGCCACACCCAGGGCAACCCCTACGGCGGCTACTCCGGCGGCTACAAGCACTGCGCCACCGGCATCAGCCACTGGCGCAGCATCTCTGCCCACCACGTGCCCCAGGTCATGCACCGCCCGGACTTCGTGCCGGTGTCCACCTCCAGCCTCATGCGCGACAAGTTCGACCAGCAGGGCATGCACATGGAGGAGAAGATGGGCAAGAAGTTCTTCTGCTGCGACGCCGTGCTGGACACCAAGTCCCGCCAGATCGAGATCAACTCCGGCTACGCCAAGGAGATGCAGCCCGTCTCCTGGAGGACGGCCGACAAGCGCACCTACGTCCACTGGGCCGAGAAGAAGTACGACGTGGTGGTCTTCGGCATGCCCACCAACTTCCACTACGGGGCCGGCATGGGCACCAACCCGATCCAGATGATGCAGGCCCTCTCCGCCCAGGTGATCCGCCACAAGCGCGTGCTCTCCGACCGGTGCGTGTTCATCGTGCCCTCCATCTGTGACGGCTGGTTCCACGACGAGCGCTGGCCCTACCTGCGCGAGCTCTACGAGATGTTCCAGCACGACTCCATGCAGATCCTGCCGGACATGAACCGCTACGGCGAGTACTTCGCCACCAACGAGGAGTACATCCGCAAGTACCGCTTCGCCAACGCCTTCCACCCCTTCCACGGCTTCAGCATGATGAGCTGCGGCCACCTGGCGGAGATGCACACCAGCGCCATCTACATCGTCGGCGCGCGGGAGCCGGGCATCGCCCGCGGCATGGGCCTGAAAACCCGCGCCACCGTGGAGGAGGCCCTGGAGGACGCCAAGCGCAAGTTTGTGGGCGAGAATCCCAACATCCTGGCCCTGCCCAAAACCTTCACCACCGCCGCGGTGCACCTGTGCATGAAGGATCCGGCGGAGAACAGCCACTTCCGGGATGACGCGCCCGCCCATCCCTGCGGCTGCTGAAGGACGAAAAGGAGTGTTTCATGGAGCAATCCAAGGGAAAGCGGCTGCTGAAGCTGTTTCTCAGCATGCTGTACATCAGCGCCTTCACCTTTGGCGGCGGTTTCGTGATTGTCACCTTCATGAAGCGCAAGTTTGTGGACGAGCTGCACTGGCTCGACGAGCGTGAGATGCTGGACATGACGGCCCTGGCCCAGTCCAGCCCCGGGGCCATCGCGGTCAACGCGGCCATCCTGGTGGGCTGGAAGGTCGGGGGCTTTGCGGGCATGGTGTGCGCCGTGCTGGGCACCATCATCCCGCCCATGGTCATCCTCTCGGTCATCTCCCTCTTCTACCAGCTCTTTGCCACGAACCGCTATGTGGCCCTGGTGCTGCGCGGCATGTCCTGCGGCGTGGCCGCCGTGATCCTGGACGTGTCCGTGAGCCTGGGCAAGAACGTGCTGAAGACGAAGCAGTGGGTCCACTGGGCCGTGATGGCGGCGGCCTTCGTCGCCACCTTCTTCTTCCGGGTCAACGTGGTCTACATCATCCTCTGCGCCGCCGCCGTGGGCGTCGTGCTGGCGCTCCAGGGCCGGAAGGGAGGCGCGTGAGATGCTGCTGCAGCTCTTCCTCAGCTTTCTGCAGATCGGCCTGTTCTCCATCGGCGGCGGCTACGCGGCCATCCCGCTGATCCAGAGCCAGACCGTCGACGTGCACGGATGGCTCACCGCCTCGCAGTTCATGGATCTGGCCACCATCGCTGAGATGACGCCCGGCCCCATCGCGGTCAACGGCGCCACCTTCGTGGGCCTCAAGATCGCGGGACTGCCGGGCGCGGTGACCGCCACCTTCGGGTGCATCCTGCCTTCCCTGATCATCGTGTCCCTGCTGGCCTATATCTACCGCAGGTACAGCGCCCTGCCCATGCTGCAGAGCGTGCTGGCCTCCCTGCGACCCGCCGTGGTGGCCCTCATCGCCGCCGCCGGCCTCAACATGCTGCTGCAGGTGGCCTTCGGCGAACGGCAGCTGATTGCCCTGGAGAACGCCCAGTGGGCGGGCATCGCCCTCTTCGCCGCCGCCTTCCTGGCCCTGCGCAAGTGGAAGGCCAACCCGATCCTCACCATGGTGCTCTGCGGCGCGGGCGGGCTGGCGCTGGGTCTGCTGGGCCTTTTCTGAACAGGAGGTTTTCCCTATGGACAAGAATCTGGTTATCATCCATGGCGGCGGCCCCACCGCGGTCATCAACGCCTCCCTGTGCGGCGCGATCCGTGAGGCCCAGGCCAGCCCGGACGTGGACAGGATCTATGTGGCCATCGGCGGCACCGGCGGCCTGCTGAAGGAGCGCCTGCGGGACGTCACCGACCTGCCGGAGGAGACGCTGCAGGCCCTGCTGCACAGCCCGGCCTCCGCCATCGGCACCTCCCGGGACGCCCTTGAGGCGCCGGAATACGAGGCCATGGTGCCCATCCTGCGCAAGCATGGCATCCGCTATGTGCTCATGAACGGCGGCAACGGCACCATGGACACCTGCGGCAAGCTGCAGCAGCGCTGCGCCGGCACGGACATCCGCGTGATCGGCATCCCGAAGACCATGGACAACGACCTGGCCATCACCGACCACGCGCCCGGCTTCGGCAGCGCGGCGCGCTTCATGGCCGGCAGCGTGGCCGAGGTCTGCTGCGATGTGGAAAGCCTGCCCATCCATGTGACGGTGATCGAGGCCCTGGGGCGCAACGCCGGCTGGGTCACCGCCGCCTCCGCCCTGGCCTGCGACAGCTACGGCGAAGGCCCCGACCTTATCTATCTGCCGGAGCGCGACTTCAGCGAGGAGGCCTTCCTGCGGGATGTGAAGCGCCTCATCGACACGAAGGGCCACGGCGTGGTGGTGGCCTCCGAGGGCCTGCACGGCCCTGGCGGCAAGCCCATCGTGCCCCCGATCTTCACCGTGGGCCGGGCCACCTACTTCGGCGACGTGTCCGCCCACCTGGCCGGCCTGATCATCCGGGAGCTGCACTACAAGGCCCGCTCCGAGAAGCCCGGCCTGCTGGGCCGCGCCTCCATCGCCTGGCAGAGCGCCGTGGACCGGGACGAGGCTGAGGCCTGCGGGCACGCGGCGGTGCGGGCTGCCGTCAGCGGCGAGACCGCGAAGATGGTCGCCATCCGCCGGGTCTCGGAAAGCCCCTATGCCAGCGAAACCTTCCTGACCGATATCCGCGACGTGATGATGACCGAACGCAAGCTGCCCGACGCCTTCATCAACGCCGAGGGCAACGGCGTGACCGAGGCCTTCAAGGCCTGGTGCCGCCCCCTGCTGGGCGGCCCGCTGCCGAAGCTGACCGATCTGAGAAAAGGAGAGTGGACGCAATGCTGAACATGACCCTGCGCGACACCGCGAACCGCGTGGATGAAAACGCCCTCCGGCAGGCCATGCGGGAGGCGGAGCCCATCCTGGCGCGGGCCCAGGCCGGCGAGGCGAAGTACGCCGACAGCCAGGGCTGGCTGAGCCTGGAGCAGTGGGCCTCCGACGCCTGGCTGGATCAGATCGAGGCCATCGCCGACCGGGTGAAGAAGACCTGCGACGCCTTTGTGGTCATCGGCGTGGGCGGCAGCAACAACGCGGCCCGCAGCGTGATCGAGGCCCTGGCCGAGGGCGGCGTGGAGATCGTCTACGCCGGCAACACTCTCTCGCCCCACGCCCTGAATAAGATGCTGCGCTCCCTGGAGGGCAAGGACTACGCCATCGACTGCATCGCCAAGAACTTTGAGACCCTGGAGCCCGGCTCCTCCTTCCGCATCCTGCGGGAGGCCATGGCGAAAAAGTACAGCCCGGAGGAGGCCGCCCGGCGCACCATCTGCACCGGCACCTACGGCTCCTCCCTGGAGAAGCTGTGCGAGGCCGAGGGCTACACCTTCGTCCCCTTTCCCACCGATGTGGGCGGACGCTACAGCGCCTTCAGCTATGTGGGCCTGCTGCCCATGGCGGTGGCGGGCATCGACGTGCGCGCCCTGGTGCGCGGCGGCCGGGACATGGAGCGCCGGCTGCACGAGGAGGGCGCGAAGACCAACCTCGCCCTGCGCTACGCCGCCCTGCGGAACCTCTACCACCGTCAGGGCTATGCCCTGGAGATGCTGGCCTCCTTCGAGCCCCAGTTCCGCTGGTTCTACAAGTGGTGGGTGCAGCTCTTCGCCGAGAGCGAGGGCAAGGACGGCAAGGGCATCTTCCCCGTGGCAGCGGAATACTCCGAGGAGCTGCACGCCGTGGGCCAGTACCTGCAGGACGGCGCGCCGCTGATGTTCGAGACCTTCCTGGACGTGAAGGAGCCGACGGATCACCTGGTTATCCGCAGCGACGGCAAGAAGGATTTCTTCGACTACCTGAACGGCAAGGATTTCTGGGACATCAACCGCGCGGCCTTCGACGCCACCGTCACCGCCCACAGCGCCAAGATGCCCTGCGTGATCTTCGAGGTCGGCGCCCTGGACGCCTACCACTTCGGTCAGCTGTTCTACTTCTTCCAGTTCGCCTGCTACCTCTCCGGGGAGATTTTGGGGATCAATCCCTTCGATCAGCCCGGCGTGGAGGCCTACAAGGGCTGGATGTTCAAGGCCCTTGGAAAATAAACCGCAACGCAAAAACCGCTGGAGGATCTACCTGGGCACCAACGACAAGGATACCCACCAGCCCTACGGCACCCCCGAGGCCTGCATGGCGAAGGTCGACGAGGTGCTTACGAAGCACTTTGAGGGCTTCACCCTACAGGAGGCCGTCGGTGGCTGGACGAACGAGGACGGCACGGTGGATCACGAGTACACCATCGTGATCCAGCTGAGCGACACCAACTCCGAGAAGGTGCACACCGCGGCCAACGAGCTGATTCAGGTGTTCAACCAGAACACCGTGCTGATTCAGGAGAACGAGACCCGCACGGAGTTCCTCAGCAGGTAATCGGAAGAACAGGAAAAGAGCTTTCCGCGACATTTTGCGGAAAGCTCTTTTCCTATTGCATGATACATATGCCTAAAGCTTTTTAATGGCAGCAAGGGTTCCGCGCCTGCGGGCGCGGGCAAAGGGCTTTGCGGTCCTGTCGCTGCCGCTTTCGCCTCACTGAAAACTCCACACTGTGGAGTTTTCCGGGCGTTCGGCGCCCATTTGCAAACCTTCGCCCCGCACTGTTATTGTATGATATTCATCATAGAATGACCCTTACCAGAGCGCCTTCATCGCCGCGTCGCCGTCCACGAAGGGGCCGGGCAGGGCGCTGAGGCCGCGGTGGTTGCCGAAGTAGTCGCGGTCGAGGGTGATGTCCGAGCCGTCCGGATTCTCGAAGCGCTCCTCCGGCTCGAAGGCGCAGCCCAGGATGTCGCTGGTGATGATCCCGTCGCGGAAATCGCCCAGCAGGTCATAGACATTCGTCTGGAGGCGGCACGCGCCGTTCTCCTCCACCAGGGCCACCTCGGGCTTGGCGTCGCTGATCAGGTGCCGCTTCTCGTGCTTGCACACGTCCGCGCCGCCGAAGTAGGCGTTGCCCTCCACCCACACCGGCAGGTGGCCGAAGTGGTAGGTGCCCAGCTCGTGCATGTTCGGCTCCTCGCCCAGCTTGAAGTTGGCGATCCACTCCTCGTAGGTCGGGAAGATGTCGAAGCAGGCCGTGCCCACCACCTCGTAGTCCGCGTTCTGGGGCGTGCGGGCCGGGTCGGTGATGGGATAGTGCTGCACGAAGATGTTGTTGTAGATCCGGTCGTCGCCGTGCAGGATGGTCATGAAGCCCGCCACCTCGGTGCGGTGCCGGATGTGGTAGGGCGTGTAGCGCGGCTCGCGCTGGCCGTTGACGATGCTGTCCACGCCGCTGTTGATCAGGCCGAAGTTGCCCAGCATCAGGTTGTGCACCACAGCGATGCCCTCGCTGGGGATCACCACGCCGGTCTTGGAGAGCATCACGTTGTTGTCGATCAGGGTCGGGCCGTGGCCCACCTCGATGAACACGTCGTTGGAGAACATCGCGCCCTGCGCCTTCTCCACGCCGTCCGGCCGGTGGTTGTCGTGCAGCAGGTTCTGGGTGATGCGCGCGCCCTGGGCCTCCCAGTCCAGCCACACGCCCATGATGCAGTTGTGGATGTGGTTGCGGCGGATGGTCACGTCGATGGCGGCGTGCAGCTTGATGCCGGCCGTCTCCGCGCCGCCCAGCTGCTGGGTGTTGCAGATGTGGTGGATGTGGCAGTCCTCGATCGTGGAAAACACCGCGCCCATGCGGCCCACGATGCCGGTCTGCTCGCAGTGGTGCACGTTGCAGCGGCGGATGATGTGGCCGCCCACCTTCTCCTTGAGCCAGCCGTGATACTGGCCGCGGCACACCGCGTCGCGCTCCATCTGGGTCGGGCTCTTGACATGCTTGGTGTAGAAATACATGTCGTTTTCGGGGTCGCGGTACTTGCCCAGGGAGATGCCGCAGCAGCGGCTGTTGCTGATCTCGCAGTCCTCGATGATCCAGCCGCGGGACCAGTGCGGGCCGATCATGCCGTCCTGGTAGGCGGCGGGCGGCGCCCAGGTGGTGGCGGCCTTCTGGATGTCGAAGCCGCTGACCGTGATGTAGCCCACGCCCGTCTTGTCCGGCATGAAGCAGTTGCGCCGCACGTTGATCTCAACCTTCTCCTGGTTGGGATCGTTGCCCTGGAAGTTCGCGTAGAGCACGGTGGTGTTGCCGTCCTGCTCGGTGTACCACTGGTAGCGGGATTCCTCCGGCTGCCAGGAGGTGGGGCTCACCTCGCCCTTCAGGCACTCCTCCAGGGTCACGGTCTCGTACATCATCCGGTCGTTGAGGTAGACCATGCCGGTGTGGCGCAGGGTGGGCGCAAAGTACCAGTCGCCGCAGACCATGGTGGTGTAGGGGTTGTAGCTGCCGAACACGCCGTTGTCCACGCGGTTCGTCCACACATTGCCCTCGTAGTGCGTCCAGCCCGTCAGCTCCTCCGCACCGGTGATCACCGCGCCCAGGGGCTTCTCACTGCGGTAGACGATGCGCTTGTCCTCGGTGCCCGCGTGGATCGGGTTGACGTACTCCCGGTACACGCCCGGGGCCACGACGATCTCATCCCCCGCGACAGCAATCTTCGCCGCGTCGTTGATATAGCGGAAGGGCGTCTCCTTGCTGCCGTTGCCGTCCCGCGCGGCAGCTGCGTCGACATAATAGATCATGGGAAAAACCTCCTGTTCTGCGTCCATGCCGAGGGCATGACAGTTCCTGCCTGCAGTATAGCACACCGCGACCGGAAAGAAAAGGCGCGCCGCCAATTCGCCGCGGCAAAACGCCGTTTTTGATCGGCGCCTTGACGAAATCCGCAAACCCCGGTAAGATGGAAAAAGCTGGCGCAGGTTTTTCCCCGAGCGCTGAAGATGGAGGCGAGCAGGCATGATGAGGCTGTACCACACGAGCACTGTGGAGATCCGCCAGCCGGACATCCGGCGCGGACGGAAGAACGCGGACTTCGGCCAGGGCTTTTATCTCACGCCGGATCGCGCCTTCGCCGTGCGGAGCTGGAGGCCTATCAGGCGGCCTTGGCAGCTCGGATGCAGGAGCTTTGGGCAGACGATGCGAGATAGGAAAAAGGCAGGCACCGGACGAGCGTCCATGCCTGCCTTTTGTTGTGTTTACAGATTCTCCCCGTTGCTCTCCATCACGGTCTTGTACCAGTAAGCGGAGTCCTTCGGGGTGCGCTTCTGGGTTGCATAGTCCACATAGACGATGCCGAAGCGCTCGCCGTAGCCGTTGCCCCACTCAAAGTTGTCCATGAACGACCACTGGAAGTAGCCGCGCACGTCCACGCCGTCCTCCGCCGCGCGGCGGTAGGCCAGCAGGTACCGGTGCAGGAAGTCCTCGCGGTTCGGGTCATGTACAGCACCGTCCAGGCTCACCGCGTCATGGCAGCTCAGGCCGTTCTCGGTGATGATGATGGGCGTCTTATAGCGCTCATAGAGGAAGCGCGGGCCCCAGTAGAGGGCTTCCGGGGTGACCGGCCAGTTGTAGGCGGTCTTCGGATGGCCGGCGGGGTACTCCACCTTCTCCCAGCCCTGGGGATTCTCCGCCGCGCGGTACACGTCGCCGTTGTAGATGTTCTGGCCGTAGAAGTCCAGCTTCTGGTGGATGATATGCTCGAGATCGTCCTCCCAGCCCCGGGGCAGGTACTTGCCCAGGCGGTCGAGGAGCTCCTGCGGATAGGTGCCCAGCAGCACGGGATCGCTCCACACGGGCACCGAGAAGACCCAGGCCTGCTCGGGCACGTTGAAGTAGGCCTTGCGGGCCGCCTCGATGTCCTCAAGGCTGTCCGTGGCGGGGATGCCGGGGCCGCCGCAGGGCGCGTAGCCGACGCGGCAGTCGGGCACGAGACGCCGGAGCGCCTGCACCGCCAGGCCGTGGGCCTTCAGCGCGTTGTGCACCATCGGCACGACCTCCGCGTCCACGCGCTGCACACCGGGGGCCATGCGGCCGATCTGATAGCCCAGGCCCAGGAAGCACTGGGGCTCGTTGAAGGGGATGAAATCCTTCACCCGGTCGCCGAAGGCCTTCGCCACCACCTCGGCATAGGCCTCGAACCACTTCGGGCTCTCGGGATTCAGCCACGCGCCGCGGTTCTCCAGTGCCTGGGGGTAGTCCCAGTGGAACAGCGTGACGAAGGGCCGGATGCCGTGGGCCACCAGCTCGTCGATCAGGGCGTTGTAGAAGGCGATGCCCTTGGGGTTGACCTCGCCCGTGCCCTCGGGCAGGATGCGCGGCCAACTCAGCGAGAAGCGGTAGTTGCGGATACCCAGCTTCGCCATGAGGGCCACGTCCTCGCGGAAGCGGTGGTAGTGGTCGTCCGCCACGTTGCCCGTGTGGTTGCCGAACACCTTGCCGGGGGTGTTGGAATAGGTGTCCCAGACGGACAGCCCCTTCCCGTCCTCGAAGGCAGCGCCCTCGATCTGGTAGGCCGCCGTCGCGGCGCCCCAGATGAAATCCTTGCGAAAGCCCATGGTTGCTCATCCTTTCGTTGCGTACATGCCTGCGGCTTCCTCCGTCCAGCCAGGCCGAGGCGGCGGAGGCATGGAAGGATATTCGACCTGCCGGGCGCTTTCCCTGCCGCGGCGGCGGGAAAAGTTGCCCATCCGGCGGTCAGGAGCCTCTGTCCATCCGCCTCTTTTTCCCGCCGTCTTGCTTTTTTCCCCGCGCTCCTGTATAATGGCCGAAATCAGACAGGAGGTCAAGATCAATGACAAGGAAACATCGCGCGTCGCCTGCGAGGAGAATCCTCGGCGACGTGCTGATCCTCCTGGCGGTTGCGCTTGCCGCCTCAGTGCTCTTCGTGATGCCCGCGAGAATCAACGCCATCGTCCAGAAGCGGGATGTCCGGGATGTTTTCAACTATCAGCTCATCCTCTGCGCCATTCTGCTGCTGTTCGCGCTGGATGTCCGCTTCAGCCTGTTCACCCGGTGGAAGAACGTTCTCCTGAAGGGCATTGGCTGGCTGCTGCGCGCCGGCGTCGTGCTGCTGACCGCCGCGATCCTGTTCTTCTGCGGAAAGGTGATCGTCGGCGGCCTGATCAACACCGCGGGCCCGGCGGACTACGCCATCGTGCTGGGCTTGGCGCTGGAAAACGGCGAACCCGCGCCCGACCTATTGGCCCGGCTGAACACCAGCAAGGGCTATCTGGAGAAGCAGCCGGAGGCCACGCTCATCCTGACCGGCGGCAACCCGGATGCCTCCGGCCGCACGGAGGCCGCTGTGATGCGCGATGTGCTGACGGCGCAGGGCGTCCCGGAGAGCCGCCTGCTGCTGGAGGACCAGGCCCGGAGTACCAGGGAAAACTTCCAGAACATCGCCGCCATCGAGGGCTTCTCCAAGGATGACCCCGTGGTGATGATCAGCAGCAATTACCACATGGACCGCGCGGTGCGCAACGCCGCGGACGCGGGCTTCTCCAATGTGATGCGGCTCCCGGCGCCCTCCGGCATCCTCGCCTATGGCGCCAACATGCTGTCCGAGGTCGTGCTGGACATCAACGCCATCGTCAAGGCAAGGTGACGGGCGACGGCACAGGCTGCTATGCTCTGCCATTTGCTCCAGTATCTGTCAGGTCTTGTCATTTTCGCGGATTGGTTCTATAATAGCGATATCCACATCAGGTGATGCACACAGCAAAGGAGGCTTTTCGATGAAGAAACTGTTTGCCCTGCTTCTGGCCCTGTGCCTGCTGGCCGCCACCGCGGCCCTGGCGGAGGAGGATGATTTCGGCTACTACCCCGACGATCACCCAGAGTGCAAGCCCTACGTCAACAACTGGGCGGCGGAAAAGGGTGACTGGCGGATCGAGATGTACGGCGAGGACGGCAGCGTCAAGTCCTATATCGTCCACCAGCTGGGGGACGACAAGGAGGATATCTGGGAGTACGCCCTGGCCATGAACGCCGACAACACCGCCATGACGTCCACGCCCTTCGGCCTGCACTACAAGCAGGACACCGAGACCGGCGACTGGGACGTGACCTATTATGAGGACGGCGAGGCGAGCTTCACCCTCGACGAGAACGGCCACCTGCTCTGGGCCGATCTGAAGGAGGACGCCGGCAAAGGCCTGGTCTTTGAGAAGATCGGCAACTTCTTCGGCGGCCGCTGGATGAAGGGCAACACCGAGGTGGTCTTCTCCGGCTGGCGCGACGGCGTCTACGAGATCCGCTGCCTCACCTACGGCGCGGACGACCAGGTGCTGAGCGAGGCCGCCATGAAGGGCGTCTACGATCCGGAGACGGACACCCTGACCGCCGAGGGCGCGCTGGAAGCTGACAAGCCCATCACCGTTGTGTTCTCCTACGATGAGATGAACAACGTCGTCTGGACTGAGAATGGCGAAAGCTTCACCATGGAATACAGCTATCATGTAGAGTGAACGCAGGGTTCCGCGCCTGCGGGCGCGGGCAAAGGGCTTTGCGATCGCCCTTTGCAAACCTTCGCCCATCTACTTTTGAGAGTAGCTTAACCCACATCATTCACCACAAAGACGGCCATGCGAGAGCAGCGCGCTCTTGCATGGCCGTTTTTCTATTCTCTGATCTTACTCTTCCCTGTCGTGGAGCTCCAGCTCGTCGGTCTCGCCGCTCTTCCAGCGCAGGATGGCCTCCAGGCGCTTTTTGAGGCGAATTTCCTCCCCCAGGCCGTCCGGCGTGTAGTAGCGCCGGCCCTGCAGGCTGTCCGGCAGGCAGGTCATGCGGGTCATCTTCTCCTCGTAGTCGTGGGCGTACTGGTAGCCCGCGCCGTAGCCCGCTTCCTTCATCAGCCCGGTGGGCGCGTTGCGGATGTGCAGCGGCACCGGCTCGGCGGGCATCTCCTTCACGTCCTTCGCGGCGGCGAGGGTTGCCACCTCCAGCGCGTTGGACTTGGGGGCCAGCGACATGTACACCACGGCGTGGGCCAGGTGCACGTTGCACTCCGGCACGCCCAGGTACATGCAGGCCTGGTAGGCCGCCACCGCCACGCTCAGCGCCCTGGAATCCGCCAGGCCCACGTCCTCGCTGGCGAAGCGCACGACCCGCCGCGCGATGTAGAGCGGATCCTCCCCGCCGTCCAGCATGCGCGTCATGTAGTACACCGCCGCGTCGGGGTCGGAGTTTCGCATGGACTTGTGCAGGGCCGAGATCAGGTTGTAGTGCTCCTCGCCCTGCCGGTCGTAGAGCAGGGAGCGCCGGTTCGTGCAGTCCGCCAGCACGGCGTCGTCCACCGTCACCGTGCCCCCCGCGTCCACGGGCGCGTTGAGCACCGCCATCTCCAGGGTGCTCAGCGCCGTCCGCGCGTCCCCGGCGGCGAAGCGCGCGATGGCCGCAATCTGCCTGTCGTCGATCTTCACCCGGGTGTCGCCCAGGCCCTTGGGGCTGGCGAGGGCGCGGTGCAGCAGCTCGGTCAGGTCGCTCTCCTCCAGCGGCTTGAGGATGAACACCTTGCACCGGGACAGCAGAGCGGAGTTGATCTCAAAGGAGGGATTCTCCGTGGTCGCGCCGATCAGCACGATGCTGCCCTTCTCCACAAAGGGCAGGAAGGCGTCCTGCTGGGCCTTGTTGAAGCGGTGAATCTCGTCCAAAAACAGCAGCGTCCGGGTGCCCATGCGGCGGTTGTCCTCCGCCCGGGCCATCACCTCGCGCACCTCCTTGATGCCGCTGGTGACCGCGCTGAACTCCACGAATTCCGCCCGCGTCGTGTGGGCGATGATCCGGGCCAGCGTCGTTTTGCCCACCCCCGGCGGCCCCCAGAAGATCATGGAGGACACGTGATCCCGCTCGATCAGCGTCCGCAGCGCCTTGCCCGGGCCCACCAGGTGCTGCTGGCCCACATACTCGTCCAGCGTCTCCGGCCGCAGCCGGCTCGCCAGCGGCGCGGATTCCTCGCGCTGCTCATCAAAGAAAGACATCTGTTCCACGTTGCCTGCCTCCTGTTTTCCATACCTTTTATAGCACAAAGCGCTGGGATTGGCAATGGGTTCGCGCCGCGGCGGCAGGCTTTGGGCCCGCGGCGTCTTGACGAAAGGCCAAAAGCGTGTAAAATTTCATTGCGCGGGAAAGAAACCGACCGGCCCGTTCGTCTGTATAGACAGCGCGGGCCCGGAAGTCCGCGCGTCAAGGGAGGATGACTCAAGATGAAAAAACGTATCGCAGCGCTCGCCGCCTGCGCGGTTCTCAGCCTGACGGCCGCCACCGCGGAGCCTGCGCTTGTGACCGACCGGCACCTGGCCTGGATCGGCGAGATGAACTACCTGTACATCGAGGACGCCACCGGGGCCATCAAGCGCCTGCCCGCCTCCATCGCAGATCTGCTGGCCATCCGGGACAACAGCATCTACTGCCTCGCCTCGGACGGCAGCCTCTACGATATCCACCTGGACGGCACCCCCGGCTCGATTCTCTCCAGCGCACCCTCCGCGGCCCAGCTGGACGAGGCCCGCGCCCACGACCGCTGGTCCCTGGAGAACGGCGTGCTGACCATCCATGACGCCTCCGCCGCCGCGGGCCGCCGCGACCGTGAGCTGACTCGCACCTGCGTGATCGCCGGCGAGGGCGCGGACGTGCTGTTCTACGTGGAGCGCACCTACACCGGCAAGTACCTCCTGCAGACGGAGGCCCTGCCCGTGACCCTCTCCCCGCTGGAGCTGGGGCCCGTGGCCGTGCTGCACGACATCGAGGTCAGCCTGCCCATCTCCATGACCGTGGCCAACGCGGCGGTGAGCCTGGTGGGCGCGGACCGCTCCGTGGAGCTGGTCAGCCTCGTCGACCACAGCGTGACCCGCCTGCCCGCCATCAGCACGAAGACGGCGGCGGCCGCCTACTGCAACGCCCAGGTCATCCGCTATGTCCTGGCCGAGGACGGCAGCTACCAGGTGGAGGAGATCACCGACCACCTGCTGAACGCCAACGGCGGCTTCACCGCGGCCACCGCGACCCCGGCGCCCACCGTCGCGCCGACGGCCGTGCCCACCGCGGCCCCCACCGCGACGGCGAAGACCGTCACCTACTATGACCCCTACAAGAACAGCGGCAAGTCTTCCAGCTCCTCCGGCTCCTCCTCGGGCTCCTCGTCCTCCAGCACCTACACGGACAACGGCGTCTACAAGGGCATGCGGGGCACCGCCGTGCGCCGGATGCAACAGCGCCTGCAGCAGCTCGGCTACCCTGTGGGCAGCGTGGACGGTGCCTTCGGCGAGCAGACCCTGCTGGCGGTGCACCTGTTCCAGAACGCCCTGCACGTGAAGGAGCGCGATGGCCTGACCGAGAAGCAGCTCAGCAAGCTCTACGCCGCCACCGCCCCCATCTACGACGTGTTCCTGCCCCTGCGCAAGGGTGACAGCGGCACCTCCGTGCTGCTGATGCAGCGCGCCCTGGCCCAGCTGGGCTTCAACCCCGGCAAGCTGGATGGCATCTATGGCAAGAACACCGTGACCGCCGTGGCCGCCTTCCAGCAGGCCATCGGTCTGCCCCTGCAGTACGGCGAGGTGCTGGGCGAGCAGGCCTCCCACCAGCTGCTGGAGCTGCTCTACGCCCAGGTGCCCGGCACCTTCTACCCGACGGTGCCCGCCGTGACCGCCGCGCCGGTCAATCCCTACCTGCCGGTAACACCCGGCCGCAATGTCTATCCCATCGCCACGGCCACCGACCTGGCTACCGCCACCAACCTGACGCCCGTCGTCCCGGCTGTGACCGCCGTGCCCTATGTGCCCGTGGCGCCCGTTGTGCCCTCTGTGCCTTCCGTGCCCTCGGTGCCTGTGGCGGTGCCGGATCTGCCGGACACCATCGGCAGCGCTGTCGAGAGCGCCGCAGCCCAGGTCACCGTGCCGCCGGTCAGTGTCACGATGACACCTCCGCCGGCGGAGGATGCGGCGGTCGAGGCCCCGGCCCTGCCCAAGCTGCCGGCATCCGGGGAGGATGATGCTTCCAGCGTGGAGAGCATGCTGAATGATCTGAGCGTCACGGTGCCGCCGCTGTCCAGTTTGCCGACTTTGCCCCCGCGGGGAACCAATTGATGCATTTCTTGCAGAAAGCTTAGGCAGCAGGGGTTCCGCGCCTGCGGGCGCGGGCAGGGGGCTTTGCGATCGGTCCGGGGCTGCCGCCCGCTCTCCGCTGAAAACGCCATAACATGGCGTTTTCCTGGCGCTCCGAGCCCCCTGCACCCCTTCGCTTTGAGTCCTCTAACATCATGCTAAAAAGATGGCCGGCTCACCTGATAGGCTTCAGATGAACCGGCCATCTCTATTTTCTACTCGCTTATTCGCCCAGCTTCGTTTTCAGTGCGGCCAGATCCTCGGCGGACACGCCGGCCTTGAGGAGGTAGCTCTCCGCGGCGGCGGCCAGATCGACGCCCGCCAGGGACGCGCCCTTCTCCAGCCCGGCGACGGCGCGCAGCATCTCGCGGATGTTCTTCTCGGCGATCAGCTCATACTGCTCGCTGCCCGGCTCGCTGCCGTAGTAGTTGGTGTAGCTGCGCATGTAGTCGGCCACGATCTCCTCCTCGGTGGCGCCCATCAGCGCCTCGAGAATCATCGACGCGAAGCCGGCGCGGTCCTTGCCCTCTGTGCAGTGCACCAGGAAGGGCGGCTCCTCCTTCGCCAGGAAGGTGATGCCGGAGGCGAGGGTCTGGGCGTAGGTCTCGGTGGTGAAGTCGATGCCCATGCCCAGCGGAATCACATGGCCCGCCTCGTACAGCCCCTTGTAGAAGTCCGAGGTGAAGCCCTCCTCGGCGAAGTAGCCCGTCAGCTCCTCCACCGTGTTGGCGAGGTTCATCACCGACCGGATGCCCGCAGCCTCCGCCAGGGCGTTGGCATAGGGCGCGCGCCCGCGGGAATTGTTGACCGGCGTGGCGGAGCGGTACAGCCTGCCCGCGGCGATGTTCCCCACAGTGACCTCGCGGAAGTTGGCGAAGACCTCGTCGCTGGCATAGTCCGCGCGGTCGTCGCCGTAGACCAGGTTGTTGATCTGCTGCAGGGTCAGCGCGCCGCCCTTCTCCTTCAGCGTCAGGGTGACCTGGTCGCCCACGCCGATGCCCGCGGTCTCGGCGAACCTGCCGTAGTTGATGCACACCGCGATGCAGGTGTGGCCCGGGTAGGCCCGCACCATGTACTCCCCGCGGTCGACATAGTAGCCGTTGAGGTAGGGGATGTCTCCGGTGTAGGTGCCCGCCTGCACGGTGACGATATCGCCCAGGGTGAAGCCGGCCTTCTCAAAGTCCTCGATGGTGATGTCCAGCAGGGCGTGGCCGTACTTTTCGACCTCCGTGACCGTGCCGGTGACGGTCGGCCCTTCCGCGGAGGCGGTCAGCACCAGCGCGAGGGCCATCAGCAGGCAGAGCAGCAGAGCAGTCCATCTCTTCATCGTTCGATTCCTCCTGTCGTTCATCGGTGCGCGCGCCGGCCCTGAGCGCCGGCAGGCTGTCCGGATACCGGGTTGAAGCTTCCATCCACAGCATACCATAAAGCCCGGAAAATGGCTACCGGCTTCCCCGCGGATTCCGCAAAATGCCGCAGTTTTTTTTTCGACCCTTTTTCCGCAAAAAGCGGGCCTTTCTCCGCGCCACCCCCTTGACAGACTTGCTATAATGTAGAAGGAGCTAACCCGAGCAAAGGTCAGGCTCCGCAACGTACAAAAGGAGCGATATTCCCATGGTCAAGATCAATGTCATTTCTGGCTTCCTCGGCGCGGGCAAGACCACGCTGATCAAAAAGCTGCTGACCGGCAGCCTGAAGAATGAAAAGGTCGTTCTGCTGGAGAACGAATACGGCGAGATCGGCGTCGACGGCGCCTTCCTCAAGGACGCGGGCATCACCGTGACCGAGCTGAACGCCGGCTGCATCTGCTGCACCCTGGCGGGCGACTTCCAGGACGCCATCGACCAGCTGATCGACACCTATCACCCCGACCGCATCCTGGTGGAGCCCACGGGCGTGGGCAAGCTGAGCGAGATCCTCTCCGCCGTGGAGAAGGCCAAGGAGCGCCACGAGATCTCCGTGGGCGGCAGCGCCACCGTGGTGGACGCCAGCAAGGCCCGCATGTACATGAAGAACTTCGGCGAGTTCTTCGAGGATCAGGTGAAGAGCGCCTCCACCATCATCTTCAGCCGCACCCAGCTGCTGGACGCTGCCCGCGTGGAGAAGAGCCGCGCCCTGATCGCCGAGCTGCATCCCGACGCCCGCATCATCACCACCCCCTGGGACGACATGACCCCGGACTTTATGCTGGAGGTCATCGAGAACGGCAAGCCCATCTTCTTCACGCCCCTGGAGGATGAGGACGAGGATGAGGATGAGGATGAGCACGAGCATCACCATCATCACGACCACGATGATGACGATGACGACGAGCATGAGCATCATCATCACGATCACGACGACGATGATGATGACGACGAGCACGAGCATCATCACCATGATCACGACGACGATGACGACCACGACGAGCACGAGCATCATCACCATGATCATGATGACGACCATGACGAGCATGAGCATCACGGCCACGACCATCACCATCATCACCACCACCATCACGGCGAGAGCGAGCACGACGCGGACGAGGTGTTCGACAACATCGGCGTGGAGACGGCCAGCCGCTACAGCCGCGAGGAGATCAGCGCCATGCTGGAGCAGCTGGGCGACGAGGAGGAGTATGGCCGCGTGCTGCGCGCCAAGGGCATCCTCCAGGACAAGGACGGCCAGTGGTTCCAGTTCGACTATGTGCCCGGTGAGACCGAGATGCGCGACAGCGGCGCGGACTACACGGGCCGCCTGTGCGTGATCGGCGCGCACCTGGACGAGAAAGCGCTGCGGGAGCTGTTCAAACTATGAGAGAGCCAACCATCATCCCGGTCTACATGCTGACCGGTTTCCTGGAGAGCGGCAAGACCACCATGATCCGCTCCATGCTGAGCGACGAGGGCTTCTCGGACGGCCAGAAGACCCTCATCCTCTCCTGCGAGGACGGCATGGAGGAGCTGGAGGAGGACGAGCTGCGCAAGTACAACGCGGTGCTGGAGAGCTTTGACGCGGCGGAGGAGATGACGAGCCTGCGCCTGAAGGAGCTGAACACCAAGCATAAGCCGGAGCGCGTCTTCATCGAGTACAACAACATCTGGGGTCTGGAGAAGATCGCGGGCGTGAAGATGCCGCCCCGCTGGGAGCTGGTGCAGATCATCACCCTGGCCGACGGCACCACCTTCGACAACTACATGACCAACCTGCGCAAGGTGATCACCGATCCGATGAAGGCGGCGGATCTGATCCTGATCAACCGCTGCGGCCCGGACTTCAACAAGAGCGGCTGGCGCAAGCAGCTACGCGCCTTGAACCCGGCGGCCAACATCCTCTTCGAGAACCTCGACGGCACCACCGAGGACGGCGTGGCCGACGAGGATCTGCCCTACGACATGAAGGCGGACATCATCGACGTGACCGAGGATCAGTTCGGCACCCTCTATCTGGACGCGATGGATCACCCCGAGCGCTACGACGGGAAGACCCTGCGCGTGGTGGGCCAGCCCTTCCCCGACAGCTCCTTCCCCCAGGGCTTCTACTATTTCGGCCGCTACGCCATGACCTGCTGCGCCAACGACATCGCGCGCTGCGGCTGGGTCTGCCAGGGCACCGAGAAGCCCGACCCCAAGGCCTTCATCCGCCTGACCGCCAAGTGCGAGCGGGTGGAAAGCCCCGATGGCCAGGCCGCCGTGCTCCTGCACGAGATCAAGACCGAGCGGACGAACCCGCCCAAGGAGAAGGTCGTCACCTTCTCCAATCCGTAAGCCACGGAGAATCGACCGGCGCTGCCCTTCTGCAACGCCGGTCGTTCTCGCATAAGGAGGTGCTTCCATGCGGCGCAAGTTATCCCTGCTGTTCGCCATGTCCTGTCTCTTCCTCACCGGCGTCCCCGCGGGGATGGCCCACGCTGAGGCTGTCCCCCACCTGACCCTGACCGCCATCAACGTCAGCAAGGCGGACTGCCTGCTGCTGCGCAGTGGCTCCTCCTGCTACATGATCGACACCGGCACCGCCGAGAGCTGGGGCCATGTGTCCGCCGCCCTCAGGCAGTACGGCATCACCCGGCTGGACGGCGTCATCATCACCCACACCCACAAGGATCACGCCGGCGGCGCCATGGCCCTGGCCCAGAGCGGCCTGGAGATCGGCGGCTGGTATACCTCGGCCTATTTCGCCGATGTGAAGCTCAAGAAGCATCCGGCCGTGCTGGCCGCCGCCGTGCGCGACGCGGACATCACCTGGCTCAAGGGCGGCGACACCCTGCCCCTGGACGGCGGCACCCTGCGCGTGCTCGGCCCTGTGAGCGAGAGCGACACGGAGAACTGCAATTCCCTGGTGCTGCTGGCGGAAACCGCCGACGGCTCCATCCTGCTGGCCGGCGACATGGAGTTCCCCGAGGAGCAGGAGCTGATGGCCGCCGGGCTCATCAGCCACGCGGATGTGCTGAAGGTCGGCAATCACGCGGAGGACGACGCGACCTCCGATGCCTTCGCCAAGGCTGTCAGCCCGAAGCTGGCGGTGATCTCCACCGACTCCGTGGCCGAGCCCGACACCCCCGCCCAGCGCGTGCTCCGGGCCCTCAAGGCCGCCGGCGCGCAGCTGGCCCAGACCCAGACCGCCGAGGTTGCCGTGGAGGTCACCCTGGTCTCCGGCGAGCCGCAGGTGGCCCTGGTGAAGCGCGAGGGCTGGCCCGCCATGGCCGAGGGCGTAAAGCTGACCGCCCGGGACAGCAAGGCCGATTGCGTGCGCCTGGCCAACACGGGCAGCGCCGCCGTGGATCTCTCCGGCTGGTTCATCTACTCCGATCGCGGCAAGGAGACCTTCGTCTTCCCGGAGGGCTCGTCCATCGCCCCCGGCGCGGAGCTGACCGTGGCCGCCCAGGACAGCTCCGTGGTCGGCGACTACCTCTGGCCCGAGAAGAAGGTGTGGCACAAGTCCAAGGACGACAAGGCGATCCTCTGCGACGCCTGTGGCCGCATCGTGGACGAGCTGGACTGAGCTCCGCAAAAATCCGCACGACAAAAGCCTGCATCCGCGTGTCGATGCCCTCGCACGCCGGCAGGCTTTTTCTGTACGTATTTGTTTCCGCTTCGATCAGATATGCTCGAAGAACGGTTCGCCCTCGGCGTTGCGCAGCACGCCGTCCTCAAAGTGCAGCGGCACAGGCTTGGCGATCATGTACTTCAGAATCTCGTCCATGCGCACGCTCTCCTGGAAGGTGACCAGGGAGAAGCTCACGCCGTGCTTGTGGGCGCGGCCCGTGCGGCCGATGCGGTGCAGATAATACTCGTTCTCGTTGGGCAGGTCAAAGTTGATGACCGCCTCCACGTCGTCCACGTCGATGCCGCGGGCGGCCACGTCCGTGGAGACCAGCACCGGGAAGCGTCCCTTCTTGAAGTCGCTCATCACCACGTTCCGCTTGCTCTGGGGGATGTCCCCGTGCAGGGCCTGGGCGTCATAGCCCTCCTTCTGCAGGCGGCTGGTGAGGCGGTCGGTCATGAACTTGGTGTTGCAGAACACCATCACCCGGCCGTACACGTCCGAATCCAGCAGGTAGAGCAGGTCGTCGATCTTGCGGTCGTGCTCGGTGGCGATGACGTACTGGGTGATCTGCGGCCGGTCCTCCTTGGTCGCCTCCACGGTGATCTCCACCGGGTCGTGCTGGTACTTCCAGGCGATGGTCAACACATCCTGGTTGGTGGTGGCGGAGAAGAGCACCAGCTGGCGCTCGGTGGGCGTGGCCTCGATGATCTTCGTGACGTCCTTCACGAAGCCCATGTTGAGCATCTCGTCCGCCTCGTCCAGCACCATGGTGTGCACGGCGTCCAGGCGGATGTTGCCCCGGTTCATGTGGTCCAGCAGGCGGCCCGGCGTGGCGATGATGATCTGGGGCTTGCGCTTGAGCGCGTTGATCTGCTTGGAGAAGGGCTGGCCGCCGTAGATCACGGCGATGCGGCAGCCCGGGATGTGCTTGGCCAGCTTGGTCAGCTCCTCGCCGATCTGCACGGCCAGCTCGCGGGTCGGCGACAGCACGACCTCCTGGATCCGGCTGTCCTTGAGCTGGACGTATTCCAGCATCGGGATGCCGAAGGCGCAGGTCTTGCCGGTGCCTGTGGGCGCGATGGCGTTGATGTCCACACCGCGCATCATCAATGGGATGGTCTTTTTCTGAACCGTGCTGGGCTCGGTGAAGCCCATGTCCGCCACAGCGAGCATGATCTCCTTGGAGAGATCCATTTCCTCAAAGCTCTGTGGCAGGTTTTCCTGGGTATCCGACAAAATGATGCCCCTTTCGTTACGCTTGCTGCTGGTAGGCGCGGATGGCTCGGGAGAGCTGATCCGGACAGGAGGTGTCGCCGCGGCAGGGAATGCCCGCCAGCATATCCGCCACCTCGCTCGCCTTGCGGCCGATCACCATGCGGTTCAGGCCCTCGGTGTTGCCCCTGCAGCCCTTGATGATCTTGCAGTAGGTGATGATGCCCTGCTCGTCGATCTCCAGGTCGATGCCGGTGGAGCAGGTGCCTTTGGTTGTGTAATGGTACATCGGAATGGTCTCCTCATACGATCCATGGACAAAACGGCAGCAGGGATTCCGCGCCTGTAACCTGACAAAAGGCACTCTCCCCGCATAGGGAGAGTGCCTTCCGCGTGGTTACACGTTTTTGTCTTTCTCTCGAAATTACTCGATGACCTTCGCGACGACGCCGGAACCGACCGTGCGGCCACCCTCGCGGATAGCGAAGCGCAGGCCCTGCTCCATGGCGATGGGCG
>CADASK010000014.1 GCA_902790495.1 uncultured Eubacteriales bacterium
TCGACGAAACGCTGATCAAGGCGGCCCGGGTACTGGGCGCCTCCGACAAGGACATTTTCATCCGGGTCATCGCGCCGGCCTCCCTGCCCTTTATCCTGACAGCCATCCGCCTGGGCGCGTCCGTGGCCCTCACCACCCTGATCGCAGCCGAATCCACCGGCGCCATGGCGGGCCTTGGCATGCGCATACGGTCGCTGAACAACGCCTTTGAGACCAAGCCCATGCTGCTGTACATCATCATCATCGGCGTCATCGGCATTGTCATCGAGAAGCTGATCAAGCTGCTGGAAAGGAGGCTCACCTCATGGCAGGAGAAGCGCGAAATCTGAAGGTGCGCATCGACAACGTCTCCAAGGTCTATGAGACGCGCAGCGGCAAGACCGAGGCCCTGCGCAACGTGAGCCTGGAGATCTATGAGAACGAGTTTATCTGCGTGGTCGGCCCCTCCGGCTGCGGCAAATCGACCCTGCTGAACATCATCGCGGGCCTCCAGGCCCCGACCACGGGCAAGGCCTACTGCAACGATCACGAGATCACCGGCACGGGCACCGAGCGCGGCGTGGTGTTCCAGCAGTACGCCCTCTTCCCGTGGCTCACGGTGAAGAAGAACGTGATGTTCGCACTGAACATGCGCGGCGTCAAGGGCGAGGCGGCGGAGCAGGAGGCCATGCAGTACCTGAGGAAGGTGGACCTGGAGAAGTTCGCCAACCACTACCCGAAGGAGCTGTCCGGCGGCATGAAGCAGCGCGTGGCCATCGCCAGGGCCTACGCGGCCAACCCGGAGGTGCTGCTGATGGACGAGCCCTTCGGCGCGCTGGACGCCCAGACCCGCACCCAGCTGCAGTCCGAGTTGCTGGACACCTGGGAGAAGGACATGAAGACCTGCTTCTTCATCACCCACGACGTGGACGAGGCCATTCTGCTGGCGCAGAAGGTCATCATCATGTCCGCGCGCCCGGGACGCATCAAGGAGATTGTGCCGATCGATATTCCCTACCCGCGCAACCAGGAGACCAAGCTCCTGCCCAGGTTTATGGAGCTGCGGAATCACATCTGGGAGCAGGTGTACAAGGAGTATCTTGAGGTGAGGAAGTAAAGCATTCTATCAATTGCTGCCCAAACGACGGATGCGCCGCGAAGGTTTGCAAAGGGCGATCGCAAAGCCCTTTGCCCGCGCCCGCAGGCGCGGAATCTCTGTCGCCAGAGGATTTCGCCGCCTGCGGGCGGCGACCAGAGGCTTTCCGATCGCCTCTGGACTCTTCGGCCGCATGCGTTTGAGAGAGGCTGCGATAAGCCACAATTGATTGAAAAACCGTTTACTTTACCACGTATCCTACAGGCGTATGCGCCTGTTAAAAAAAGGAGGTTTCCCCATGAAGAAGTTCCTGGCTCTCATCCTTGCCCTGGCCCTTTGCCTGTCCGCCGCGGCCCTTGCGTCCGCTGAGGACATCAACGTGGCCTACATGCCCAACTACGCATCCCTCTGGTCTGTCGTCACCGGCATCCAGCAGGGCTACTTCGCCGAGGAAGGCCTGAACGTGACCCTCTACGAGTTCGCTGACGGCCCCACCATCATCGCCGCCATGGAGAACGGCTCCATCAGCATCGGCTACATCGGGCCCGGCGCGCACAAGCTGTGCATCGCCGGCCGCGCCAACATCTTCTGCATGAGCCAGATCGGCAACGCCGACGCCGTGCTCGCCAGCAAGAAGGCCGGCATCGAGACCGCCGCCGACCTGAAGGGCAAGAAGGTGGGCTACGCCTCCGGCACCTCCTCCGAGATGATCCTGCGCTACTGCCTGGAGGACGCCGGCCTCGCGTGGGACGACATCCAGGCCTTTGAGATGGACGCCTCCTCTCTGGCCAACGCCATGATCTCCGGCACCATCGACGCCTGCGCCTGCTGGAGCCCCTCCACCGGCATCATCATCAACGCCTGCGAGGGCGACGTGTTCTCCCTGTGCTCCAACGTGGACTTCGCCGACCGCGACGTCTCCCTGGCCTCCTGGATCGTGCTGCCCAAGTTCTATGAGGAGAACAAGGATCTGGTGAAGCGCTACACCCGCGCCCTGTACAAGGCCATGGACTTCGGCTCCAAGCCCGAGAACTTCGAGCAGGTGGCCGGCTGGGTCGCCGCCCAGTGCGCCCAGGATCTGCAGGTCGCCATGAACCAGACCGGCGACGCCGCCTGGCCCAGCAGCGCCGAGATCAAGGCCATCCTCGAGGATGGCACCATGGAGAACTACTACAAGGTGCAGCAACAGGGCTTCATCAAGTCCGGCGCTGTGGCCGAGGAAGTGCCTGTGGCCAACTACGTGCTCTTTGACAACATGAAGGAAGCCTTCGAGTAAACATGTCCTGATACGTTAATCAGGCGGCGGGCGAAGGTTTGCAAAGGGCTCGGAGCGCCCGGAAAACGCCATGTTATGGCGTTTTCAGCGGAGAGCGGGCGGCAGCCCCGGACCGATCGCAAAGCCCCCCGGACCGATCGCAAAGCCCTTTGCCCGCGCCCGCAGGCGCGGAACCCCTGCTGCCGACAGACACAAGCAAGGTACCTAAAGAACCTGGGCCGCTCCCAACCTGGAGCGGCCCTCCCTGTCATGGAGGAGCTTATGCACGAATACTATCGCATTCCGGCGTCCGAGCTGGGACGGGACGCAAAGATCCCGCTGAAGTGCTTGGGCGATTCGGGGGAGGCTTTCTACGAGATGGCCCTGGAGATGGTGCATACCATCCAGGCCAACAACGCCGCCCAGAGGCGCACCGTGTTCATCGTGCCGGTGGGGCCGGTGGGCCAGTACCCGATCTTTGTGCGCCTGGTGAACGAGGGGCGCATCAGCCTGAAGAACTGCTGGTTCTTCAACATGGACGAATACATGGTGGATGAGCAGACCAAGGTCTCCCCGGACGACCGGCTCAGCTTCATCGGCTTCATGGAGAAGCAGGTGTACGGCCGCATTGACCCGGAGCTGACCGTGCCCCCGGCGCAGCGCATCTACCCGGATCCGGCCGATCCCTCCCGCGGCGACAGGCTGCTGGAGAGCCTTGGTGGTGCGGACATCTGCTTCGGCGGCATCGGCATCAACGGCCATCTGGCCTTCAACGAGCCGCAGCCGGAGCTGAGCGAGGAGGCCTTCCGGGCGCTGCCCACGCGGGTGCTGGCCATCTCGCGCGAGACCCGCACCTCCAACGCCATCGGGGATCTGGGCGGGGCCATCGAGGACATGCCGCCCTACTGCGTCACCATCGGCTTCCATCAGATCATCACCGCGAAGAAGGTGCGCCTGGGCGTGTTCCGCGACTGGCACCGGGCGGTGGTGCGCCGCGCGGCCTACGGCGAGGTCACCACGGCCTTCCCGGCGACGCTGCTGCAGCGCCATCCGGACGCCCTGATCTACGTGGGCGGGAACGCCGCGAAATGTCCTGTGGAGGGCTGAAGCATGCTGAGCATCAAAAACGGCCTCGTCCCGGGGGACAGGGGCCTGGAGAGACGGGATGTGTACGTGCGGGACGGCGTCGTGACGGACGCGCCCGCCGCGCAGCCCGATGAGGTGATCGACGCGGAGGGTCTCGCCGTGCTGCCGGGCATGATCGACATCCACATGCACGGCGCGGACGGTGTGGACGTGAACGCGGCGGATCAGGCGGGCTACGACAGGATCTCGGCCTTCCTGGCGCGCAACGGCACCACGGGCTTCCAGTGCAGCATCCTGACGGACACGGAGGAGCAGACGGCCTGGTGCATCGATCAGGCCGTGCAGGCCATGAGCCGCACCCTGCCCGGGGCCCAGCTGCTGGGCATCCACCTGGAGGGCCCCTTCCTATCGGCGGACTACAAGGGCGCGATGCCGGAGCACCTGCTGCGCAAGGGGGATGCCGCGCTCTTCCGGCGCTACCAGGAGCTAGCCGGCGGGCGCATCCGCTACATGACGGTTTCGCCGGAGGTGCCCGGCGTGCCGGAGATGATCTCCGCCCTCGCGGGGGAGGTCGTCATCGCCATCGGGCACAGCGGCTGCGGCTATGACGCCGCCATGGACGCCATCCGCCGCGGGGCGAAGGCCGCGACCCACACCTTCAACGCGATGCGGCTGTTTCACCAGCACGAACCGGCCATCATGGGCGCGGCGCTGGAGAGCGACATTTACTGCGAGGCCATCTGCGACGGCCTGCACCTGCACCCCGGGGCGGTGCGGCTGCTGCTCAAGTGCAAGGGCTGGGACCGGGTGGTGGCCATCACCGACAGCATCATGGCGGCGGGCCTGCCGGACGGGCCCTACAAGCTGGGCGTCAACGACGTGGTGGTGCGAAACGGCGACGCGACCCTGGCCTCCAACGGCACCCGCGCGGGCAGCACCCTGACCCAGCAGCGGGCGCTGAAGAACCTGATGGCCTTCACCGGCGAGCCGCTGGAGCGGGTCATCCGCCTGCTGGCGGAGAATCCGGCCCGCCTGATGGGCTATGGCTCCAAGGGCCGGATCGCCGGCGGCATGGACGCCGACCTGATCCTGACGCAGCTGGACGGCACGGTGGTGCGCACCATCGTGGGCGGAAAAACGGTGTATCATCAGGGATATGATGCATGAATTGCAACATGGCATCAAGCCACAGGAGAAGGACTGCCCCATATAGAACGGCAGTCCTTTTTTGCGCAACATCAGCGCAGGCGCTTGCGAATCCATCCGGTGAGCAAGTCGAGCAGGAACACCGTGACGATGACCGTCAGCAGGATGATGCTCACCCGCGGCCAGCGCGCGGCCTGAATCGCGAAGATCAGCGTCGCGCCGATGCCGCCGGCTCCCACAAGACCCAGGGTCGAAGCGCTGCGCACGGCGATCTCGAAGTGGTTGAGCGCCAGGGAGGCGTAGATCGGCATCAGCTGTGGGATGCGGGCGAAGAACATGGTCTGCACCCCGTTGGCGCCCACGGCCTGGCATGCCTCCACGGCGGTCTCGTCCATGCGCTCCATCTCCTCGGTGAAGAGCTTGCCCAGCATGCCCACCTGGTGAATCCCGATGGCCAGCACGCCGGCGAAGGGGCCCGGGCCCACCACCTTGATGAAGATGATGGCGTACACCAGCTCCGGGAAGGCGCGCAGCACGTCCAGCACAAACTTGCCGATCCGCGGCACCACCGGGTTCTTCCACAGGTTCCGGGCGGAGAGAATCGTGAAGGGGATGGCGAGGATCGTGCCGATGGAGGTGCCGAAGAAGCCGATGGCGATGGTCATCACCATCAGGGAGAAGATGTCCTCCGTGCTGCCGGTGTAGAAGGCGCTCCAGTCGGGGCGCAGCAGGCTCATCACCGTGCCGCGGAAGCTGCCCCAGGAGAAGTAGCGGAAGCTGCTCCAGTCGATGTCCCAGGCGCACCACACCAGGAGGGCCAGGACGCCGAGCGCGATGCCGAGGCGTTTGATTCTTGCGGTCGCGCGCACTTATCTCAGCCTCCTTCGGATGGCCTCGGAGACCGCGTCCACGATGACCACCACCGCAAAGATGAACAGGATGATCATGAAGACCCGCTCGTAGCGGAACAGGCCGAGGGCTTCGTTCAGCTTGACGCCGATGCCGCCCGCGCCCACGTACCCCAGCACGGTGGAGGCCCGCACGTTCAGCTCAAAGGCGTAGAAGGCGTAGCTCAGCACGCTGGCCGCGATCTGGGGCCAGACCGCCCACACCGCGATCTTCAGCTTGTTGGCGCCCACCGCCATGGCCGATTCGAGGGGGCTCATGTCGATGGTCTCGATGGTCTCAAAGATCAGCTGGGAGGTGACGCCGAAGGTGAAGATGGCGATGGTGATGACGCCCGTGGCCTCGCCGATGCCGATGACGGCCACCAGCAGGGCGGCCAGCAGCAGGTTCGGGATGGTGCGGATGATGTTGAGGAAGAAGCGGAAGATGTGGGTGACGACGGGGTTGTCCGTGACCACAGTGGTGGCAAGGAAGGCGAAGGGGATGGCCAGCAGCACGCCCAGCACGGTGCCCAGGGCCGACATCTTCAGCGTCTTGATCATCGGGTCGATCAGCCGGCCCAGGTAGCCGAAGTCGGGGTTGGCGAGCTTGCGCAGGAAAACGCTGACCTGGCTGATGTTGCCGGCCAGCTGGCCGAAATCCGCCTGGGTGTAGCGGATGGAGCCGAAGAGGCACAGCGCCAGCAGCGCCGCGACGAACAGGGTCTTGTACCACTGGAAATGAACGGTGTCCTTGATCTTCATGCTCACCGCTCGCTTTCTCCGAGGAAGGAGTCGCCCTTGTAGACCATCTCCAGCACATCGTTGGTCAGCTCCCCGGGCTTGCCGTCGAACACGAGCCGCCCGTCCTGCAGGGCCAGGATGCGGTCGGAAAACTGCCTGGCCAGGCCGATGGAGTGGATGTTCACCACCACGGATTTGTGCATGGTGGTGTTGATGCTCTTCAGCTCCGAGAGGATCTCCTGACTGGTGGCGGGGTCCAGGGAGGCGACGGGCTCGTCGGCGAGGATGATGCCAGCCTCCTGGAACAGGGTGCGGGCGATGGACACCCGCTGCTGCTGGCCGCCGGAGAGGTTGTCGCACCGCTCGTGCAGCTTGTCCGCCAGCTCCACCTTTTTGAGCACCTCGTTGCACAGGGCGTAGTCCTCCTTGGAGAACAGGCCGAAGATGCTCTTGAGGGTCGAATAGTACCCCAGCTTGCCGGAGAACACGTTCTTCTGCACGGTGGAGCGCTTGACGAGGTTGAACTGCTGAGAGATCAGCCCGATGGTGCGGCGGATGCGCTTGAGCTCCCGCTTGTTGGCCTTGGTGATGGACTGCCCGTCGATGGTGATCTCGCCCTCGGTGATCTCGTTCAGCCGGTTGATGGAGCGCAGCAGGGTGCTCTTGCCGGCCCCACTTAAACCAATGATGGAGACAAAGTCTCCATCATTGATTGTGAGGTTCACATCGATCAGGCCCTTCACCCCGTTGGGGTAGGTTTTGGATACGTGATCAAATGTAATCATAGGTTATGGACTTGTGATTCTCAGTCAGCGGCCAGCGCGATGTATTCCGCGATGGTGTCGTAGTCGGCCTCGTTGGCGGGCACATAGCCGGTGTGGCCCCAGGTGCTCATGATCTTCAGACCGGCCTCGTCGGCGGCCATGGCCAGGAAGGCGTCGCGCACGGCGTTCTTGGTGGCGTCGCTCAGCTTGGGGTTCACGGCCACGGCGTCGTTGGGAATATCGCCGTCGGAGAGCTTGGCGACCTTCAGCACCTCATAGAGGTCGTAGGGGTTGCCGCTGTCGTCCAGCACAGCCTTGGCGAACACGTAGCGGCTGCCCTCGAAGGTGAAGCAGGCGTCCACCTGACCGTTGACCACGGCGAGGATGACGCTGGGGATGGAGGTGATGTTGACCCAGGTGCACTTCTCTGTGTCGATGCCCAGCTTCTTCATCTCGGCCACGGGATAGATGTAGCCGGAGGCGGAGGAGGCGCCCAGGTAGGCGATGGTCTTGCCGGCCAGGCCCTCGTAGCCGTCGATGCCGCTGTCGGCGCGGACCAGCACCTCAGCCTTGAAGTTGCCGACCACGCTGCCCGGGATGGGCTGCTCGGTCTCCTGGTCATAGTCGCCCAGAGTGGAGGACAGGATGGCGGAGGCGACGCCCATCTCGCGGGCCTGCGCGTAGGTGGCGGGGGGCATGATGCCGACATCCACGGTGCCGGACTCCATGGCTTCCACGATGCCGTTGTAGCTGGTGGCCACGGTCACAGTCACGGGGATGCCCAGCAGGTTGCTCATGTAGGCGGAGAAATCAGCGGTGGCGGCGTCGGCCGTCTCGGTGTTGGTGGGCACGAACTGGATGCGCAGGGTGTCCACGTCGATGCCTTCCGCCACGGCGGACAGGCCGGTGAGCAGCAGCGCGAGAACCATGAGAACAGAGACGAGTTTCTTCATACCGGGATCCTCCTTTGTGTTCGCTGTCCCGGACAAAAAGACAAACATTTCGAGAAATGTCCAGGATCGTTTCTTTTTTATCCCGATTTATATGAAGATTCAATAAAGAAATGTTCGCATTTTATAAAAATGTGGTGAGAGAATCATGAACTGCCTTCAGCTGTCCTGCTCGGCGCGGACGACGGAGAAGCCGGCCTCGCGCGCCAGGTCTTCGCAGCGGCTGCTGGCCAGGTGCATCAGGAAGGTTTTTTTCCGCAGCTCCTTGGGCAGCGCGGCCTGCAGACGGGCCAGGGGGAGATGGATGCTGCCGGGCGTATCCTGCTCCGCCATCTCCATATAGATCGCCGCGATCCGGCTGTGGGAGGCGATGAAGGCCTCCATCTGGGCGGTGGTGCGGGTGTCCGCCGAGTAGAAGATGCCGCCCGCCGGGGTCTCCAGCTCGAAGGAGAAGCAGATCATGCGGGGGTCGTGGTCTGTGCGGACGTACCGCAGGCTGCGGACGGTCTCAAAGGGCTGCAGCCCCGCCGGAACCATCATCCGCCAGGCGTCCTCCGGCACGCCGTAGAAGCCCAGCAGCGTGCGCACGGAGGCCGCGTAGGCTTCCTCCTTAGGCGGCATGAGCAGGCGAACCTCCGCGTGCAGGCTGAAGCGGGCGTAGAGCACGGTGCTGCCCAGGGAACCGCAGTGATCGCTGTGGAGGTGGGAGAGGGCAATGTTCAGCTCCCGGACGCCGTCGAACACGTGGCCGCGCAGCAGCCGCTCAAAGACGGACTCGCCGCAGTCCAGCAGCAGGAGCCGGTCGCCCTCGCGGACGTAGGCGGCGGTGCTGCCGAGGGCGGGGTTGAAGGCCGCGCCGCAGCCGAGGAAGTGGAGGATCGAGGTGCCGTCGAGGGGCATGGCGCTCAGCTCCTTATTATTCAAACCAGGCCTTGGGCAGGTAGGCGCGCTGGTTCTCCAGCATGTCGTCGAAGAGCTTCTGGCCGTCCGCCGGGGTGACCGAGGCCAGCTGCGGATCGTTCATGAAGGTGGTGAAGCCCAGCTTCCGGTCGCAGCGCAGGGCGGCGGTCAGGGTGTTCTCCTGGTTGTAGACGTGACGCGCCACCAGGGGCAGGATGTTGGCGGGCATCGCGCCGGCGTACAGGGGCTCGATGCGGTCCCGGCCGAACAGGGCGTTGGTCTCCACCACCGCGCCCAGGGGCAGGTTGGGGATCTGGCCCCGGTTGGGGACGTTGACGTTGGACACCAGGTCGCCCAGGCCCAGCACGGCCTTGAGCAGCAGGTGGCCTTCCTCGCCGGAGGGCTTGAGCTGCAGCTCCTCCTTACCGCTGATCAGGTCGTCCGAGCGCTGCAGGCGGTGGTGCAGATCCTCGATGCGCCAGCTGACGGGGGTCAGGCTGAACTTCCAGGAGCGGATCACCTCGGGATTCAGGGTATACCAGGGCGCGGTGAATTCGGCCAGGTGGCGGTCGCCCGCGGCGGCAATCGCGCCGTAGCGGCGGAACAGGTCAAACTTCACCCGGTGGGCGCAGTTGAAGTGGGAGTTCATCCAGTTGTCGTCCCCGGCCTCGTCAAAGCCCGTCTCGAAATACTTGTCCGCGAAGCGCGCGTACAGGGGCATCAGGTCGAGGCCCTTGTAGCTGGCGCGGGTCAGCCAGGTGAAATGGTTGATGCCCGTCACCGTGGTGTAGAGCTCCTGGCGTGTCACGCCCTCGATGCCGGCCTCCGCCTTCAGCATGGCGCACAGCAGCTTCTGGGTGCCGAACACCTCATGGCAGCAGCCGAAGGCCTTGATGGCGGGGAAGACCTCGTACAGCGTGCGCACGCACAGGGACATGGGGTTGGTGTAGTTGATGACCCAGGCGTTCGGCGCGTAGTCCCGGATGGCCTCGGCGATGGTCACGAACATGGGGATGGTGCGCATGGCCCGCATGAAGCCGCCCGCGCCTACCGTGTCGCCCACGGGCTGCCAGATGCCGACCCGTTCGGGCAGGTGGACGTCCGAGCGCATCTCCTCGAAGGTGGCGGGCAGGATGGAGATGACCACGAAGTCCGCGCCGGTCAGCGCGTCCTTCAGCGAGTCGCTCACCACGTACTCCCAGCGGGAGACCGCGTCGGGGTGCGCGCTGATCTTGCTGCCGATGATCTGGTTGCGCTCGGCGGCGGGGCGGTCGATGTCATAGAGGCGGACGGTGCCGCACATGGCGTCGTCCATCGCCAGATCCATCATAAAGCCCCAGGCCCAGCCGCGGGAGCCGCCGCCGATGTAGGCGACGTTCAGTTCCTTTGCTCTCGGGTTCGTCTCGGTATGCATGGTACGTTCTCCTTGTCCGAAATGTTCATTGGGTTTCAATCAGAGATCGATTTGGGTCACCACATAGCCCGCCTGGCGCACCGCCTCGCACAGGGCGTTCTCGTCCGGCGGGGTTTTCGTGCGCACGGCGGCGCGGTGGCTGCCGATGTCGACCTTCGCCCACACGCCGTCCAGCCCGTTGAGGGCGTTCTCGACCCGGCGGGCGCAGTTCTCGCAGGTCATCCCGCCGATAGTTAGAGTGGCCTGATAGGGGTAGTGCGACCTGTCGCGGTCCTTTGCCCGCACCCGGGCGACGGCGGATTCACGCTCGCCGCAGCAGCCTCCGCCACGGCGCGCGCGGCGGATGGTCCGGTACGCGGCCCAGATCGCCACAACGGCCAGCGCCGCGATCAGCAGGAAGTTACTCATACGCTGCCCTTCTTTCCGGAGGAGGCGCAGGCCTTGCCGCAGGCGGCGCAGCAGCCCGTGCAGTCCGAGGTCTCACGCCTGCGCAATCGGCGCAGCGCCGTCACCGCGCACCCGGCGACAAGGGCCAGGATCAGGATATCCCAGATATTCATACGCTTCTCCTTTTACGCCATGCCGATGGCCAGGCCGACCAGGCGCATGATCAGCGCGCCGACCCAGGCCAGCAGGCACTGCCAGACCACGAGGGAGATGGCCCACTTGCCGCCCATCTCGCGTTTGACCGTGGCGATGGTGGCCACGCAGGGCGTGTAGAGCAGGCTGAAGACCAGCATGGAGGCCGCGGACAGCGCGCCGATGGAGGCCACGCCGCCTGCGAAGAGCATCTCCATCACGGACACGACGCTCTCCTTGGCCATGAAGCCGCTGATGAGGGAGGTCACGATGCGCCAGTCGCCCAGGCCGACGGGCCGCAGGATGGGCGCGATGAAGCCGGAGATGACCGACAGGATGCTGTCCTCCGAGCTGGTGACCAGGTTGAAGCGGAAGTTGAAGCTCTGCAGGAACCAGACCACGATGGTGGCGATCAGGATCACGGAGAAGGCGCGCTGCAGGAAGTCCTTGGCCTTCTCCCAGAGCAGCTGCAGCACGGAGCGCAGGCTCGGCATGCGGTAGTTCGGCAGCTCCATCACGAAGGGCACGGCCTCGCCCTTGAACAGGGTCTTCTTGTACAGCAGGGCTGCGAAAATCGCGGTGACGATGCCCAGCACGTACAGCCCCGTGGTGATCCACCAGCCGTTGCCGGGGAAGAAGGCGCTGGCGAAGAAGCCGTAGATCGGCACCTTCGCCGTGCAGCTCATGAAGGGGGTCAGGAGCACGGTCATCTTTCGGTCGCGCTCGCTGGGCAGGGTGCGGGTGGACATCACGGCGGGCACCGAGCAGCCGAAGCCGATCAGCATGGGCACGATGCTGCGCCCGGACAGGCCGATCTTGCGCAGCAGCTTATCCATGAAGAAGGCCACGCGGGCGATGTAGCCGCTGTCCTCCAGCAGGGAGAGGAAGAAGAACATGGTCACGACGATGGGCAGGAAGCTCAGCACGCTGCCCACGCCCTCGAAGATGCCCTTGAGCACCAGCTGCTGGATGGCGGGGTTGACGCTGCCGGCGGCCATGGCGCTCTCCACCACGCCCGCCAGAGCGTCGATGCCGGCCTGCATCAGATCCTGCAGAAAGGGCCCGATGAGATGGAAGGTCAGGTAGAACACGCAGGCCATGATGGCGATGAACATGGGGATGGCCGTCCACCGGCCGGTCAGCACCCGGTCGAGCCTCTCGCTGCGCAGGTGCTCGCGGCTCTCGGCGGGCTTGGTCACGCACTGGTCGCAGACCTTCCGGATGTAGGTGAAGCGCATATCGGCGATGGCGGCGCTGCGGTCCAGGCCGCGCTCCTTCTCCATCTGCAGCACGATGTGGTCCAGGGTCTCGCGCTCGTTCTGATCCAGGGCCAGCTGGCTGATGATCAGCTCGTCGCCCTCGATGCACTTGCTGGCGGCAAAGCGCACGGGCAAGCCGGCCTTCTCCGCGTGATCCTCGATCAGGTGGATGGTGGCGTGCAGGCAGCGGTGCACCGCGCCGCCGTGGTCGGTGCTGTCGCAGAAGTCCTGGCGCAGCGGCTTTTCCTGGTATTTGGCGATGTGCAGGGCGTGCCGCACCAGCTCGTCCACGCCTTCGTTCCTCGCCGCAGCGATGGGCACCACGGGCACGCCCAGCAGGGCCTCCATGGCATTGATGTCCACCGAGCCGCCGTTGCCGGTCATCTCGTCCATCATGTTGAGGGCCACCACGGTGGGGATGCCCATCTCCAGCACCTGCATGGTCAGGTAGAGGCTGCGCTCGATGCTGGTCACGTCCACGATGTTGATGATGGCCTTGGGCTTCTCCTGCAGCACGAAGTTGCGGGAGACCAGCTCCTCGCTGGAGTAGGGGGACATGGAGTAGATGCCGGGCAGGTCGGTGACCAGCGTGCCGCTGTGGCCGCGGATGGCGCCGTCCTTGCGGTCCACGGTGACGCCGGGGAAGTTGCCGACGTGCTGGTTGGCGCCGGTGAGCTGGTTGAAGAGGGTGGTCTTGCCGCTGTTCTGGTTCCCGATGAGGGCGAAGGTCAGCACCGTGCCCTCGGGCAGGGGATTGCCGCTGCCCTTGGGGTGGAATTTGCCCTCCTCGCCGAGGCCGGGGTGGGCGGAGGCCTTTCGGGGCGCGACCTTGGGGAGGGCGGCTTCCCGGGCCTGGATGGGTGTGACGGCGATGGTCTCGGCGTCCGCGAGCCGCAGTGTCAGCTCATAGCCGTGGATGCGGATCTCCAGCGGGTCGCCCAGGGGCGCGTGCTTCATCAGCGTCAGCTCGGCGCCGGGGAGGACGCCCATGTCCAGCAGGTGCTGCCGGAGCGCGCCCTCGCCGCCGATCTCCTCGATGCGTGCGGATTGACCGAGTTCCAAATCCTTGAGTGTCATGTATTCTGTCCTTTCTTGCTTGCCGCGACGGCGGTCTCACCGGCTGCGGCCTCCGAGGCCGCGAGGGCCGAGAGGCTTTCGCACAGCAGGGTGCCGATGGTATCCAGGAAGGCCTGCGCACCCGTGGTGGGATGGCGGCGCACAGCCGAGCGGATGCGCTCCTCCATCTCCGGCATCAGGTAGCCGCCGGGGGCGAAGACGCCGGGGAAGAGCATGGCTGCCGCGCCGGGCAGCAGCAGGGCGAACTGCCGCAGGAACTGGGCCGCCATCTCCTCGGTGGGAATCGGGGTGATGGGGCTGTCCAGCATGGGCGTCTCGCCGGGGCGCACCGAGGGATCACACAGACCCCGCACGGCCTCCAGCTTCGGCGCGTCCGTCAGCGCCAGGCGGAAGGCGCGCACCGGGTGGTTCATGTGCATGCCCACGCGCAGGAACGCAGTCAGCTGCATGCGTGTGCCGTCATCCATGGCGGTGAGGGCGCGGCAGCCGCGGCCGAGCATCCACATGGGAAGCTCGCCGGGCAGGTGGCTGGACAGCATGCTGTCGCGCCGCAGGGCCTCCAGGGCCATGCCGCCCACGGTGCACCGGGCCGCGAAGCTGAGCAGCAGCACGGCCTGGGCCCAGGTGCCCTGACCCGTCAGGTTCTTCTGGGCGAAGGCGGCCATGGTCTCGGGCATGTGGGCCCCGAAGAGGCGCTCCAGGCGCCAAGGCGCTTCGCCCGAGGGATCGGACGTGTTTGCCGCGGACGCGGCCAGGGCGCTGCCGGCCTCGCCCAGGTCGTCCGCCGCGCAGGCGGGCCGGGCGGTCAGAGCGCTGAGCAGATCGGTCATCACGCCGCCGCGCAGGCGCAGCTCCAGGGCGGGCCGATCCATGCCGTAGAGCCATACGGCGACACCGGTGGAGGCCGCGCCGACGTCCAGCATCAGGAAGCTGGAGCCGGCCAGACCGCCGTTGCGCAGGGCGTGGGCCTCGGCCTGGGTCGCGCGCACGGCCTCCACAGCCTCGCCGGCGGCCAGGGGCAGGCCGGTCAGGCGCTCGGTCTGGGCGGCGCAGGCACGCAGGGTCTCGACGAAATCGACGGCCTGGTCGCCGTCCATGGCGGAGGGAATCGCGGCGCGCCAGCGGATGCCGATAGCCCCGTGCATCACCGCGTGGAAGCTGCACAGCAGCATCGCCTCCCGCAGCAGCAGGCGGCGGGCATTGCGGCCCGTGTCGTCCACGCGCCGGGTGAGGGGGAACACGGGCTGCTTCACGTCGCCCAGCTCCTCGGGGCAGATCCAGCCGTCCTCAAAGGGCTGGGGGTCGCCGCCCATCTCGCCGCGGGGCAGCACGGCGCTGGGCAGCACAGGCCCCAGGGGCCACACAGGCAGGGGCGTCAGCTCTGTGTTCGCCTCGCCGCCGCGCACCAGCACGCGCCAGAGGGACGGCATCTGGATCGGTTCGGCCTCGCCGCCGAAGGAGATAGCCAGGGTCACACCCGCGTCGCCCACGTCCAGGGCCACGGTCGCGATGCCGCGGTCGCCGGGATGGCAGAGGGCGGCGCGGCAGGGGAGCGCGCCGACGCTGCGGCCGTCGCGGCGCAGGGCCACGCACCAGGGGAAGCTGTCCGTGCGCACCAGGGCGTCCGGGCCGGTCGGCGCACACATCTCCCAGCTGTCACCGCGCAGGTAACGGATCTCCGCGCCTCGGGCGCTCAGATAGTAGGCGCGCCAGCGGCTGCGCTCCATGGGCACGGCGGGCCAGAGGGAAACCTCCGGGGCCGCGTCGGGGCGCTGGATCTCCTCGGGCCTGTAGTCGCGCACGCAGCGGACCAGGCCCTTGCCGCGCAGGGACAGGGAGGCCTCCACGTGGCCGGAGGCCCGGGCCTCGAAGCGGAAGCTGCCGATCTGCAGGCCCTCGTTCGTCCAGCCGGAGCGAGCGATGGCCTCCGTCAGCGCTTCGCTCAGGGGCGGCACGGCGGTGTAGGTGATCTCGCCGATGCGCACCAGGCAGTTCTGGCTGAGGGTCTCATCGCCCAAATCGCCGTCGCGCAGCAGCAGCAGGTTGTCGCTGAAGGGCTGGCACGCGGTCTGCGCCAGGCTGTCGCCGAGGCGCTCCCGCAGCAGCAGATGGATGGCGGGGCTGGTCTGCTCGTCCGCCACGGGGCAGGCGACGCTCAGCGGGCCCGCGGGCCGCAGGGCGCTCTCCTCGGCGCGGTGCTGCCAGGTCAGCACCAGCTCCCGGGCCTCCTGGCTGACGGTGCGCTCGGCGCCCTTGTCCCATTCGGCCAGGGTCTGGGCTTCCCGGCGCAGGAAGGGAAGGCTGTGCTTTTCCAGCAGGCGTAGCTCCCCGGCGAGGGCCTCCATGGTCTCCGCCTCACCCTCGCCGCCGTAGGGCTCCAGGCCGATGCGGCCGTTGTCCCGGGCGAAGGGCACCCCCCGCCAGAGCCAGACGCGGCCCTCCTCGGGGGCCGGCAGCAGCTCGCGCAGGGAGAAGGCCTGCAGCAGGGGATGGGTCAGCACCGGCATCACCGTGTCCTCGCGGGCCGTCAGCGCCTCGAAGCCCTTCAGCCCGCGCAGGCAGTGCACCGCCTTGATGCGGGTCTGGTAGCGCCCGGCCTCCGCGCCGTGGAGGGAGGCCTCCGTGACCTCCTCCTCCCGGGCCTGCAGATCTTCCGCAAAGCGTCCGGCGGCGGGGCAGTCGCGCAGGGCCTTCAGCCGGGCGGTCAGCACCAGCCGCTCCCGGCGGCCCAGGGCGGGGATGGGATCGCTCCACTGCCCGGTCTCGCGGTCGAGCCAGGCGATCCGCCCGGGAATCAGCGGCAGTGCCCGGTCGATGCGGGCGGCCGGGATGACGCCCCAGGCCGGGTCGCACAGGCCGAGCACCTCCTCGCGGCCCTCCTCGCCGATGAGCGCCAGGCGCAGGCAGTCGCTGCCTGTGTCGGCCAGCACGGCGGTGGCCAGCGGGCTGTCCTCGGCATGGATGACGCGGACGGTCACCGGCGGGCAGTCGGGCCAGATGTCGCTGAGGAGCGTCACGGCCATCAGCCCGCGCCAGGCGGTCTCGTCGCCGGCGTCGAGGGAGGTGCGCAGCTCCTCCGCCACGGACAGGGGTGTCGGCGCGCCGGCGGCGACGGCATGGATGGCCTCGCCGGCCTCGCGCCAGAGCCGCTCCGCATCCTCCGCAACCACCGGGCCGATGCCGGGGGCGAGGTCGGGGGTCAGGTCTTCATCGGGGAAAAAGAGAAATCCTTGTTTGATCGTGCCGGGCATGGGTTACCTCCCGATGGGATGGGACTGTGGGACTCACGATTCGCGGGTGCCGCCGCAGCAGGCCAGCAGGTGATCCAGGAAGCGGGCGGGCGCGGGGCAGTCGCGCAGGGTGTCGTCGGGCAGGGAGACGGCCTCCCGCAGCGCTGTCAGCGGCTGTCGCGGCCAGGGCCAGCCCTGCTCCAGCTGCTGCAGGAGCTGCTTGCGGTCGCGGCCCTCCACGCGTTGCAGCTCCTGCAGGCCCTCCAGCCAGGCGGCGTCGAAGGGCGCGCGGCTGTCGGTAGGCATGCCTTCGGCTTCTGTGTCCAGTTGCGGGGGCTGCAGGCGCTTGTCGTCCGCCTGGGCCGCGCGCAGATCCTCGGCGGCGCGGGCGGTGCGCCCGTCCATGGCGGTCAGGTGGCGCGAGAGGCGCTCGAGCCTGGCGCGGGCCGCGTCCACCTTAGGCATCTCCTCCGCGGTGGCGACGAGGGCGGCGCGCTCGATGCGGCGCTGGGCCTCCTCGGCCTGGGCGCGGATGCCGTCGGCTTCCTCGGCGCAGGCGGTGACCGCCTCCTGCAGCATGGCGCGCCGGCCGCGTCCGCCCAGGCGCTGGCTCAGGCCGGCCTGGGTTTCCGTCGCGGCGTTCAGGGCGTCCTGCAGCTCGTTCATCTGCTTCACGGCGGCCTCTGACTCGCTGTCGGTCATGTCGTGGCGGTGGACGATCTTCTCGCGGCCCATGCCGCTGCGCTCCATCTCGGCGCGCACCAGGGCCAGCTGGCCCGCCAGCTCCAGCACCTCGCGGTACTGCTTCTCCGCCTCGCTCCGGGCCGCCTGCAGCCGGTCGGCGTCGCGCAGGGGCAGGGGCAGCGCCCTGCACAGCTGCGCCATCCAGGCGGTGTAGCTCCGTCCCAGACGCATGGCGGCGAGCAGGGCTTCCCGGTCCTCCTCGCGGGCCTCGGGCGTCTGCTTGCGCTCCAGGCCGAACCACGCGCCGTACCAGCCGGTGAGGCGGTCGCGCAGCCAGTTCGGGCTGGCGATCATGCGGACGGCGGGCTCGCCGTACTCGGCCAGCAGCAGGTAGGCGGCCCGCAGCGCGCGTTCACAGCCGAAGCGCCAGCGCGGACCCTCGCTCTCGCCTAAGAGACTCCAGCGGAAGGCACCCTCGGGCGCGGCAAACAGCCTCGCGCCGCCCTCGCCGGCCAGCAGACCCGCCACGGCCCGGGCCGCCAGCAGGTGCACGAGATGGGCGGAGGGGCCTTCGCTCTCCGCCTCGCGGTAATCCTGGGGCAGGCCGATCATCCACAGCCGCTGGGCGGGAGCCCCCCGCGTGAGCAGGGTGGATTTGCACAGACCGGCGTCGTCCCCCTGGGTGACGGGCAGCAGTACCACCGCGCCCACGGAGGGGCTGTCCCCGGCGCGGCGGCGGATCACCTCAGCGATCTCCATCAGCGACGCGCCGGCGCTTCCCTCACACAGACTGCCGCAGAGGATGACCGTCTCGCTGTCCGGCCGTTCCTCGAGCCGCTGCAGGGCGTCGCCGAGGGCGCCGGTGGGCGGAGCGGCCAGCAGCGCCTTCCAGGTGAGGGCGGAGGCGGCGGGGGTGCCGCTGAGGCCGGGCTGCTCCTGGGCGTTCGCGTCCAGGAGGGCGTTGAGCAGCAGGCTGTCGTCGGGCTCCCGGCGCAGGGACGCCGGGGTCACACCGGCCCCGGTCTCGGGATAGGCGCAGATGGACAGGCGGGGGCCGAAGCCCTCGTGGACCTCGTTCCCAAAGCCCTCGCGCACCAGGGAGTAGTCCTCGACCAGGGTCTGCAGGCGCAGGGCGGACGCCTCGGGAACGCCGATCAGGGTGAAGCGCAGGCGATCCGCGCCGATCAGCCCCACCGCGCACATGTGCGCCACGGCTTCCGCACAGCAGGCGCCCGCCTGTCCGAAGACCATCAGGGTTCCGTTCATGGCTCCTGTCCTTTCTGTGTTTTCATTGATAAAAGCGCGACGGCTTCTCACAGCCGCCGCGCGGAAATTCAGCCCTTGTATCCGTTGGGATTCATGGTCTGCCAGCGCCAGGCGTCGCGGCACATGTCCTCCAGGTTGCGCTCGGCTTTCCAGCCCAGCAGGGCCTCCGCCTTGGCGGGGTCGGCATAGCAGGCGTCCACGTCGCCGGGGCGGCGGTCGGTGATCACATAGGGCACCTTCACGCCGTTGGCCTTCTCGAAGGCGTTCACGATATCCAGCACGCTGTAGCCGATGCCCGTGCCGAGGTTGATGATCTCGCAGCCGGTGTGCTGAGCGGCGTAGGCGCAGGCGTCCACGTGACCCTTGGCCAGATCCACCACGTGGATGTAGTCGCGCACGCCGGTGCCGTCGTGGGTCGCGTAGTCGTTACCGAACACCGAGAGGTGATCCAGCTGGCCCGCGGCCACCTTGGTGATGTAGGGCATCAGGTTGTTGGGGATGCCGTTGGGGTTCTCGCCGATGCGGCCGCTCTCGTGGGCGCCGATGGGGTTGAAGTACCGCAGCAGCACCACGCTCCACTCGGGGTCGGCCTCGACGATGCCGCCCAGGATCTTCTCGATCATGTACTTCGTCCAGCCGTAGGGGTTGGTACAGCCCTTGCAGAACATGTCCTCGCGCAGCGGCACCTCGTCCGGCACGCCGTACACGGTGGCGGAGGAGGAGAAGACGATGCGCTTCACCCCGTGGCGCTCCATGGTCTCGCAGAGGGTGAGGGTGGAGTCGAGGTTGTTGCGGTAGTAGCGCAGGGGCTGATGCACGCTTTCGCCGACGGCCTTCAGTCCGGCAAAGTGGATCACGGCGTCGATCTCGTTCTCGCTGAAAATGCGCTCCATCGCCTCAGCGTCGCACACGTCGGCGGTGTAGCTCTTCACGGGCATGCCGCCCAGCTCCTCCACACGGCGAAGGGCTTCGGGCTGGCTGTTGACGTAGTTATCCACGACGATGACGTGATGGCCTGCTTTCATCAGCTCCACGCAGGTGTGCGAGCCGATGAAGCCCGCGCCGCCGGTTGTCAGAATGTTCATGATGGATGTATCCTCCCATACAATGCTTTGCGAGGGTTCAGCGCCCGCAGGCACGCCGCCTTATTCAGCAGACTGTTGATTTTAGAGTCTCTCCGGATACGCGCCGGCGTCGTGGAGCTTCTTGAGCTCGGCGGCGACGGTGGCCTTGTCCTCGCGGTAGGTCACGCCGAACCACACGGCGTGGGTGTTCAGCACGTCCACCGTGAGGTGCTCCTCGTGCATCAGCTGGTCGACCAGGGTCGGCAGCACGTACTCGCACTTGAGGGGGTTGTCGTGCTCCTCGCGCAGGAAGCGCGTGAGGTACTTCTCCGCCGCGGGGAAGAAGCCGGGCGTGAAGCCCCAGAAGTTCATGCTCACAGGCGCGTCGGGATCCAGCGCCACGCCCTCGTCGCTGCCGGCGTAGTCGCGGATGCCGCCCTGGCCGTCGGGCTTGATCTTGTAGGTCTCCGTGACCTTTACCAGATGGCGGTTTTCGTCCACCTCGCACACGCCGCGGGTCACCGTACCGTTTTCGGAGACGGTGTTCTTCAGATCGTAGGCGACCATGGAGGCGGCCAGCTCCTGACCGGCCATCCCGTGCAGGGACGCGGCCATGGCGGTGAAGGCGTCCTTGCCGTAGTAGTCGTCGGCGTTGATCACGGCGAAGGGCTCGTGGATCACGTCCCTGGCGCAGAGCACGGCGTGCACCGTGCCGTAGGGCTTGGTGCGGCCCTCCGGCGGCACAAAGCCGTCCGGCAGGCTGTCGTACTCCTGGAAGGCGTAGGCCACGTTCGCCTTGGCGGCGATCTTGTCGCCGATCTTCTCGCGGAAGAGCGTCTCCATGCTCTTCTTGATGACGAACACAACCTTGTCGAAGCCGGCTTCGAGGGCGTCGTGGATGGAGTATTCCATCAGAATCTCGCCGTTGGGGCCGATGCCGTCGATCTGTTTGTTGCCGCCGTAGCGCGAGCCAAGGCCGGCGGCCATGATCAGCAGAGTTGTCATAGTTAAGTCTCCTAATCTATTATTTCTCAAACCCTTCGGTAGAGTCCTTTTTGAAGATCACCGTGAAGGTGCGGAACAGCAGCCGCACGTCGCTCCAGAGGGAGAAGCTCTCGATGTACATCAGGTCGAGCATCAACTTGTCCTCGGGGGTCGTGTTGTATTTGCCCTCGATCTGGGCGTAGCCGGTCAGGCCGGCCTTCATCTTTTCGCGGTAGACGAAGGTGGGCAGCTCCATCTTGTATTTCTCCACGTTGGCCAGCATCTCAGGCCGCGGCCCCACCAGGGTCATGTCGCCCAGGAGGATGTTCCAGAACTGAGGCAGCTCGTCCAGCCGGGTGCGCCTGAGGAACGCGCCCACCTTCGTGATGCGGTCGTCGTCGGTGGTGGCGGAGTGCTCCGGCTCGCCGGTCTGCACGCGCATGGTGCGGAACTTGTGGATGGTGAAGGGATGGCCGCCCACCGTCATGCGCTTCTGCTTGAAGATGGCGGGCCCGCCGTCCTCCGCGTGCACCGCGATGGCGATGGCCAGCAGCACGGGGGAGAGCACGATGAGCACCAGCGCGGAGATGAAGATGTCCATCAGCCGCTTCACGATGCGCTGGGAGAGCGTCATCTTGTGGTAGTCCATCTCCAGGAAGGGCGCGTCGTCCACCACCATGGGCGCGGAGGAGGAGAGCATGATGTCCTGCAGCTGGGCCTTGCAGAGCACGTCCCGGTGCAGGTCATAGCAGGTTTTCAGGAGCGACATGCGCCGCGCGTCCGGCACGTCCGACATCACGACGATCTCGGCCCGGTCGATGCGCTTGTCAAGATCAGCCTCATCCGCGAGGGCGACGTCCGTCACCTTCCACTGCAGGGCGTAGCGGTCCAGCTTGCGCTGGATAGGCGCGCGCTCCTCCGCCGAGCCGAGCACCAGCAGGCAGCGGCGCGGGGGATAGAGGTGGAAATACAGCTTGTTGCCCCAGCGCACCATCAGCACGATCCACACGCACTGGGCGATGAGGGTCAGCAGCAGCCACAGGGCGTCCACGCCGAAAAGCCGCAGATGGGCGTAGCGGTTCTCGTTCACGTTCATGATCTGCAGCTGGAGGTAGGTGACCAGATCCACGCAGACCACGGCCAGCGCCATGCTGGAGATGATGGGCTTGTTCTTCTTGCGCCCCACATCGTAGCCGCCGTAGACCGCCTTCATCGCCAGGGTCATCGCCGACCAGGTCAGGGCGGTGGTGGCCAGGGTACGGCTCAGGTGCCGCAGCGGCCAGTTCTGGATGCTCATCAGTCCGAAAAAGAGCAGCGTCAGCCCGGCGTAGGCCAGAAATCGCATCAGACCCACCAGAAGCTCCTCCCGGTGGCGCGTGATCCGCTGCCATGGTGTGCGCATGGATGGCCTTACCCCTTTCCGTTATGCTCATCGTCCGCAACGATGATACCACGGGCGGCGGGACGTGTCAAGGAAGCGCGGGCCCTTCGGGCTTATCTGCCGCCGATGAGGTTGCCCAGCAGATCCTCCAGCGCGCCGCCGATCTGGCCGGCCATGCCGCCGCTGCCGAGGATGTCGTCCACCAGGCTGTCCGCCTCGCCGCGGAGCACCTTGACGGCGGCCTTCTTCTGGTTGCCGGTGGCCGCGCGGTAGAGCTCCACCAGCTTGCGCTCGGCGGCGGTCACCTTCATGGTGCTGTCCGCGTTGGCGGGCGTCTTCGGTGCGGCTGTCTTGGTGGCAGCCGTTTTTGTGGCGGATGTCTTCTTGGCCGTGGATTTGGCCGGGGCCGCTTTCGCCGTGGACTTGGCCGGGGCTGTCTTCGCCGCGGCCGTCCGGGTGGAGGACAGGGCCGCGCCGAGCACGGTCTGTGTGGGCGCGCGGGAGGCCTCCAGCAGCGAGGCCTGGGTCACGCCGGTGGCCTTCGCGATGCGCTTGAGCTGATCCTGGGTGAGGGTGTCCTCGCCGCGCTCTGCCTTGCTGATCTGCGCGGCGGTCAGGCCGCCGCCGGCCTTCTTCGCCAGGGCCGCCTGGGTCAGACCCGCGTCGGTGCGGGCCTGCTTGAGCAGGGTGCCGAGCTTGGTGCTTGCCATGATGGTACGCCTCCTTATGCTGTCCTTGGGGTATTCATGCGTGCGGGGCAGGCTCTCAGAGCAGCCTTTCCTCGCAGAAATAGCTGTGTCCGTACATGAAGCAGCTCCCGACGATGCGGAAGCCGCAGGCGGCATAGGTCTTCATCGCGGCGGGGTTCTGATCGCTGACCAGCAGGCGGGCGGCCTGAATGCCCCGCTCCCGCAGGATGGGCAGCAGGGCTTCGACCAGCTGGGCGGCAAGGCCCTGTCCCTGGTGATCCCGGGCGACGGCCACGCGAGTGATGCACACCGAGCGCAGGCTGCGGTCGACCGGGCAGTCGGTCAGCAGCACGTCGTCCTCCTCGGTCGAGATGGACGCGACGATGCGGCCCTCCTCCATGAAGGCCCAGGCGCAGGCCCGGGCGATATCGTCCAGCACGTTCTCCATGGCGGGATAGTCTTTGTCCCAGACGCTGCCGGGCGTGCCCTTCACGCTCTCGTAGAAGCTGAGCAGGGCTTCGGCATCCCCGGGCTGTAAAAGCTGCAGCTGCATCATCCCGTCACCTCCGATCGGCCGGCGCGGGCACGGGCGCGTCCGCCGCGTCCTCCTGCAGGCCGGCCTTCTTCAGACCGGCGCGGAAGGCCTCCGGCACCGGGGCCGTGAAGGTCATCCGCTCGCCTGTGACCGGATGGTCGAAGGCGAGGGAGTATGCGTGCAGCATCAGCCGAGGCATGGGCAGCGCGCGGCCTGAGCCGTAAATCGGATCGCCCAGCACCGGGTGGCCGATGGATAGCATGTGCACGCGGATCTGGTGGGTGCGGCCGGTCAGGATGTGCACGTCCAGCAGGGTGCAGCCGCGGCCCTCCGCCAGCTTGGTCCACTCGGTCTGGGCGCTGCGGCCCTGGGGATCGATGGCCATGCGCTGGCGGTCCTTCTTGCTGCGGGCGATGGGCTGGTCGATGAAGCCGCGCTCCTGGGCCATGGTGCCGGAGACCAGGGCGCGGTAGTGCTTCTCCATGGTGCGCGCGGCCAGCTGGGCGCTGAGGCTGAGCTGGGCGGCGTCGGTCTTGGCGATCAGGAGCAGGCCGGAGGTGTCCTTGTCCAGGCGGTGGAGGATGCCGGGCCGCTCCTCGCCGCCGATGCTGCCGAGGCTGTCCAGCCGGTAGAGCAGGGCGTTGACGAGGGTGCCGTCCTCATGACCCGGGGCTGGGTGCACTACCATGCCGCAGGGCTTGTGGACCAGGGCCAGGGCGTCGTCCTCGTAGAGGATCTCCAGGGGAATATCTTGGGCCTCGGGCTTGGCGGGCTTAGGCGCGGGCACCCGCAGCTCCACCACCGCGCCGGGCTTCGGCTTCGCGCCGGCCTTGGTCTCGGGTTTGCTGTCCACCAGGCACAGGCCCTGCTCCATCAGCCTGGCCACGCGGCTGCGCGTCAGGCCGGTCTCCCCGGCCAGGAAGGTATCCAGTCGCTGACCGTCGGCGGTCAGGCGATACAGCTGTTCATCCATGAGGTTTCTCTTTCGTGTGTGGGTCGGAAGCCTTGTCCCAGGCTTGGGGGTGCAGCAGCAGGGAGAGGGTCACCAGGGCGATGCCGATCACCAGCAGGGCGTCGGCCAGGTTGAACACGGCGAAGCGCACGAACAGCGGCTCGATCCAGTCCGTCACGCTGCCCTGCCAGAGGCGGTCGATCAGGTTGCTGACGGCTCCGCCCCAGGCGAGGGCCGCGCCGGTGCCGCCGAGGCGGTCGGCAGGGCGGTCCCGCAGGAGCCAGAGGGCCGCGAGAATCAGCGCGGCGGTCAGCAGCGTCACCAGCCAGGGCGCGCCGCTGAGGAGGCTGAAGGCGATGCCCGTGTTCTCGGTGTGCCGCGCCTGGAAAAGCCCCGGCAGCAGTGCCAGGGGAGCGCTCAGGCTGCGCGCCCAAACCTTGGTCAGCTGATCCACCGCGATGACGGCCAGGGCAAGCAAGAAACGTCTGCGGCTCATGAGACCTCCCGCAGGGACTTCGGGTCAGCCTTCTTCTCACCTGTCATCTGTCCCAGCAGCACGGCGGCGAAGACCAGCACGAAGGCCACGAGATGGCGCGGGGTCGGGCTCTCCATGCCCACCAGCACCGACGTGAGCACACCGAAGACGCTCTCCAGCGAGAGAATCACGGCGGCGGGCGCGGCGGGGGTGAGGCTCTGGCCCACGTTCTGCAGGGTCAGGGGCAGGGCGGTGCAGATCACCGCGAGATAGATGAGGTGCAGCGCCTCGGAGGTACCGAGGCCCGCCGGAAGCCGCTCGCCCATGACGAGGGTCAGCGTCCCGCAGAACAGGGCAGCCGTGATCAGCTGGGCGAGGGTCAGCATGAGCACGTCACCCTCGCGGCCGAAGCGGGAGATGGCGGTCACCTGCAGGGCGAAGAGCACGCCGCACAGCAGCGAGAGCGCCTCGCCGCGCCCCATGCTCAGACTGTCCGAGAGGGAGAGCAGGCCGATGCCCACCAGGCACAGAAAGCCCGCGAACACCTGCCGTCCCGTGGGACGGTCATGGAACCAGGCCCAGGCGGCGAAGGGCACCAGTACGCAGTAGGTGGCCGTGAGGAAGGCATTGACGCCGGGCGTCGTGTCCTGCAGACCCCAGGTCTGCACCACGTAGGCCGCGGCCTCCAGCACGCCGGCCAGCGCGCCCTTGCGCATGACGGCCCGGGTCAGGTTTTTCAGGTGGCGGTGAAAGACGAGGGCCAGCACGGCCGACGCGCCCAGAAAGCGCACGGTCAGCAGGGTCAGAGGGGGCAGGGTGTCCAGCGCGCTCTTCATCACGGAGAAGGCCGAGCCCCAGATCATCGCGCAGAGCAGGAGCATCATCGGCCCCTTCACGCTGCGCCGGTTCGATTGCTGCATAAAAATGCTCATTACAGACCGGAGTCTGTCCTCCGTCAGGTTTCGGAAAGTCAGGCAAGGTCGCCCGCCTTCTCAGGAAAGATGATAGACCAACCCGCATGGAAAATCAAGGGCTTTTCCCCGCGCCACAGCCTGAAAAACAGAAAAGGCGCGTCCGGCCGGGAGGGGGCCAGACGCGTCTGGGGATGGGGGAGAAACCTCTTATCAGATAGAAGATCGAGCCATACCCGGGGAGCGGGCGAATACGCTCACACCCGATGCTCCGCGAAGGTATCGACAGTGCCCGCGCCGGAGCAGTCCGCCTCGGTGTCGAAGCTGTCCACGGTGATGGTGTAGAGGCTGTCGCCCTGCTGCAGCACGGCGCCGTTCACGTCGCGGATGGTGACGGACGTGCCGCTGGCATCGACGATGGTGCCCGCGCAGTGCAGGGCGGTCACGGTGCTGTCGCCGGTGACGACCCAGGTGGAGGCCGCGTCGATGGTCACGGTGCAGGAGCCGTCGCCACCGCTGCCGGCGTGGGTCTCGTCGTCGATCACCGCGCCAGTCAGCACCGAGCCTTCGGTCACGTAGAGGTTCAGGGTGGAGATGCTGTCCCACAGGATGTCGCCGTTCATCTCCTGGGCGATGCCGGTGAAGACGCAGTTGGCGCCGTTCGCGCCGGACGCGCCCCAGCCGCGCTGGTTGCTGTTGCCGGTCACGCGCAGGAAGTATTCGCAGTCATCCGCCGCCGTGATGCTGACATTGCGCAGGGTGAAGACGCTGTCCGTGTTGGTGGTGTAGAACAGGCCGCCGTTCTCGGAGATCAGCGAGCCGCCGTCCATCAGGAAGCTGCCCTCGCCGACTTGCGCGTCGCCGGACATGGACTGGTAGAGGATGACGGTCCAGGTGTTGTCGTTCTGCTCCTGGTCGGGCATGGAGCCGGTCAGGGTGCAGTTGTACAGGCGCACGGCGTTGAGGCCTTCGAGGCAGAGGGCCTCGGAGCCAGTGGCGTTCAGCTCGGCGTTCTCGATGGAGATGTCCGCCGTGACGTAGACCGCGGGGGAGCCGTTGCCGTGGGCCGTGTAGGTGCCGCCGCTGACGGTCATGGTGCCGCTGCCGCGGTCGGAGCGGATGGCCGCCGCGGAGCCGCCGTAGGTCTCCACGGTGCAGTTCTCGGCGACGAGGGTGCCGCCGCCGGCCACGTGGATGCCGCCGGAGGTGCCCTGCTTGGTGGTGATGGCGGTGTTCTTCACGGTGGCTACGCCGCTGCCGTAGGCGAAGACGCCCGCGCCGCCCGCCGCGTCGGTGGTGATTGTCGCGTTCTCCACGGTGACGTCGCCGTCCGTGACCAGCACCGCCGCGCCGACGCCGTAGAAGGAAGCGCTGTCGCCGCCGGTGGAGTCACTCGATTCGCGGGTGATGGTGACGCCGTCCGCCGTGGCGCTGCCGCCGTCGACCAGCAGGGCGTTCTCGTCTGTGCCGGTGGAGGCGATGTCCTCGGTGATGGCGGTTTCGCCCTCGCTCACGGTGACGACCGCGTCATAGCTCTCGGGCTGAGAGCTGCCGCCGCCGGGGCCGCCCATCATGCCGCCGGGCATGCCGTCCGGAGGTGTGCCCATCTGACCGCCGCGGCCGCCGGACGGGGGCGTGCCCATCGGGGGCTGGCCGTCGGGCGGCGTGCCCATGCCCTCCGGGGGCTGGCCCTGGGTCATGGCGGGCAGCTCGGGCGGGGTGGCGGTGTCGTCCGCATAGGCAGGTATGGAAGTGGCCAGCATGGCCGTGATCAGCAGTGCATTCAGAATCTTTTTCGCGCTTGTCATGGGGATTCGCTCCTTTCCTCCGCCGCTCTGTCGGCGGCTGCCGGCTGCGCTCTGTCAGCCGGCAAGGATCATTTTACCCGGCAAGCTGTGCGGCGCATGGGCGAAAAGTGAAAGATGGGTGAAGGAATCCGCGAATCTGTGTGAAGCGTCCTGATCGTGGGACGCAAATGTGATTGCATTTCCTGTGCGGCTGTGCTATACTGGTAACAATCAAACCAAATGCAACAGGAGTGATAGCCATGCCCGGTAAAGTTTTGATTGCCCTGGATCAGGGCACCACCAGCTCCCGCGCCGTCGTATTTGACACGGAGGGCCGTATGCTGGCGGTCTGCGCCGAGGAATTCCCGCAGATCTTCCCGCATCCCGGCTGGGTCGAGCATGACCCGAAGCAGATCCTGCGCACGCAGATCAACGCCCTGCAGAAGGCTGTGGCGCTCAGCGGCGTCTCCGCGGAGGACATCGCCGCCATCGGCATCACCAACCAGCGCGAGACGACCCTGCTGTGGGATCGCCGCACGGGCGAGTGCGTCTACAACGCCATCGTCTGGCAGTGCCGCCGCACCGCGCCCGACGTGGAGAAGCTGGTGGCGGAGGGCTACAGCGACAGGATCGTGGAAAAGACCGGCCTGGTTCCGGACGCTTATTTCTCCGGCACCAAGCTGCGCTGGCTGCTCAACCACCTGAACCTGCACGAGAAAGCGGCCGCCGGACAGCTGTGCTTCGGCACCATCGACAGCTTCCTGGCCTGGAACCTGGTCAGCGGGCATCCGCACGTGACCGACGCGACCAACGCCGCGCGCACCATGCTCTTCAACCTGAAGACCCAGGACTGGGACGACGACCTGCTGAACATGCTGGAGATCCCGCGGGCCTGCCTGCCGCGGGTGGTGGATTCCTGCGCGGTGATCGGCACCCTGGATCCGGAGATCCTCGGCGCGCCGGTGCCCGTGGCCGCTATGGCCGGCGACCAACACGCCTCGCTGTTCGGCCAGGCCTGCCTGAAGCCCGGCACGGTGAAGAACACTCACGGCACGGGCTGCTTCATGCTGATGAACACCGGCAGCGAGATCCCGGACGCGAAGACCGGCCTGCTGCACACGATGGGCTGGCGCATGGCGGGCAAGCCGACCTACGCCACCGAGGGCAGCGTGTTCATGGGCGGCGCGACGATCCAGTGGATCCGTGACGAGATGAAGTTCATCTCCTCCGCCGCCGAGAGCGAGGAGCTGGCCACCTCCGTCAGCGACACGGGCGGCGTGTACCTGGTGCCCGCCTTCACGGGCATGGGCGCGCCCTGGTGGGATATGTACAGCCGGGGCACCATCGTGGGCATGACGCGCGGCACGGGCCGGGCGCACATCGTCCGCGCGGCGCTGGAGGCCACAGCCTACCAGTCCGCTGACCTGCTGGAGGCCATCACCAAGGAGTGCGGCTTCCGCCCGGAGGCCATGCGGGTGGACGGCGGCGGCAGCGCCAATGGCTTCCTGATGCAGTTTGAGGCGGACATCATGGGCATCCCGGTGATCCGGCCCCAGGTGCTGGAGACCACCGCCCTGGGTGTCGCGCTGATGGCGGGCCTTGGCGTGGGCCTCTACGAGAGCCCGGAGGAGACCGCGAGGTTCTGGCGCGAGGATCTGCGCTGGGAGCCGAAGATGAGCGAGCAGCAGCGCGCCGACCTGCTGGGTGGCTGGCATCGCGCCGTGCAGCGCGCGCTCAACTGGATTGAGCACTAAATCATAGCTCAATTAGCATTACCGCATCATGTATGCGAGGGGCGAAGGTTTCCAAAGGGCGATCGCAAAGCCCTTTGGTCGCCGCCCGCAGGCGGCGAAATCCTCTGCTACAAGGCGTTGTATTTGATCTTCATGAAACTGTTTTTCGCAAGGAGGTTTCGGCCTGCGGGCCGACCCGGGGGCTTTGCGATCGCCCCCGGGACCCCTTCGCTGCATGCGTTTAAGTGAACAATCCTATTTGTCAGAAAAGAAAGGCTTAGTCTTCAGAGTAATTGAAAAGGGACAGGCAGCGGCGTGAACTGGCCGTTGTCTGTCCCTTTTCAGTTTCTGATGATTACATATCCACCTCGCCCCAACTGAGCGAGGAAACCTCCAGCGGGAGGCCGATCTCCACCAGTCTGCCCATGGTCTCGGGCGTGAGGCGGTACACCATCTGGGCAAAGTCGCTCTGCAGATGGATGCGCAGGGTCAGACTGCCCAGTTCTTTGACCCGGTTGAGCTGCGGCACGCGCCGGCTCAGCCCCTCCAGGATGTCCGTCAGCACGGAGTCCACGCCGATGGGATCCACCAGGGGCACGGTGTAGATCCACTCGTCGGTCTGGGCGATGACCTCGGGCAGCTTGTTGAGCAGATCGCCCTTGCGCACGGTATGGTTGGGCGTCAGGCCCAGCAGGTCAGTGATTTCCTCCATCGGCAGCTGCTCGCCAGCCACGAGCAGGGCAAAACGGGCTTCCCCGATACGGCCAAGATCAGCCATCGCAATACCTCCTTCGGCATCCAGGATGCGGCATATCGATTGTCTCTGCTTTGTTGTTTCGACGGGGAGAGGAAAAATCCTGCCGGTGTCTGCTGACATGGCAGATTTTTCGGCAGGATTCATGTTCCATCTGGCAATCGTTACACAAAGCAAGCGGGCGAAGGGTTGTCAGGGGCGATCGCAAAGCCCCTGACCCGCGCCCGCAGGCGCGGAACCTTGTTCATCATGAACGCAATCGCAGGGGAATTTCGCCGCCTGCGGGCGGCGACCAGGGTTTTCCGGTCGCCCTGGACCTTCGGGCCGCATCCTTTAGCGCGGAATCTACGCGACCGATCCATGAGATTTGATCTGAACAGCGTCAGCCTTCTGTGTGCAGATGCCCGGTTCTCTTCATCATCGAGAGCATCCGCAGGGCGCAGGCGTCCAGATCGCTCTGGGCGAGGGCGCTGTCAAACTTTGCGCTGCGGGCGTCCAGCAGCTCGCGCAGATCCTCCTGGGTGCCGGGCATCACCAGGTCGTTCCCGGCCTGGATGCAGCGCACGGCGGAGGAGCCGTTGCCGTTGGTGGTCGTCCAGTCGGTCATGATCAGCCCCCTGAAGCCCCACTCGCTGCGGGCGGCGTCGCTGCACAGGTCGTGGCTGTTGGCCGTGTGCACGCCGTTGACCTTGTTGTAGCTGGTCATGATGGCCATGGGCTGGGCGAGGCGGATGGCGATCTCGAAGCCCTTCAGGTAAAGCTCCCGCAGGGTGCGCTCGCTCACGATGCTGTCCACGCCCATGCGGTTCTCCTCCTGGTTGTTGCAGGCGAAGTGCTTGATGGTGGTGCCGACCTTGCCGGAGGACTGCACGCCGCGGGTGATGGCTGCGGCCATCAGTCCGCTGACGAGGGGATCCTCGGAGTAGTACTCAAAGTTGCGGCCGCACAGGGGATTGCGGTGGATGTTCATGCCCGGGGCCAGCCAGAGGGTGACGTGGAACAGCTCGGACTCCTTGCGGATCAGCTCGCCCACGGCCTCCAGCAGCGCGGTGTCGAAGCTCTGGGCCAGCAGGCTGCCCACCGGCACGGCGCTGCAGAAGGTGTAGTGGATCGGACGGTCCTCCTGCAGGAACTCATGGCCGAAGAAGCGGTTGAGCAGCTTCTGCTCCCAGCTCAGGTCGATGGGCGTGCCGCTGTCGTCCAGCTGGTATTTCTGGGTCACGCGGAGGCCGGCGGGGCCGTCGGCCAGGATCACCGGGTCGATGCCCTTGGCGGCGAGGGCGTGGGTCGTCTCGCCGGCCGCGCCGGGCAGGGTGACCGCCGCGCTGCCGATGAACTCCGCGTCGCCCGCCTTGGGCTGGCCGCAGCAGAGCTGGGCCTTCTGCAGGTCGGTGAGGCCGCCGACGACGCGCTGCAGCGCCTCGTCCTGCGCCTCGCCGCGGAGCAGGGGCTGGGCCTCATAGGCGGGCGTGGGACGCACAGTCACGGCGTCGTCGAGGGTCAGCACCGGCAGGCCCTCGGCCACCTTCGCGCAGGCATCGCGCCAGGCGGCGAGGCCATCCGCCGGGGGCTGGATCTCCTTGAAGGCGTCCTGCACGGGGCAGATATTCTTCAGCTGCTGGGCCGTGTGCTCGCGCTCGAAGCGCAGGGTGCCCGTCACCCGGGTGTGGGCGATATCCTCGCCGACCAGGACGTAGGTGTCCCCGGCCTCGATCAGCCAGGCGGCGCGGGCGGTGTGCCACATCTCCAGCGCGCTGAGCGGGAAGGAGAGGCACAGCACCTCGCTCTCGCCCGGGGCCAGCAGGCGGGTCTTGGCGAAGGCGGCCAGCTTCCGCTTCTCCCGGGGCAGCACCTGGCCGGGGCAGGAGACGTAGAGCTGCACGGCGTCGCGCCCGGCGGTACTGCCGGTGTTGGTCACCCGCACCTCCTGCGTCACACAGCCGTTGCCGTCCGTGCGCAGCGCCAGGGGCTCCACCGCAAAGCGGGTGTAGCTGAGGCCGTGGCCGAAGGGATAGCGCACCGGCACGTCGAAGGCGTCGAAATAGCGGTAGCCGACCCAGAGGCCCTCCTTGTAGAACTCCTGGATGATGTTGCCGCTGTTGTGGCTGAAGGCGGCGCTGGAGGGGTAATCGGCGTAGTGCCAGGCCCAGGTGTCCGTGAGGCGGCCGGAGGGGTTGACCGCGCCGGTCAGCACATCCGCCGCCGCGTAGCCGCCGGACATACCGGCCTGGCCCATCAGCAGCACCGCCGTGATGGGCAGCTCCTCCAGCACGGACAGGTCGACGATGCCGCCCACGTTGAGCACCAGCACCACCTTGGGGTAGAGGGCCGTCAGGGTGCGCAGGTCGCTCCACTCGCTCTCGGAGAGCTGGTAGTCGCCGGGGGCGTTCTTGCGGTCGGCGCCCTCGCCGGAGACGCGGCAGAGGACGTAGAGGGCGACCTCGGTGTCCGCCTCCCGGGTGATGGCGGGGCTCTCCGGGGACTGCATCGGGTTGGCGGCGTGGGCGCGGTAGAGGGCCATAGAGCCCCGCTGGCCCGCTGCCATGGCGAGGATGCGGGCCTCCCAGTCCTGGCGCGCCTGGGCGTAGCGGCGGTCGAAATCGTCCAGCCAGGCCGTGTTGGTCACGACGAGCCCGGCGTCACGCAGACCCTCGTCCACACAGTCCGTGTGCCGGTTGTTGACGCCGCCGGAGCCGGTGCCGCCCTTGACCGTGTGGCGCGCGCCGAAGCCGTAGACCGCCACGCGCTGGCCGGGGGACAGAGGCAGGGTGCCGTCGTTCTGCAGCAGCACCATGCTCTGGGCTGCAAACTCCCGCGAGAGGCGGATATGCTCGCGCTCCATCGGGGTCATCTCGTCGGAAAGGCTGCCGGGATACCAGCGTTCAGAACTGGACATAACTGTACCTCCTTATAGACGAAGAACAATCTGTTGATTCATATGGCAACAGCAGGGGTTCCGCGCCTGCGGGCGCGGGCAAAGGGCTTTGCGATCGCCCTTTGCAAACCTTCGCTCGGAAAGAGCTTACTGTAAAACCGCCCATTCCGCCGCAGGATGCCTTGCGGTATCCCGTTCGGGAAGGGGCGGAACATGAGTCCGAAACAATCAGTTTTTCTCCTCGTCGGGCGTTTCCTCCGGCACGAGCTTGCTGACTAGGGCGCTCTCGACGCGGTGATCCTGCAGCAGCTCCACGCGGATGCGCAGCCCCTCGGCCTCGACCTCGGGATGGCTGCCGTCCTCCGGGATGGCGGTCAGCTCGTTGAAGACCAGGCCGCCCAGGGTGTCGTAATCCTCCTGCGGGGGCAGGTGGATGTCCAGCTCCTTCGCCACGTCCTCCAGGGGGGCCGAGCCGGAGACGCGCCAGAGGTTGTCCTCCAGCTTGACGATCTCGCTCTCGGTCTGCTTGTCGAACTCGTCGTAGATGTTGCCGACGATCTCCTCCAGCAGATCCTCCATGGTGACCACGCCGCTGATGCCGCCGTACTCGTCCACCACGATGGCCATGTGCACCTTGCGCTTCTGCATGTCGCGGAAGAGGGCGTCGGCCTGCACGGTCTCCGGCACGAAGTAGGCTTCGCGGAGCAGCGCGCGCAGGGCGAGCGGGTGCTCGCGGTGGCTGTTGAGCAGGTAATCGCGGGTGTTCAACGTGCCGACGATATCGTCCATATCCTTGTTGTAGACGGGGAAGCGGCTGTAGCCCGTGTCGAGGATGGTCTTGACCACGGTGTCGTGGTCGTCGTCGATCCACAGGGCGGCGACGTCCTTGCGGTGGGTCATCACATCCTCCGCCGTGCGGTTGTTGAAGCGGAAGATGTTCTCGATCAGCTCCTTCTCGTTCTCCTCGATCTCGCCGCTCTCGCTGCTCTTGTCCACCATCTGGCGGATGTCCTCCTCGGTGACCTCCTCGCCTTCATTGCCCTTGAGGCCGAACAGGTGCGCCAGCAGGCGGCCGAGGCCGGCGGACAGGGCGGTGGCGGGGCGCAGGGCCAGCTCGAGGGTGCGCAGGGGCCCCAGGGCCCGGAGGGCGGCGCGCTCGGGATCGCGGGCGGCGAGCCGTCTGGGCACGGCGGAGCAGGCGGCCATGAGGATCACGGTCAGCGCCAAAGCCAGCACCAGCGTGGTGATCTCGGTGGCCCAGCCGTTCAGATCAAGGCCGATGCCGCGCAGGGCGGCGGTCAGATGGGCTGAGGGGGACAGGGTGAGGATCGCGCCGCTGAGCAGCATGCACATGGTCATGGCGGCCTGCAGGGCGGCGGTCTGGCGGCGGTGGTTCCCGGCCAGCGGCAGCAGCTTCTCGGCGCGGGCGTCACCCTCCTCGGCCTTGCGCTCCAGCGTGGTGCTGTTCAGCTCGCGCAGCGCCTTGTCAGCCCAGGATGCCCAGGCATAGGCGGCGCAGAGAAGGATCAAAAGAACTATAGGCCCTCCTAATGGGTCGGATGACAACCAAATCACACTCCTTGAAACTCATGTGCCTCAGCCCAAATGAAAGTCTCAAATCGGCGGGGCGAAGGTTTGCAAAAGGCGATCGCAAAGTCCCTGCCCGCGCCCGCAGGCGCGGAATCCCTGCCGGAACCGGCAAAGCACATTCAGGTCTCCGCCTGCAAACACGACTTCCCGGCGGAGGGGATACGAAGCCGTTAACTCACATTATAGCATGAGGCCGCAGGAATTGCAAATCTCTGCCTTTTCAGGCACGCCTTCAGTCCAGCGACGCATACATCGCCGCCGTCAGCTTCGGGATGAAGCGGTAATGACTGCCCGGCAGATTGGTGGTCAGATAGACGCAGGTCAGCTTCTCCTTCGGATCGACGCAGAACCAGTTGCCGAAGGCGCCGTCCCAGCCCCACTCGCCGACGGAGCCGTTGCTCTCGGCAATCTCCGGATTCTTCATCACCCGCACGCCGAGGCCGTAGCCGTAGCCGCGCTGGGTGTCCCAATTGTGGGTGGCCTGCTGCTGGGGCGTCAGGTGGTCGGTGGCGATCAGGTCGATGGTCTTCCGGCCCAGGATGCGCTCGCCGTCCAGCGTGCCGCCGCGCAGGAGCATCTGCGCGAAGCGGGAGTAGTCGCGCACGATGGAGAAGAGACCGCCGCCGCCGCTCTCGAAGGCCGGCTTCTCAGCGGGATAGGTCCGGTCGTCGGGCTTCATGCCCTCGTCGATATGGTAGAGGGTGGCGACCCGGTGCTGCTTCTCGGCGGGCACGTAGAAGCCCGTGTCCTTCATGCCCAGGGGATCGAAGATGTGCTCCTGCAGGTAGTCGCCCAGGGTCTGTCCGCTGAGCACCTCGATCACCGCGCCCAGCACGTCGATGGAGAAGCCGTACATCCACTTTTCGCCCGGCTCAAAGGCCAGCGGCAGCTGACCCACCATGTTGCACCAGGTCTTGGTGTCCGGCATAGAGCCGTGCTCGGCGATATAGGCGTCGCCCTTTTGATCCTGGATACGGGCCGCCGCGGTCTCCTTGCCGGCGTAGGGGACGCCGCTGGTCATGGTGAAGAGCTGGCGCAGGGTCACCTCGCCCTTGGCCGGGACGATGTCATAGCCGCCGTCGGGCTTTTCCACGGCGATGGTGGGGTTCTTGAAGCCCGGCAGGTATTCGCTGACCGGATCCCAGAGCTTGAACAGCCCCTGCTCATACAGCCGCATGAGGCCGGCCACGGTGATGACCTTGGTCATGGACGCGATGGGGAAGATGGTCTTCTCGGTGATGGGGGTCTGCTGTTCGATGTTGGCATAGCCGAGGCATTCCTTGTGGAGGGTTTCGCCGCCGCGGATGATTTTGATGGAGCAGCCGGCGATTTGGCCGGAATCCACAAAGCGGCGTAGGGTTTCATGCACGAGCTTCATAAAAGACTTCCTTTCAGGGTTTGGTTGTATGGAACGATGGGTGCCGCTGGCGGCGCGGAAAAATAAGATGATCTGCGATCCCGTCAGCTGATGCGTTATGCAGATTGTAGCATATCGCACGGCTTTTGTCATTACATATTTTGGATGCAACATAGAATTGTAACAAAGATTCATATTTTTGATAAGAATCTAATAAGATACAGACGATAAAACCCAATCTGTCGCAAGTTGAAGGCTCTACTTTCCCTTGTGGGAAAGTAGCAAAGGACACCGGGGGACACGTTGCGACGTGTGTCCCCCGGACCCCCCGCACACGCTTTTGGTACCATGCGCCAACATTCGTATGGATGCAATCAGCTACCGTTGCAAATAGCTGCCAAAACAAGAGCGGCCGCGCGAAGGGGTGCAGGGGGCGATCGCAAAGCCCCCTGCCCGCGCCCGCAGGCGCGGAACTCCCTGCAAAAAAGACGCTCGCCCAGAGCATGAACTCTAAGCAGAGCGTCCTTGCAAAGCATATCTTGCAACGGTTTAGTTGCCATCCGCTTTCCCTGAAAGGTAAGCATCAATCGCCGCGGCGGCGGTCTTCCCCGCCCCCATAGCCAGAATCACCGTGGCCGCGCCGGTCACCGCGTCGCCGCCGGCGTACACCCCATCCCGGCTGGTCTTGCCGGTCTCCTCCTCCACCACGATGCCGCCCCAGCGCTGGGTCTCCAGGCCGCGGGTGGTGGTCTTGATCAGCGGATTCGGTGACGTGCCCAGCGCCATGATCACGCAGTCCATGGCCAGCTCCTCCTCGGCGCCCTCGATGGGCACGGGGCGGCGGCGGCCGGAGGCGTCGGGCTCGCCCAGCTCCATCTTCTGGCAGGTGATGCCGCTGACCCAGCCCTGGTCATCGCCGTGGATGGCCAGCGGGCTCTCCAGGAAGCGGAACACGATGCCCTCCTCCATGGCGTGCTCGACCTCCTCACGGCGGGCGGGCAGCTCCTCCTCGGTGCGGCGGTAGACGATGGTGACCTCCGCGCCCAGGCGCTTGGCGCAGCGGGCCGCGTCCATGGCGACGTTGCCGCCGCCGACCACGGCCACCCGGCTGGCGTGCTGGATGGGCGTCGCCGCGCCGGGCCTGTAGGCCTTCATCAGGTTGATGCGGGTGAGGAACTCGTTGGCGGAGTATACGCCCTTGAGGTTTTCGCCGGGGATGCCCATGAACTTGGGCAGGCCCGCGCCGCTGCCGATGAACACAGCCTCGAAGCCGCAGGTCTCCATCAGCTCGTCGATGGTGATGGTGCGGCCGATGACCACGTTGGTCTCGATGTCCACGCCCATGGCGGCCAGGTTGTCGATCTCGCTCTGCACAATGGCCTTGGGCAGGCGGAACTCGGGGATGCCGTAGACCAGCACGCCGCCGGCCAGGTGCAGGGCCTCGAAGACCGTCACCTTGTAGCCCAGGCGCGCGAGGTCGCCCGCGCAGGTGAGACCGGAGGGGCCGGAGCCGATGACCGCCACCTTGTGGCCATTGGACGCGGGCACGGCGGGCTTCTCCGCGCTGTGGACGCGGTGCCAGTCCGCCACGAAGCGCTCCAGCCGGCCGATGGCGACGGGCTCACCCTTCTTGCCGCGCACGCACACGCCCTCGCACTGGCTCTCCTGGGGGCACACGCGGCCGCACACGGCGGGCAGGGAGGAGGAGCGGCTGATGATCTGATAGGCCTCCTCAAAGCGGCCCTCCGCCACCTCGTGGATGAAGGCCGGGATGTCGATGCGCACCGGGCAGCCGGCGACGCAGAACTTCTGCTTGCAGTTCAGGCAGCGCTTCGCCTCGTCCACTGCGGTGGCCTCGTCATAGCCCAGGGCCACCTCGGAGAAGTTGCGGCTGCGGACCTCCGCGTCCTGGGAGGGCATGGGGTGTTTGGTTGGCATCATGTTCGGCATCTCACAGGCCCTCCTTGAACAGATTGCAGGTCTCCTCGTAGGCGCGGCGCTCGAAGGGCTGGTAGGTGCGCCCGCGGGCGATGGCCTCGTCGAAATCGATGGCGTGGCCGTCAAACTCGGGGCCGTCCACGCAGGCGAACTTCGTCTGTCCGCCCACGGTCAGGCGGCAGCCGCCGCACATGCCCGTGCCGTCGATCATGATCGGGTTCATGCTGGCCACGGTCGGGATGCCGTACTCCTTCGTCAGCGCGCACACGAACTTCATCATAATCAGCGGGCCGATGGTGATGACCTCATCGTACTTTTCGCCGCTCTCGATCAGCTGGCGCAGGGCGTCGGTCACCAGGCCCTTCTCGCCCCAGGAGCCGTCGTCGCTCATGCGCACAAAGCGCGAGGAGTGGGCGGCGAAGTCCTCCTCCAGGATCACCAGATCCTTTGTGCGGAAGCCGGCGATGGCGTGCACCTCGGTGCCCTGCTCGTGCAGCTTCTTCGCCACGGGATAAGCGATGGCGCAGCCCACGCCGCCGCCCACCACGGCCACCTTTTTGAGCCCCTCGGTCTCGGTGGGGCGTCCCAGCGGACCGACGAAATCATGCAGGCAATCCCCGGTGTTCAAACGGTTCAGCTTTTCGGTGGTAGCGCCGACGATCTGGAAAATGATGGTGACGGCGCCATTTTCGCGATCGTAATCGGCCACGGTCAGCGGGATGCGCTCGCCGTCCTCGCTGACGCGCAGGATAATGAACTGCCCCGGCTCGGCCTTGCGGGCAACCTGCGGCGCGTCGATCACCATGCGGGTCACGGTGGGATTGAGCGGCGTTTTTTCAACAATTCTGTTCATGCCAAATCTCCTTATTCCTCAGCATTCCAGTGCATGCGATGCTGCAGCCTCGCGTAGAAATCG
>CADASK010000015.1 GCA_902790495.1 uncultured Eubacteriales bacterium
CAAGCTCTCCAAGTATCCTGAGAAGTTCGGCACCGGCATCATCGACGGCATCGCCGCCTCTGAAGCCGCGAACAACGCCGCCACCGGCGGCGCCATGGTTCCCCTGCTGTGCCTGGGCATTCCGGGCGGCAACGCGGCCGCCGTTATGGCCTCCGCGCTGGCCCTCAAGGGCGTGCAGATGGGTCCCCGTCTGCTGAACGTCCAGCCCGAGTTCCTCTCCGCCACCTTCATCACCATGATCATCACCAACATCGTGATGGTGATCGTGGCCATCGGCATCGCGAAGGTGTTCGCGCAGATCCTGGCCATCCCCTACTACTACCTTGGGCCGATCATCCTGCTGCTGGCCACCATCGGTTCCTTCTCCGAGGGCAACTTCGTGGGCGTCACCGTCATGGTGATCGCAGGTATCTTCGGTATCATCGTCAAGTACATGCACCTCAACAGCGCGGCCATCGTGCTGGGCCTGGTGCTGGGCGGCATGTGCGAGAAGTACTTCTCCCAGGCCTTCCAGAAGGCACACATCGTCTCCGCCGAGATGGGTATGGGCGATTATGCGGCCAAGGTCTTCGGCGGCCTGTTCGGTACCCCGATCGGCGCTGTCGTGATGACTGCCTGCATCCTGCTGCTCCTGAGCCCCATCTATATGCCCCTGATCAAGAAGGCCCGCGCCAAGAAGGCGTAAGCCCTATCACAACCACTGCCCCGTGGAGGCCGCGGCTTTCGCGAGCTCCACGGGGCCTTCTCATCTCACAGTTATTATAACCAAGCACACATTAGTAGCGGCTGCGCGAAGGGGTGGAGGGGGCTCGGAGCGCCCGGAAAACTCCATGTTATGGAGTTTTCAGCGAAGAGCGGGCGGCAGCCCCGGACCGACCGCAAAGCCCCCTCCCCGCGCCCGCAGGCGCGGAACCCCTGTGTTGCCCGACACAAACAAGAATCCTTTCATCAACCCATCATCTTAACACCGAAGCTTCTCCGGCCCGGCGTCAGGGCCGGATCAGTGATACATCTCACCCGACAGAGGAGGTTATACCATCATGACCATCGAGAAGAGCGCCGTGGCCGGCACGCTGGAGAGCAGCGATGCCCAGGTGACGGTAGAGCCGGCCGACAGCGGCATCGAGCTGGAGATCACCTCCAGCGTGATGAACCAGTACGGCCGTCAGATCAAGGCCACGGTTCTGGAAACACTGAAGCGCCTGGACGTGGAAGCCGGACGCGTGACCGTCGTGGACAAGGGCGCCCTGGACTGCACCCTGAAGGCCCGCGTCGAGTGCGCCGTGTTCCGCAGCTGCGGTCAGTCTGACAAGAATATTCCCTGGGGAGGTGCTGTGAAATGATTCCCCGTCCAAAGCCTGAACGGTTCCGCCTGCGCCGCACCATGATGTTCATGAACGCGCAGAAGCCCGGCCTCATCAAGGACGCCTACATCTACGGCGTGGACTCCATCATGCTGGATCTGGAGGACGCGGTGGCTGAAAACCAGAAGGACGCCGCCCGCTTCAGCCTCTATCACGCCCTGAAGACCATCGACTACGGCGACACGGAAGTGATCGTGCGTATCAACGGCCTGGACACCCCCCACTGGCAGGAGGACATCCGCGTGTGCGTGGCGGGCGGTGCCGACGGCATCCGCATCGCCAAGTGCGAGAGCGCCCAGGACGTGCTCACCGTGGAGAAGGCCGTGGAGGAGGCCGAGAAGGAATTCGGCGTCGAAGTCGGCCGCACCCTGCTGATGGCCGCCCTCGAGAGCCCCAAGGGCATCCTCAACGCCTATGAGATCTGCGCGGCCAGCCCCCGCATGTTCGGCGTGGCCATCTCCGGCGGCGACTTCCGCAAGTGCATGCAGACCAAGCCCACCGCCTCCGGCATCGACATGCTCACCGCCCGCGGCATGATGCTCATCGCCGCCCGCGCCGCCGGCGTGCAGTGCTTCGACACCGTCTTCACCGATCTGGACGACAACGAGGGCTTCCTCAACGAGGTGCGCCAGAACAAGGAGATGGGCTTCGACGGCAAGAGCCTGATCAATCCCAAGCAGATCCGCCCTGTGCACGAGATCTTCGCGCCCACCCAGAAGGAAGTCCTTCAGGCCGAAATGTGGGTGCAGGCCTTCCGCGAGGCCCAGGCCAAGGGCATCGGCGTGTTCACAGTCAACGGAAAAATGGTCGACGTGGCCTTCATCCCCGGCGCCGAGCGCACGCTCAAGCTGGCCAAGGCCTGCGGCATGTATGAGGGGGATCTGGTATGAAAAACGCAGTTGGACGCGAAATCCCGGACTTTCTGCTGAAGGATGGCCGCGAGGTCTATCAGGGCAAGAACTACATGGACGGCAAGTACCTGCAGAAGGCCGCCCCCCGCACCCGCCGGTATGAAAAGCCCCAGGAGAGCAAGATCGTCGACACCATCGTCGACGCCCTCAAGCAGGTCGGCGCCAAGAGCGGCATGACCTTCTCCTTCCACCATCACCTGCGCAACGGCGACTACGTCGTCAACATGGTGATGCAGGCCGCCATCGAGGAGATGGGCCTGGACAACATCACCATCGCCGCCACCTCCCTGGGCGAGGCCCATGACCCCGTGGCCCAGTACATCGAGGACGGCAAGGTGGTCGGCATCCAGACCAGCGGCATCCGCGGCAAGATCGGCGAGGTCGTCTCCGCCGGCAAGCTGAAGACCCCCGCCATCATCCGCAGCCACGGCGGACGCCCCCGCGCCATCGAGGCCGGCGAGGTGCATATCGACATCGCCGTGGTCGCCGCCCCCACCAGCGACTGCGTGGGCAACTGCCGCGGCATCGGCGGCAAGAGCAACTGCGGCTCCCTGGGCTACGCCATGACCGACGCCAAGTACGCCGATCACGTGATCGTGGTGACCGACTGCCTGGTGGACTTCCCGAACATGCCCGCCTCCGTCGAGGCCATCGACGTGGATGCCGTGGTGGTGGTGGATTCCATCGGCAATCCCAAGAAGATCGCCAGCGCCGCCGCCCGCATCTCCCAGAATCCCCGTGACCTGATGATGGCCGAGAACGTGGCCAAGGTCATCGCCTCCACCCCGTATTTCAAGGAGGGCTTCTCCTTCCAGACCGGCGTGGGCGGCCCGTCCCTGGCGGCCAACCTCTTCCTGGAGAAGTACATGGACGAGCGCGGCATCAAGATGGGCTGGGCCATCGGCGGCATCTGCGGCCCCATGGTCGAGATGCTCAAGAAGGGCAAGGTCGGCAAGGTGATCGACGTGCAGGACTTCGACCTGGACGCCGTCAACAGCATCAACCAGACCCCCAACCACTTTGAGATGAGCGCCAGCCAGTACGCGAACCCCGCCAACAAGGGCGCCTTCGTCAACAAGCTGGACTTCGTGGTGCTGGCCGCCCTGGAGATTGACACCGGCTTCAACGTCAACGTGCTGACCGGCTCCGACGGCGTGCTGCGCGGCGCGCCCGGCGGACACCCCGACACCGCCGCCGGCAGCAAGTGCTGCATCATCGTCACGCCCCTGATTCGCGGCCGCATGGCGACTGTGTGCAAGAACGTCGTGACCGTGACCACCCCCGGCGACTGCGTGGACGTGCTGGTGACCGACTACGGCATCGCCGTCAACCCGCTGCGCCCCGACCTGATCAAGTGCCTGGACGACGCTGGCATCCCGCACGTGACCATCGAGTCCCTGCAGGAGAAGGCCTACAGCCTGGTGGGCACCCCCGATGACCTCGAGTGGGAGGACAAGGTGGTGGCCGTCCTGGAGGCCCGCGACGGCACCATCCTGGACGTGGTTCGCAAGATCAAGCCTTTGAAGCTGTAATACTTGAAATAAACGCAAGGAGGTGTCCACCGTGAGCTACACGATCGCTCCCGTCAGCCCGGCTGACAAGCGCCGCCAGGCCGCGGTGGACGCCCTCCTCATCAAGGAAGGCATCCGCCGCGACGCCCACCTGGACTACACCTGCGCGGTCTACGACGAGGACTTCAGCCTCTGCGCCACGGGCAGCTGCTTCGGCAACACCCTGCGCTGCATGGCCGTGGACAGCGGCCACCAGGGCGAAGGCCTGATGAACCTGGTGGTCAGCCACCTGAGCGAGGTGCAGGCCGCCCGCGGCAACACCCACCTCTTCCTCTACACCAAACCCGGCAGCGCCAAGTTCTTCGGCGACCTGGGCTTCTACGAGATCGCCCGCGTGAGCGGCAAGCTGGTCTTCATGGAAAACCGGCGCACCGGCTTCGCGGACTGGCTCGCGGCCCAGCAGCGCGCCGACACCCCGCGGGAGAGAACCGCCGCCGTGGTGATGAACGCCAACCCCTTCACCCTCGGCCACCGGTATCTGCTGGAGCAGGCCTGCGCCCGCGCCGACGCCGTGCACCTCTTCGTGCTCAGCGAGGACGCCGGACCCATCCCCGCCGCCGACCGCCTCCGCCTCGTACTGGAGGGCATTGCCGATATGGCCTGCCGCGGCAAGCTGATTCTCCACGAGAGCGGGCCCTACATCATCTCCGCCGCGACCTTCCCGGGCTACTTCCTCAAGGACAGCGACGAGGTCTCCGAGACCCACGCGCGGCTTGATCTCAACGTCTTCGGCCGTGTCGCCGAGGCCATGGGCATCGGCGCGCGCTTCGTGGGCGAGGAGCCCTTCAGCCACGTCACAAGCCTGTACAATCAGGCCATGCGCGAGGAGCTGCCCAAGCTGGGCGTCGCCTGCGAGGTGATCCCCCGGCTGGAGGAGGGCGGCGCGGCCATCAGCGCCAGCGCCGTGCGCCAGGCCGTGCACGATGGCCAGATCGAGCGGATACGCCCTTGGGTGCCCGAGAGCACCTGGAACTACTTCACCGGCCCCGACGGCGCAAAAGCCGTGGCGGCCATCCAGAGCATGAACGATGTCAAACATCACTGAGAAAACCCTGCCGGACACCCCGCGGGAGGCCACCCTCACCGACGTGCTGGAGGCCCGCGAGAAGCGCGTGAGCTGCCAGCAGCGGCTGCTGGAGCGCTTCCGGAAGCCGGTGGTCTGCTTCACGCTGAACATCGCCGGGCCGGTCAAGGTGGACGAGGCCACACGCTACGCCTTCCGCGTCGGCCGGGAGCGGCTGACCGAGGGGCTGAAGACCATGGGCTTCGACCTGCTGGGCAGCGAGACCCTCGTCTCCGTGGCCGGGCAGGAATACCTCGCCGCCGTGAGCGCCCCGGCCGAGGCCCTCAAGCGCCTGTGCGTCTCCCTGGAGGAGCTGGATCAGCTGGGCCGCCTGTTCGACCTGGACGTGATCGGCACCGACGGGCAGAAGCTGGAGCGCGGCGCGGAGCGCAGCTGCCTGGTGTGCGGCAAGCCCGGACGCGGCTGCGCCAGCCGCCGGGTGCACCCTGTGGACGAGATCCGCGCCGTGACCCAGGGCATCATCCGGGCGCACCAGACCCGGGAGCAGACCCGGCGCGTCGCCACGGCGGCGGTGCAGAGCCTGCTGGACGAGGTCTGCGTGACCCCCAAGCCCGGCCTGGTGGACCGCGAGAACAACGGCAGCCATCGGGACATGGACATCTTCACCTTCATGGCCAGCGCCTCGGCCCTCTACCCCTACTTCGAGGCCTGCTGCCTCGCGGGCCTGCGGGACAGAGCGCTGGACGCGGCGACAGCCTTCCGCCGCCTGCAGAGCCTCGGCATCGAGGCCGAGCGGGTGATGCGCCAGGCCACCCACAGCGTGAACACCCACAAGGGCGCGATCTTCACCCTGGGCGTGCTGTGCGCCGCCGCGGGCCGCGCGGGCGACACCCGTGTGGAGCCCTGGCTGCACTGCTGCGCCGAACTGGCCGCCTCCTACCGGAGCAGCGGCGTGCGCGGCGAGGTGGCCGACGGCCTGCCCAGCGTGGCGGCCTGCGGTCTGCCCGCTCTGCGCGCAGCGCGGGAGAAGGGCTGCACCTTCAACGACCAGTGCCTCGCGGCGCTGCTCGCGCTGATCGCCCATGTGGAGGACACCAACATGGTGTCCCGGGGCGGCAGCCTCGTCGCCCGAAGGGCCCGCGCCGAAGCCCAGGCCCTCATCGACGCCCTTGGGAGCGGCGCCGAGACCCGGCCCCTGCCGATGCTCATGGAGGCCATGAACCGCGATTACGTCGCGCTGAACCTCTCCCCCGGCGGCTGCGCCGACCTGCTGGCCGCCACCCTGCTGGTGGACCGTATCACCCAATCATCATCCGAAACTATGGAGGAATAAACATGCTGAAGCTGTATGATTCCGGCGTCTATCTGCTCAAGGGCAGAGAGATCGTCACCGACGCACAGGCCGCCGCCCAGAAGGCCGGCCATCCCGTGACCCAGGCGGAGGCCGCGAAGGGCACCATCGCCTACGGCATTCTCCAGGCCCACAACAAGAGCGGCGACATGGAGCACCTGCAGATGCGCTTCGACAGCCTGACGAGCCATGACATCACCTATGTCGGCATCATCCAGACAGCGCGCGCCTCCGGGATGAAGCAGTTCCCCATGCCCTACGTCCTGACCAACTGCCACAACAGCCTGTGCGCGGTGGGCGGCACCATCAACGAGGATGACCACATGTTCGCCCTCTCCGCCGCCCACAAGTACGGCGGCGTGTACGTGCCCACCAACCTCGCCGTGATCCACAGCTTCAACCGCGAGATGATGGCCGGCTGCGGCCGCATGATCCTCGGCTCCGACAGCCACACCCGCTACGGCGCCATCGGCACCCTGAGCGTGGGCGAGGGCGGCGGTGAGCTGGCCAAGCAGCTGGTGGGCCGCACCTACGACGTGGCGCGCCCCGGCGTCATCCTGATCTACCTGGACGGCGAGCCCAAGCCCGGCGTCGGCCCCCAGGACGTGGCGCTGACCATCTGCGGCGCGGTGTACAAGAACGGCTACGTCAAGAACAAGGTGATGGAGTTTGTCGGCCCCGGCGTCGCCAAGCTGCCCATGGAATACCGCAACGGCATCGACGTGATGACCACCGAGACCACCTGCTGGTCCTCCATCTGGGAGACCGACGGCGCGACCGAGGAGTACCTGACCATCCACAGCCGTCCCGAGGCCTATAAGAAGATGGAGCCCGCCGACGTCGCCTACTACGACGGCTGCGTGTACATTGACCTCTCCACCGTGGAGAGCACCATCGCCCTGCCGATGCATCCCAGCAACACCATCACCATCCGCGAGCTGCTGGAGAATCCGAAGGACATCCTCTACGCCTGCCAGGAGCAGGCCAACAGCCAGATCGTCGGTGCGAAGATCGACCTGGTCAGCAAGGTGCACGACGGCGGCGTCTGGGTCGAGCAGGGCCTGGTGGCCGGCTGCTCCGGCGGCACCTTCGACAACGTGTGCGCCGTGGCGGACATCCTGCGCGGCCACTCCACCGGCAACGGCGCCTTCACCATGAGCGTCTATCCCGGCTCCATGCCCGCCTACCTGCAGCTGATGAAGAACGGCGCGCTGGGCGACATCGCCGCCGCGGGCGCCATCATCCGCGAGTGCTTCTGCGGCCCGTGCTTCGGCGCCGGCGACACCCCGGCCAACGGCGAGCTCTCCATCCGCCACACCACCCGCAACTTCCCCAACCGCGAGGGCTCCAAGCCCGGCGAGGGCCAGATGAGCGGCGTGGCCCTGATGGACGCCCGCTCCATCGCAGCCACCGCCATCAACCACGGCAAGCTGACGCCCGCCACCGACCTGGACGTGAAGTACACCAAGTATCCCTACGTGTTCGACAAGTCCGTGTACGACAAGCGCGTCTACTTCGGCTTCGGCAAGGCCGACCCGAACTATGAGCTGAAGTTCGGCCCGAACATCAAGGACTGGCCCGAGCAGCCCGCCCTGACCGACGACCTGCTGGTCAAGGTCTGCTCCTACATCACCGACCCGGTGACCACCACCGACGAGCTGATCCCCTCCGGTGAGACCTCGTCCTACCGCTCCAACCCCGAGCGCCTGAGCGAGTTTGCCCTCTCCCGCAAGGATCCCGCCTACGTGGGCCGCAGCAAGGCCGTGCGCCAGATCGAGCGCGACCGCGCCGCCGGCAAGGAGCTGCCCGACGAGGTGAAGCAGGTCTACGCCGCCCTGGAGAAGGTCGTCAAGGTCGATCCCGAGCACACCGACATCGGCTCCACCATCTTCGCCGTGAAGCCCGGCGACGGCTCCGCCCGCGAGCAGGCCGCCAGCTGCCAGCGCGTGCTGGGCGCCTCCGCCAATCTGGCCAAGGAGTACGCCACCAAGCGCTACCGCTCCAACTGCATCAACTGGGGCATGGCCCCCATGCTGGTGAAGGACGAGAGCGCCTTCGCCCTGGGCGACTGGGTGTTTGTACCCGGCCTGCGCAAGGCTGTGCTGGAGGGCACGCCCGAGTTCACCGCCTACGCGGTGAAGCCCGACGGCCAGGTGACGCCCTTCCAGGTGTCCCTGGGCGATCTGACGCCCGACGAGCGGCAGATCATCGCAGACGGATGTCTGATCAACTACTATCGCAATCATCCCGTTGATTGAGGCGTCATGAAAAAGCGCTGCGGGGCTGGAGAGGCTTTGGCCTCTTCGGCCCCGCAGTTGCGCGTCTCAATCACAGGGTTCCGCGCCTGCGGGCGCGGGCAGGGGGCTTTGCGATCGGTCCGGGGCTGCCGCCCGTTCTCCGCTGAAAACAGTCCACTGGACTGTTTTCCGGGCGCTCCGAACCCCCTGCACCCCTTCGCATCGCAATTTTAGCAAGCTATCGAAACCCCAAGAGCCTTCCCCCTCTGGGGGAAGGTGGCATCGCCGAAGGCGATGACGGATGAGGGCATTTCACGTAGACAAGGAGCATCTATGCAACCCTACAGCCTCAGAGAGATCTTTGCCATCGCTGCGCCGCGCAGGGCGGCCGTGCTCTGCCTGCCGGGGCCCAACGGCTCGACCGACATGATCCTGACCCAGTGGTTCACCTGGCTCAACATCAAGCGCCAGCCCATGCTGACCTACGCCATGGAGCGCGCGGCCTCCCTCGGGCTGAACGTGGACAACGGCTGCACCCTGTACCTCGCCTTCCCGCCGACCCAGGAGGCCCTGAAATACCGCGGGGGCGTGCGCACCGCCGAGAACGGCCAGGAGAAGAAGCTGTCCGAGGGCGTGACGCCCGCCCGCTTCGAGGGCCTGCCCATCGAAGCCCCCGGCGGGAGCGAGATCATCCTCCGCTGCACCCTGGCCAACGCCTACAATTACCCCTTCAAGAAGGTGCGCATTTTCAACTGCAACCTCGAGGAAGCCATCAAAGGAGTGGATGACGATGATTCTGGATCTGATCAGCCGATTGAGCTTGTATGAGAACATCATCCCCGGAGCCTCCGCCATCGCGGCGGCCTACGCGGCCGGTGACCCCGCCGCCGCGCCCTGCGAGGTGCGCGAGAAGGCCTATGCCCTGAAGGACGACGACAAGCGCCGCTTCGAGGTGCACGGCCACACCATCGACCTGATGATGGCCCAGGAGGGCGCGGAGGAGATCGCCCTGTGCCCCTGCGCGGAGCTGGAGCTGGCCGAGGCCCTGCCCAACGGCGGCGACGGCTACAAGATGAACGGCGCGCCCCGCGGCACCCGCGTGCGGCTGGACGCCGGCTTCTTCTGCGCGATTCTCCCCGGCGAGGCCCACATGGTGGGCGGCAAGGTGAGCGGCGCGGAAAGCCTGCGCAAGTGGGTCGTCAAGGTGCCCTGCCCCGAAGCCCTGTGTGTTGAGGTTCACGGATGAAAAAGGAAAAGGCCGCCCGCGTGTGGGATATCTTTCAGAACTTCTTCCGCTTCGGCTGCTTCACCTTCGGCGGCGGCTGGAGCATCGTCGCGCAGATCCAGAAGGAGTACGTGGAGAAGAAGAAGTGGATCACCGCCGAGGAGCTGCTGGACTTCACCTCGGTGGGCCGCTCGCTGCCGGGCCTGATGATCGGCAACGCCAGCGTCCTCTTCGGCTACCAGGCCGCCGGTCTGGCCGGCGCGCTGGCCGCCCTGTTCGGCGTCATCGTGCCGCCCTTCCTCATCATGATCGGCGTCACGGTGATCTACGGCCTGGTGAAGGATAACCCCTACGTCGCCCGGGCGATGATGGGCGTGCGCGCCGCCGTGGCCCCGATCATCATCAGCGCTCTGGTGAAGCTGTTCAAGGCGGGCATGAAGGACGCCTTCTGCTACGTCGTCGCCATCGCCGCCATGGCGCTGAGCCTGTTCACTGATATCAGCAACATCCTGATCGTGGTGATGGGCGCAGCCGCCGGCCTGATCTGGGGGGAGGTGCGGGAACGCCGTGCTGTATCTTGAGCTGTTCCTGTCCTTCCTGCTGATCGGCTTCACCAGCTTTGGTGGCATGTCGATGATCCCGCTGATCAACGACCAGATGCTCTCCCACGGCTGGATGACCGCCCAGGAGGTCGCCGACATCGTCGCCATCGCGGAGATGACCCCCGGCCCCCTGGGGCTCAACTGCGCCACCTTCGCCGGTTCCCGCACCGCCGGAGCCCTGGGCGCCCTCTCCGCGACCCTCGGCGTCGTCACACCCTCCATCACGGTGTGCCTGCTGGCGGCGGTCTTCATCACCCGCTTCAAGGAGAACCGGCTGATGGAGCACGCCCTGTTCGGCATCCGCCCGGTGTGCATCGGCATGATCGCCGCCATCGTGGTGACCCAGTGCCAGAACAACTACGCGGGCACGCTGCTCTTCGGCGTGTCCTGGCAGGCCATCCTCATCGGCGTCGTGGCCCTGGTACTGCTGCTGAAGTTCAAGTGGAATGTGCCGAAGACCATCCTGGTCAGCGCCGCCCTGGGGCTGGTGCTGGGCGGCTGAGGCCCCATCCGGCAGCCCGCCGGTACGCGCCATTCCACGAACATCTCACCAAAGATCTGCAAACCGCCCGACATCCCCATCAGCAAGGGGTTACGGGCGGTTTTTTCTGTGGATGGGCTGCTTCCGTCCGCTTCGCGCGGGGCTTCGGCCGTCAAGTTCCCCGCGCTTCGATTGCAGGAGATTCGGCAGGATGAGTAGAATACTGGTTAGGAGCTCTGGCTCCAACCGAACAGATTGATGCGAAAGGAGAACGCGCTGGTTCTCCCCCAGAAGACCTATGAGCCGTCTCACTTCGCGGACGAGCTGTTTGACGGCAAGGGCAGCTACGCCTACAACCTGCAGGTTCCCCAGAAGGCGCTGATGCAGTACGCCAGGAGCAATGACGGCAGCCCGGTTTCTTTTGTCTGCGTGATGCTGTACCGGGCTATGCTGCGCCTGTATCCGGAGCTGCAAAGCGACATCGTCTTCTCCATCCCCCATGAATACCGGAAAGTGCTCGGGCGTCCCCTTTCCCACGACTGCCTCGCGAGGGTGCTGACCGTCCGGCTTGCCGCCAAGGACAGGGACAAGCCGCTGGAAACGCTGAATACCGCCGTCCGCGGACAGATCATCCTCGGCAGCGACGAATCCGCGGACATCGCCGCCATCAACGGGATGCTGCAGCTCAACGCCTACATGCAGTCCCTGCCGCTGGAGGGCAAAAAGCAGGCCATGCTCGGGCTTGTGGCCGGCTCCCTCGCGAAAAACACCTTCGGCGTCAGCTATACCGGCAACATCAGCTGGGGCGGCATGGAACAATACATCCGGGACGTGCATCTCTACGCCGGTGAGAACGACCGGCATCAATCCATCAGCCTGGAGGTGTTCACCCTCGGGGACAGCTTCAGCCTCTGCGTGATGCAGCCCGGCAGGAATCCCGCGTTTGTCCAGGCCTTGATGCAGAGCTTCGCCGACTGCGGCATCGACTGCGCGCTGATGAGCGAGGAGCGGTTTCATCTGGCTGACTATGCGATTCCGTGAGCGGAAGAGGAAAACGGCGGCAGGACAAATCGGCATTTGTGAGGATCATTCTATGAGAAGGACAGAGAGTGTTGAACTGACGGTATTATGCCTGATTGAAGACGGCGATAAGATTCTGCTTCAAAACAGAGTTAAGAAAGACTGGCGGGGATATGCGTTGCCGGGCGGTCATGTAGAGCCCGGAGAATCTTTTGTTGATGCTGTTATTCGGGAGATGAAGGAAGAAACCGGGCTGACGATCATTGATCCGAGATTGGTTGGAGTGAAACATTTTCCCATAGAGAACGGAAGGTATGTTGTCCTGCTGTTCAAGTCCACGCAGTGGTCAGGTGATCTGATCTCATCCGAGGAAGGCCAAATGGAATGGATAAAGTACAGTGACCTTTCCACAGTAAAAACCGTGGATGATTTTGACGATCTTCTGAAAGTGATGAACACACCGGAACTGACAGAATTTCAGTATTTGGTTTCGGGAGACGAATGGACTGTATCAATAAGATAAATCGGGATTTGTTCAGGAGGATCGCTTATGCAGATTGAACAGGACAGAATCAAATTGGTTCCAATGACAGCCGAAATGTATCGCTCGTTCTTTTTGGACTATGAAAACGATCCCGACGTTTACTTGCCCGGGCAAGCATATGTTCACTATGAATATGCCGATGAAAAGCTAGCAAAGTATGTTCAAAGGCAGAAAGATCTAAAGCGTATACCACTTGCGGTTTTGTACGATGATGACATAGTCGGAGAGATCATTATCAAGAATATCGAACCGCATCAATGCGCAACGATGAGCATTGTCCTGAAGAATGCACAGTATAAGGATCATGGAATCGGCACACAGGCAGAGAAGCTGGCGATTCAATTTGTATTTGATGATCTGGATATACCGACTCTTTATGCAGATACTATAAAGACGAATAGCCGCAGTCAACATGTTTTGGAAAAAGTAGGTTTTACACTTTTTCGGGAAGACCCGGATTTCAAGCATTACCGGATCGATAGATCATAGAATCGGTATTTGGAGGGTACGATGCTCGACAGAACCATTCCGTTTTGCAATACGATCATGAAATGCTCCGATGATGCATACAGGGATGCAGCCTTGCCAGATGGTTTTTCTATCGTCTCCTACCAGCCCGGTTTTGAGAGAGGATGGGCAAAACTGGAATGCGCCATAGGCGATTTTGATTCGGAAGCGGAAGCGGAGAGGTATTTTGTTGAAACCTATCTGCAGAAGGCCGAATGGTTCCCAAACATCCTTTTCGCCACGAACGAGGCGAACGAAATCATTGGCTCCTGCATAGCATGGCAGGATATGCGGGGGAGCAGCTGCGTTTCTTCCCTGCACTGGCTTGTGGTTGATGAGCGATACCAAAGAATGGGCATCGGACGAGCGCTTTGCACGGCCGTCATGAACATCTATGCAAAGCGCCGCGGCCTTCCCGTCTATATCCACACGCAGCCGTGGAGCTGGAAAGCCATATTGCTGTATGTTTCACTGGGATTCAAGCTGCAGAAGACAGATACCTTTTCGCATTATGAAAACGAATACGACAAGGCCATGATCGAACTCAGAAAAATCACCACGGAAGAACAATACGAACTGCTGAAACGGTCATCCGAGGAATAAACAGCTTCCACCTTGTCAGAACATCGCCCCATTGGGATTCGCAGAACGAAAACACAGGAACGTGGATGCCTGTCGGGCTTTCTGTTGGACTGTGGAATGACCTTGTGCCGGGTCACAATAAACCAGATGATCACGAAGGTCATACGAACGATAAGCGGTAGACATCCGGCTCTGAAGGTATTGGCGCCTCAGATTTCCGCTGACGGAGGGACGAGCATGCATGCCGATCCAAGGAAAATGATCATCAGACAGGCAGAAAAAGAGGATGCCTGGCAGATTGCAGACATTCTTGTGGAAGACTGGAAAAGAGCCTACAGGGGCATCATCGACAGTGATTACCTGGACTCCATGAGCGTGGAGGAGCGATACCAGCGAGAGCTGCAGCGGTACCAGATCTACAGGGTGGCCGCTGCAGAAAAGGAAATCCTGGGGTTCACCTGGAACGAGATGACCGAGGACGAAGATGCGGACTGCGAAATCATCGCCCTCTACATCCGATACAGCCAAAGAAAAAGCGGAATCGGAAAGGCTCTTTTCAAGGATTCCGTGGATCTGTTCAGGGCAGCGGGCAGGAAAAGAATGATCGTCTGGTGCCTCGCGGAAAATGCGGAAGCCCGGAGATTCTATGAGAAAATGGGCGGGACGGTGTACAAAACCGGCACCCACAGATGGGGCAGCCGGGAGTACGATATGGTCTCCTACCTGTATCAGCTGGATGCATCACCCTGGAACACGTAGGCCTTCGGCAGCTTCCCGTTTGCCGGCCCGCATTTTCCCGGCTTCACCCGAGTCAGGCTTCATCCGTGAAGCGCTGACTCTTTTCGCCTGGCAAATTTGCAACGGAGGGCTGCTGTCGTTTTGCACTGCGTACCCGAACCCGATCGCTTATGATCTTTTTCCTTTTCGGTGAATTTTTGTTTGCTTTTTTCCATCAGTTGTAGTATAATGTCTCACAGCAAAACGCCTGAGTCAGGCGCAAAGTGAAAAGGAGGTTCCTTCCATGAAAAAGGTTTTATCCGTGATGCTGGCCCTCGCGCTGGTGCTTTCGCTCGCGGGCGCGGCCGTGGCCGAGGATTACACCATCCGTATCTACTCCAACTCCAACTCGCCGGAGCGCACCACCTGGCTGATTGACGCGGCCAAGGAAGCGGGCTTCGACATCTCCATCGACGACAACACCGTCATCTCCGGCGACACCGCCGCCGTGCAGGCCGCCAACGAGAACAAGGACGGCGACCTGATCTTCGGCCTCAACGAGACCCGCTGGAGCCAGCTGATCAAGGGCCAGTATGAGAACCTGACCATCGCGGACTGGACCCCCACCTGGGCCGACCGCGTGGGCGACTTCAAGTATGACGGCAAGGCCTACGGCATCGTGATCCAGAACGTGCTGATGCTCTACCGCAACGACGAGCTGGGCACCAACGGCCAGGCGCTGCACTTCGAGCACTGGGCCGACATCGTGAAGAGCGGCTACAAGTGGTATCGCCAGGGCAAGGTCGGCGGCACCACCAACTCCAACATCAACAGCGCCATGCTCTATCCCTTCGCCGATCCCACCTCCCCCGCCGGCGGCATCTCCGTGGACGGCTGGAAGACCCTGTGGGCCTACTGCGCGGGCGGCAACTTCACCGGCGACAGCTACGGCCTGGAGCCCCTGATCCGCGGCGACGTGCAGGTCTCCACCTTCTACTCCTCCTCCCTGTACGGCAACATCGACGCCGCGGCTGAGGCCGGCACCTATGCCGCCCCGCTGAAGGGCACCCTGAACCCCGAGAACTGGGCGCTGGTCGATATCGACGACGGCACCTACTACATCGCCGAGTACCTGGGCATCCTGGACAAGGAAGGCCGTACCCCCGAGCAGACCGAGGTCGTCAAGGCCTTCGCCGAGTGGTTCGGCTCCGCCGAGACCCAGGCCGCGTGGTCTGAGGAATTCGACTCCTATCCCTGCAACGTGGACGCCGCCGCGGCTGAGTTCGACGAGACCCCCGCGATCTACACCATCAAGAACTTCGCCCTGAGCCAGGTCGAAGGCACCGACATGACCTACGCCGAGTATGTCGCCGCCCACTCCGCCGAGTGGACCAACATCATGACCAACCTGGGCTTCTACTGGAAGGAGAACTCCGCCGCTCCCGCCGAGCCCGACTGGGATAACCTCGACTGGGCGACCCTGACCCAGAAGAAGGCCGAGTAACGCTTCCCCGGAAGCACATCGGAAACCCAACCCAATGGGCGGGCCCGTCATTGGGCCCGCCCTTTTTGTGAAGGCAGAATCCGCACGAGGATTGTGTCTTCTCTATGAGCGAGGCGCTCATCCTTTCAGCTTGCAACGCAGACAGATGCGTTCGGTTTGACCCCACCCCCGACCCCTCCCCGCAAGCGGGGAGGGGAGGAAATACAAGGTCGCCCGGGGGTGCCTTTCCTCCGGAAAGTCACCCCCGGACCCCCTGTAAAGGCGCTCCTGCGGAGGGCCGCCAATGCTTTTCCCCGGATTGCTGGAAAGCGCTCCTGCGGAGGGCTTTCAATCCCTTTTCCCTGCCCTGTTATTCCCGGGCGCGCAGAGCGCCTGCAACAAGAGATAGAGAGGTTGTCGCACATATGATTCAGCTCAAGGACATCATCGTCAAGTTCGGAGACTTCGAGGCCCTGCACAACATCAACGTCCACGTCAAGGAAGGCGAATTCTTCACCTTCCTCGGGCCCTCCGGCTGCGGCAAGACCACCACCCTGCGCACCATCACCGGCTTCATTGAGCCGGTGAGCGGCACGGTGAGCATGCAGGGCCGGGACATCACCCACGTGCCGATCGAGAAGCGCAACATCGGCATCGTGTTCCAGTCCTACGCCCTCTTCCCCACCATGACTGTGCACGACAACATCGCCTTCGGCCTGAAGATCAAGAAGCTGCCCAAGGACGAGATCGAGCGCAAGGTCAAGACCATCGCCCAGAAGGTGGATCTGAGCGACGAGCAGCTGGCCAAGGCGGTCTCCCAGCTCTCCGGCGGCCAGCAGCAGCGCGTCGCCATCGCCCGCGCCCTGGTCACCGAGCCGGCCATCATCTGCATGGACGAGCCGCTGAGTAACCTGGACGCCAAGCTGCGCGTGCAGCTGCGCAACGAGCTGAAGAAGATGCAGCGCGAGTTCGGCATCACCACCATCTACGTCACCCATGACCAGGAGGAGGCCCTGACCCTCTCCGACCGCATCGCCGTGTTCAACAAGGGCTACATCGAGCAGATCGGCACGCCCAACGAGATCTACAACTTCTCCCAGACCGAGTTTGTGGCCAACTTTATCGGCGACATCAACCGGCTGGAGTACCAGATCGTCGGCGAGATGAAGCTGGACGGCACCAAGCACCACTTCATCCGCCTGGAGCGCGTGCGCGTCAACCGCCCCAAGCACGACGACGACTGGCAGGGCCAGGGCACCATCGAGAGCCGCGAATACTACGGCCTCTACATCAAGTACTACATCCGCGTGGCCGGGCAGACCATCAAGGTGATCGAGAAGAACGACGGCATCAACATCTATGACGCCGGTCAGCAGGTCACCGTCGGCATCCATCCGCGCGATGTCATGTCCTACTGAGAGGAGGCGGCAGCATGCAGGCGGCAGCAGGCGGCAAAAAAAGCTTTGACATCTCCTACCTCTGGAAGATCTTCGGAGGCGTGCTCTTCGTCTACCTCTTCCTCGGCTTCATGGTCATCCCTTGTCTCAACACCCTGACCTCGGTCTTCACCACCACGGACGCGGAGGGCCGCACCGATCCCTTCGCGGTCATCCGCTTCTTCTTCGCGGGCAACATGCCCAGCTTCCTCTGGAACTCCCTGAAGCTGGCCGTGTGCCTGGTCGTCACGGTGAATGTGGTGGGCATCTCCATCGTGCTGCTCACCGAGTACTTCGACATCAAGGGCGCGAGGATTCTCCGCCTGGGCTACATGACCACGCTGATCTATTCCGGCGTGGCCCTGGTCACGGGCTATCAGTTCCTCTACGACTCCAACGGCATGGTCACCAACTGGCTGATGCAGTCCTTCCCCGGCATGAACCGGCAGTGGTTCTCCGGCTTCAGCGCGGTGCTGTTCACCATGACCTTCGCCTGCACCTCCAACCACGCCCTCTTCCTGCGCAACGCCATCCGCGGCATCGACTACAACACGGTGGAGGCGGCGCGCAACATGGGCGCGAAGCCCTTCACGGTGCTCTTCCGCGTCGTGATGCCGACCCTGCTGCCCACGCTCTTCTCGCTCACGGTCATGACCTTCATCACCGGCCTGTGCGCCATGAGCGCCCCGACCCTGCTGGGCTACAACTCCATCAACCCGGAGATCGTCCGCCTGGCCGGCTCCAGCGCCACGGACGAGAGCTTCCCCCAGGCCCGCGCCGCCCTGCTGAGCGTCATCCTGGCCCTGTTCACCATGATCCTGCTGACCGTGCTGAACCACTATGAGCGCAAGGGCCACTACCTCTCCGTCAGCAAGACCAAGGCCAAGCTGGTCAAACAGAAGATCCAGAACCCCGTGGCCAACGTGCTGGCCCACGTCTACGCCTACGTGCTCTTCCTCATCTACATGACCCCCGTGGTGATGATCGTCGTCTTCTCCTTCCAGAACTGGGCCGCCGTGCGCGCCAAGGCGCTGAACGTCTCCCAGTGGACGCTGTCCAACTACTTCGGCGTGCAGGATTACGCTTACACCCGCTCCAGCGGCAAGGTCGCCACGCGGCGCGGCGCCATCTCCGGCGTGTTCGCCAACGAGAAGACCGTCGGCGGCATCCGGCTGAGCTTCGTGCTCTCGGCCATCGCCGCCGCCCTGGCCTGCGTCATCGTGGTGCTGGCGGTCAACTACATCTTCAAGAACCGCAACAAGAAGCGCGGCCGCGTCGTCGAGGCCTGCCTGCTCTTCCCCTGGCTGCTGCCCACCATCCTCATCTGCTACTCCTTCCGCATCTTCTTCAACAACGAGGTGTGGTACGTCTTCGGGCAGAACCTGTACTACAAGGAGAACGTGCGCTTCCTGATCATCATGGCCTACACGGTGGTCAAGCTGCCCTTCGCCCTGCGCATGATCAAGGCCGCATTCTACGCCATCGACGACGAACTGGAGGACGCGGCGAAAAACCTCGGCGCAAGCCCGCTGGTCACCTTCCTGCGGGTGAAGCTGCCCATCGTGCTGCCCAGCGTGCTGGCCGTGTTCGCGCTGAACTTCAACGCCCTGTTCACCGAGTACGACATGGGCGCCACCTTCCAGAAGGCCGAGGGCACCACCTACGCCATGGTCATCCAGTCCATGTGCAATGAGGAGGGCCGCGACGGCATGAACATGAACGCCTCCGGACGCCGCTGCGCCTCCACTGTGTTCATCATGCTGGTCTCCGGCCTCATCCTGTACCTGGTCTACGGCGTCGGCGCCCGCGACCTCGGCGAGCGCCTGGAGCACCGCAAGAAGTGGAAGCAGCGCCTTGCCAGGCTGACAGGGAAGAAGCAGACTGCTTGAGTCTCCTTCGTCTTTTGCTGCCGTATCAGACAGTTCACTGAAATGCGCGCCGCGAAGGTTTCCAAAGGGCGATCGCAAAGCCCTTTGGTCGCCGCCCGCAGGCGGCGAAATCCCCCTGCAAAGAGGATTCCGCGCCTGCGGGCGCGGGTCAGGGGCTTTGCGGTCGCCCCTGACAACCCTTCGCAGCATCCCTTTCATCAGTTATGGTGAAAACGCCTTGAAGATGTCACTCAGAAAGGACACTTTATGCCCACCATCTACATCATCGGAGACTCCACCGTCGACACCGGCACCCTGCCCTTCATGGGCTGGGGCGGCGCGCTCGCCGAATTCGTCCGCCCGGACGTCCGGGTCGAAAACCACGCCCTCAGCGGCCGCAGCAGCCGCAGCTTCTGGGAGGAGGGCCTCTTCGCCCCCGTGGAGCAGGCCCTGCAGCCCGGCGACCTGCTGCTGATCCAGTTCGGCCACAACGACGAGAAGGACGACGAGCGCCACACCGACCCTGACACCACCTTCCCGGAGCACCTGGCGCGATACTGTGACATCGCCCTGCAAAAGGGCGCGCAGCCGGTGCTCTTCACGCCCGTGTGCCGCCGCTTCTTCGCCGGGGCCACCAGCCTGCTCTACACCCACGGCGAGTACGCCCTGGCCATCCGCCGCCTGGCCGCGGAGAAGGGCATCCCGCTGTGCGACCTGAAGAAGGACAGCCGCGCCCTCTTCCTCTCCCTCGGCGAGGAGAAGACGGCGGAGCTCTTCGTGCGGCTGAAGCCCGGCGAGCACCCGGACTATCCCGACGGCCACGACGACCACACCCACTTCTGCGAGAAGGGCGCCCATGTCATCGCCTCCCTCGTGGCGCAGGAGCTGCGGCAGATCCCCGTGTGCGCGCCGCTGATGCTGGCAGCCTCATAATGCTTTCATGCCTGCAAGAAGGATTTCGGCCTGCGGGCCGACCCGGGGGCTTTGCGATCGGTCCGGGGCTACCGCCCGCTCTCCGCTGAAAACGCCATAACATGGCGTTTTCCGGGCGCTCCGAGCCCCCGGGACCCCTTCGCAGCGTGCATATACAGTTTTGCCATCGTATAAAAGAATCAGATGAATCTTATCTGGCTGCCAAACTGGCGGTCTTTTTTGCTAATTTTTTGTCATTGTTGGCTCGCCGAGAGCCTCGCCGCCTTGACGAAACCCCGAAAGAATGTTATGATATTCTTGCAAAATACCGAAGCAGATTCGGAGGCATAGAGCTTATGGATTTTTCACGCGACATGATGTTGTCCTTTCTGGAGGAGGACAACACCCAGCGCGCGTATTTTCGCGCCCGCCCGCTTCTCACTCCAGACGCCCTGATCCACGAGGAGGCCCTGCGCCTCTGGCCCGACCACGGCGCGCTGCGCATCGTGCCCGACCGCAACGAGCAGCACACCTTCAAGGACCGCATGCGCAACATCGGCTCCTACTGCGTGGTGGATCTCAGCCGCTTCCCCCAGGAGGCCAACAAGATCCGCACCAACAAGAACTACCGCGCCGACGGCTCGGAGCCGAACCAGTACATCGTCTTCTCCGACGCCGTGCTGCCCGTGCCGGAAGCTCCCTTCTTCGAGGTGCTGGAGGGCGCGCCGGAGGAGGCCGCCCAGAAGGCCGCTCAGGCCATCACGCCGCTGTTCTATCTGCGCGCAGGCGACACCTTCTACGGCCCCGTGCGCAAGGATCACCCCGAAACACCCCAGCCCTCGGATGAGCTGACCGGCGCGCTGTTCGACATGACCGCGCCCGACGGCTCCATCCACAGCATCCTCTGCGTGCGCGCGGAAGCGGAGACCGAAGAGGAGGCTCCCGCCCCGGAGACGGCCGAGGAAGCCCCGCAGACCTCCCCCGAAGCCCCCGCCGCCGACGCGGGCGAAGCAGCCCCCCAGGCGGAGGCGAAGCAGACCTCCCCCGAGGCCCTGCCCCTCGGCAAGCCGCTGCAGATCCTCGAGGCCAGGCAGAGCTTTGAGGAGACGCTGGAGGCCCTCGATCAGCCGCTGTCCTCGGGCGCCAACCTGCTCAAGGACAAGGAGCGCGAGACCGCCGACCCCGCCGCCAAGGCCGCGGACGGCAAGCTGACCGGCACGCCCCTGTACCGCTCCAACGTCAGCACCTCCACCCCCCGGGTCAAGAACAAGCTCCAGGAGGTCGTCGCCAGCCAGTGGCACGCGATGAAGAACGAGCCGCCGGCCCAGCCCCTGCCCGAGGGCGCCAAGCTCAGCGAAGTGGTCAACCCCGTGGACCAGGCCGTGCAGGCGCTGACCAAGGCCTGGCAGTACCCCGACACCCGCTCCCAGCTGGTCGGCCTGCTGCTGTCCATGGAGGGGATGAACACCCTGATGGAGGAGCGTCAGACCGGCGCGCTCCGCTCCGGCTCTCCCCTGCAGGCGGCGATGAAGCGCCACCTGGAAAACCTGGAGACCGAGCGCCTCACCCTGATGGTGCAGCTCGACCGCGCCAAGGCCGACACGGACACCTGGCGCAAGCAGATGCTGACCCAGGTTGCCGCCAAGCGCCGCGCCGAGCTGGACAACCTGGACAAGCGCATCGACGCCCACGAGCAGACCCTCAAGGATCTCAAGCAGCAGATCCACACCCTGACGGAGCAGCGCAACGCCCTGGAGGACGACCTGTTGCAGAAGGACCCCGACGTCTTCTCCAAGGCGCTGGCCACCGCCGCGGACAAGTATGGCCTGAAGTTGCCCAGCCTGACCACCGCCCTGCGCCTCTCCCCGGTCTCCGGCGTCGACCTGGAGCCGGACGCCATGATCGACCGGCTGGCCCGGGCCGCGGAAGCCAGCGGCATCCAGCTGCACCGCAACGCCGCCGTGGCCGCCATGGCGCTGCTGGCCATCTGCCCGCGCGTGGGCATCGCCTCCGACTGCGCCGCGGAGGTCGCGAACCTGCTGCGCCGCCTCGCCGCCGCCATGGGCTGGGAGAACAGCTTCGCCCTGCAGGTGGATCCCGCTCAGGTGCCCGTGGTCTACACCACGCCGCCCGACCCGACCCCCGCCGTGCTGCTGACCACCCTGCCCGGCCGCTCTGAGCTGGACGGCGTGTGCAAGCTGATGCTCACCGACGACCGGAACGCCATGGCCCAGGAGACGGCCTACCGGGTCGATCCCTGGCCCATCTATCCGTTCCGCGCCTTCAAGCTCAACGAAGCCGCCGTGCCCACCGACGAGCCGCCCGTGAGCCTCCGCTCCCTGCGGGCCATGGCGGAGCGCGCCACCGGCAGCGAGGAGGACATCCGCGCCATCCTGGAGCCGATGATCCAGCTCGCCGAGCCGCTGTCGGACCGCGCCTACGCGGAGGTGCTGGCCTTCGTGCGCACCGCCTCCGGCTACATGAACGGCGGCCTGGCCTCCGCCTGCGACTGGGCCACGGCCCTCTGGCTGCTCCCACGCATCCCGAAGGATGAGGCAACCCAGGAGAAGCTCTCCGCCCTGCTGCAGGAGTATCCCGTGTCCACACTGTTTATGCAGTGATGTCATCAATGCCACAAGAAAAACGTCCATCACGACGATGGGCGTTTTTCTTGTGCACAGGGATTCCGCGCCTGCGGGCGCGGGTCAGGGGCTTTGCGATCGCCCCTGACAACCCTTCGCCCGCCTCTCAGGGCTTGTTTTAAGCATTTTCCCAATAGAACTGCCAAATCCAAACGCATGCTGCGAAGGGGTCCCGGGGGCGATCGCAAAGCCCCCGGGTCGGCCCGCAGGCCGAAACCTCTTTCTTCAAAGATGAAGCCTTCTTAACTGAAAACAGTATCATCCATTAGAAATTGACAGTCTCCGGCGCTTCGGTGAAAGAGCAGAACGTCGCGGTAGCGTTCTTGAAATACAGCATCTGCATGTTGCCGTCATCCGGGCTGTACATGCCCTTGAGCGAGGGCATCTTCTCCAGCATGGCAACCTTCACCTCGCGGCTGTCGTCGTTCACCAGCTCGCCGGCCACGCGCAGCCAGGTCGGGCCCTTGCAGGCGCAGATCTCCACCTTGGGATTCGCGGCAATCTGCTTGGACACATTCTTCACCTTGCCGGTCTCGATGTAGAGCTTGCCATCATAGAGCAGGGCAGTGCCGAAGGGGCGCACGCGGGGCTGATCGCCCTCCATCGTGGCGAGATAGTAGGTGTGGACTTCGTCCAGGTATTGGCAGACCCGTTCGATTGCTTCCATAAGTAAAGCCTCCTCATCTTTATCTGCACATAGACTGCAGCGTCTATTATGCGCGAAATCAGTTTGACAGCGGGGTTCCGCGCCTGCGGGCGCGGGCATCCATTACCCCAGCGGGCGGATCAGGATGAACGGGGTCAGCTCGCCGCCCTGGCCGGAGGGGTTGTCCTTCAGCGCGTCCTGAATCTGATCGTCCGTCAGCGGGAAATCGCTGCACTTGCCCAGCTGGTTCTGGTCGATATCGTTGGCATCCATCAGCACCACCGGCACGCCCGTCGCCTTCTCCAGCGCGTCGCACAGCTCCACGGGGTTCTCGTTGTTGATCAGCGCCAGGTCCTTGTAGCGGTCGAAGGAGGAGCGATAGTAGAAGCCGTCGATGCCGGCTACGCCCTTGCCCACGATCTTGTAGAACAGGCCCTTGACGCCGAAGAGCTTGGTCACCGCGGACACCACCGAGGCGAACACCACCCGCGGCGCGCCGACCATGTCGATGGCCAGCTGCAGCTTGTAGGGGTCGTGCATGCCGATGCCCGCCGTGGTCTCGCTGGCGTGGGGGCTGAGCAGCCTCGCCCAGAAGCCCGGCTTCACCTGCTCCTTGGTGCGCACGTTCTTCGTGCACATCGCCATCACCTTCGCGCCGAAGGCCAGCACGTCCCCCGGCTGATACAGCGGCAGTACATAGCGCCGCACCAGCTCGGCCTGATCCTCGCCCACCTCGATGAAATGGGTATGGATGGCGAAGCGATCATAGCGCTTGCCGTCGCGGCCGGTGAGGGTGCCGCGGTCGAAATATTCCACGCCGTTGTGTTCCCGGCGCTGGGATTCAAGGTTGCGGGATTCGGTGCCCATGCGGGTTGCCTCCTTGCGTCAAAGCTTCTTCCTCCCGTATTCTACAGCGGAGACAGGAACTTGTCAATGAAGGGTTGGAGGAAGACCTCATCCGTCAGCGTCTTATGACGCTGACACCTTCCCCAAAGGGGAAGGCTTAACCCCTTTACGAATGCTATGCGTGTAAGGCAGCTGCGAAGGTTTGCAAAGGGTTCGGAGCGCCCGGAAAACTCCATGTTATGGAGTTTTCAGCGGAGAACGGGCGGCAGCCCCGGACCGACCGCAAAGCCCTTTGCCCGCGCCCGCAGGCGCGGAATCTCTGTCGCAGGGGATTTCGCCGCCTGCGGGCGGCGACCAGAGGCTTTCCGATCGCCTCTGGACTCTTCGGGCCGCATCCTTTAACGGAAACTGTGATGATTTGGCGGCAGACATGGAACCTCCACCGCCAGGATATCCCCTAACACCAATGGACAAACCCACCAAACCATGGTATACTTTCCCTGACAAAACCGGGCGGACGGGCCCGGTCCACGCAAACAACCGAAACAGGGAGGTACATCCGATGAAGGGCATTGTGCTGGCAGGCGGCGCGGGAACGCGGCTCTATCCGCTCACCATGGTCACATCCAAGCAGCTTCTCCCCATCTATGATAAGCCCATGATCTATTACCCGCTCTCCACGCTGATGCTGGCGGGCATCCGGGATATCCTCATCATCTCCACGCCCACCGACACGCCGCGCTTCGAGGCGCTGCTGGGCGACGGCAGCCAGTTCGGCCTGCAGCTGAGCTACAAGGTGCAGCCCTCGCCGGACGGCCTGGCCCAAGCCTTCCTGCTGGGTGAGGAGTTCATCGGCGACGACTCCTGCGCCATGGTGCTGGGCGACAACATCTTCTACGGCAACGGCTTCGGCCGCATGCTGCGCGGCGCGCTGGCGCGGGCGGATGAGGAGAACCTGGCCACCATCTTCGGCTACTATGTCAACGACCCTGAGCGCTTCGGCATCGTCGAGTTCGACGAGAACGGCAAGGTCATCTCCGTGGAGGAGAAGCCCCAGCACCCGAAGTCCAACTACTGCATCACCGGCCTCTATTTCTATCCCAAGGGCGTCAGCGCCCTGGCCCACGAGGTGAAGCCCTCCGCCCGCGGCGAGCTGGAGATCACCACCCTCAACGATCTCTACCTGAAGCAGGATCGCCTGCACGTGGAGCTGCTGGGCCGCGGCTTCGCCTGGCTGGACACCGGCACCATGGATTCCCTGGTGGATGCGGCGGACTTCGTGCGCACCCTGGAGAAGCGCCAGTCCATCACCATCTCTGCGCCCGAGGAGATCGCCTACCGCAACGGCTGGGTGGACAAGGAGCACCTGCTGCTCTCCGCCGAGCGCTACGGCAAGAGCCCCTACGGCGCGCACCTGCGGGCCGTGGCCGAGGGAAAGATCCGGTACTGACGTTTAGATCGGTTTCGCTGCGAAGGGGTGCAGGGGGCGACCGCAAAGCCCCCTGCCCGCGCCCGCAGGCGCGGAACCCTTGCCAACCGCACACGGTTGGAGTGGTTGAAAGAAGGTTTCTCTCATGAAAAAACGCTGGCTTTCGCGCCTCTCCCTGCTGACGGCGATGTGCCTGACCCTTGTCACGCTCTGCGGCGGCGCGTCCGCGGCGAACCGGCTCAGCCCCTTCGGCTCGCCCTTCGCCCCCGCCGCCGAGGCAGCGTCCCCGGCCCAGCCGGAAGCGCAGACCGAGGCGGCTCCCGTGCCCGCGGCTGAGACTGTCCCCGCCGAGACACAGACCGCTGCGCCTGTGTCCGAAGCGCTGCCCGCGCTTCCGCCCGCTCTGCCCGACGCCCTCGACGGCGCGTCCGCGGAGAGCGCCGTGATCGACGTGGCAGCCGGCGCGGAGGTTGTTCTCCCGGCGGCAGACACCGTGGAAGCCGCCCTCCCGGAGACCTCCGAGCTCACCGTCCCCGCCGAGGCCGACGGCCTGATGCAGGTGGGCGGGTCCTTCAGCGCGGCCCTGACGGAGGCCAAGCCGACAGCCCGCGTGCGCCTGCAGGTGGAACAGGCCGCGACCCTCGTCCTCACCGCCGAGGGCATGCCCGTCAGCCTGATGGTGACGAACGAATTCTCCGGCCTGTCGCAGCTCTTCACCCCCGAGCGCGCCAGCGGTGCGGAGGGCGAGAGCGCCTGGCAGCCCCTGATGGCCGCCTTCGCGGCGCAGCCCGGCAGCTACCTCATCACCGTGGAGCCCGCCGAGGCCAGCCTGACCGGCATCGTGACCGTGTGGGCCTCCGCCGTGGCTGAGGCCGCAGCCGCCTCCGCGGAGGAAGTGGCCGCCGTTGAGGCTGAAGCCGAACCGGAAGCCGTGGAGGCCGCGGTCGAAGTCCCGGCTGAGCCCGCCGTGGAGGAGCCGGCCGCGCCCGTCGAGGAAGCGCCGGCGCCCGTCGCCGTGGAAGCCGAGGCCGTGACCGAGGTCAGCATCGAGATCGGCAGCGTCACGTATGAGACCGCGGCGGAGGACGGAAGCAGCCAGCCCGCCGAGGTCGCCGCGGAGCCTGCGATCGTCGAGGCGGAGGACGCCCCGGCTGAACCGATCGAGGAGGCCGCGGCGGAGGAAGCTCCGGCCACCGCCATCGACATCGAAATCCTGCCCGAGGCGGAGGCGGAGGCTGTGGAAGCCGCGCCCGCCGAAGACCCAGCTGCGGAAGCCGAGCCTGCAGAAAGCCCCGAGGTGGAATCCGCCGAGGCCTCCGCGCAGCCTGAACCGGCTGTGGACGGCGTGCGCCCCGGCCCGCAGGACGCGGTCATCGGCAGCGACGACACGCCCATCTCCCGCGGCAGCCCCGTGGTGCTGGCCAGCGCGACCACGGTCGCCTGCGGTGCGCCGGTCACCTTCACCGTCAGCGGCCTGATGGCCTCCACCTACCATTTCTACCTGTTCTCCATCCCGGTGGGCGGCAGCGCGGCCACCCAGTTCAACAACCAGAGCGGTTCCTCCTTCACCTTCACCAGTGCCACGCCCTCGGACAACCGCGACATCTACTGCGTGGTGAACTGCCTGACCAACACCGGCTGGCAGCAGCTGGTGTCCGGCTGGGTGCACGTGCGCGCCTCTGCGGCCATCACCGTCACCGCGGACCGCACCAGCGTCGAGGAGGGCAAGCAGGTCACCTTCACGGTGCACCAGCACGCCGGCGCGCCGGCCTTCTACTACTATTACATCATCATGAACCCGGCCAACAGCCAGCTCTATTCCTTCTCCAGCACCTCCAATACCTTCACCTACACCGCGCCCGCGGGACAGACCAACATCATCTGCCTGGCCTATGCCTACAACGGCAGCTTCACCTCCGCCTTCAGCCCGTGGGTGGCGGTCACGCCCTCCACAGCCCTGAAGGTCGCCTGCTCGGTGAACGTGACCTCCGTGACAGCGGGCTCGCCCGTGACCGTCAAAGTCACCAAGGTTTCCGGTGCAAATCCCATCACCGGCTGCTACTTCATGCTCTATGACGGCTCAAACATCCTGTCACCCACAAGCCTGCTCACCTCTTCCTCCTACACCTTCACCGCGCCGAATATGACCGGCACGCTGTACGGCTATGTCCTCGCAACGGACGGCAGCACTTGGGCCTCGGCCATTTCCGCGCCCTTCACCGTGACCGCGGCGGCCTCGCTGACCTTCTCCGTCATCCCCTCTGCCCTGACCGTGCGGGCGGGCGAGACCATGTGGTTCAGCGTCACCCCGCTGACCGGCGGCCCGATCCTCCTGTACGACTACACGATCACCGACGGCGTCAATCCGCCGATCCACGTCACCAGCACCAGCAGCTTCATCACCTATACGCCGCCCGCGGGTGTGACCAACGTCATCTGCACCGTGCAGTGCTATGACGGCACCTGGGCCGGGCCGGTCTCCTCGCCCTGGGTGAGCGTGGTCAGCCCGACCTACCGCGCCTTGATCATCGGCCAGAGCTACAGCGGCACCTCCATGCAGCTGCAGGGCCCGCCGAACGATTCCAACGGCATGGCCGCCATGCTCGGCACCATGAGCGCGACGCCCTACACCGTCACCCGCCGCACCAACCTCACGCGCAACGGCATCCTCAACGCCATCTCCTCGACCTTCGCGGGCGCGGGCAACGGCGACGTCTCCCTGCTGTACTACGCGGGCCACGCCGTGACCAGCACCGCCGCCCTGATCGGCTCCGACCTGCTGACGCTGACGCCCTACCAGCTGCGCCAGGCCCTGGACCAGATCCCCGGCAAGAAGATCGTTATCTTCGACGCCTGCTACTCCGGCGCCACCATCGGCCGCGGCGTGACGGACGGCGACATCCTCGTCGAATCCGCTGAGAGCAGCGGCGAGGAGGACGGCTCGGCCCTCGCCAGCCAGATGGCCTCGGCCTTCATGGGCGCCTTCCGCGGCGCCAACACGAGCCTCAACGGCGCGCAGAGCCGCTCCACCACGGACCTGGCCGACGCGGGCTACTACGTGCTCTGCTCCGCCCACTCCACCCAGGAGAGCTGGGAGAGCGGCGGCTACGGCTGGTTCACCCAGACCCTGACCCTCGCCAGCGGCTACAACGAAAAGACCGGCGCGACCCTGGCCCTGGCCGCCGACAGCAACGGGGACAAGTTCATCTCCCTCAGCGAGGCCTTCTCCTACCTGCAGCACCACTACGACGGCTACACCCTCGACGCTTTCGGCAAGCCCGTCTATTTCAACACCCAGTGCTACCCCGCCGGCAGCAGTCAGAAGCTGTATGGGAGGAATTGACGGACTTCTATATCTTCCCTGTTCAATTATCACTCAGTTCATCTATCAGGATGCGGGCGAAGGGGTGCAGGGGTTCGGAGCGCCCGGAAAACTCCATGTTATGGAGTTTTCAGCGGAGAACGGGCGGCCGCCCCGGACCGACCGCAAAGCCCCCTGCCCGCGCCTGCAGGCGCGGAACCCCTGCCGCCAGCTCAATGGCGAGGATGAGAATGCCGGTGCAAACGCCCATTCGCATCCTCGCCGAAAAAAGACCTTGACGAAAACCCTGCCATTTGCTATAATCTTTGTGCTGGTTCATGGAGAGATGGCCGAGCGGTTGAAGGCGCTGGTCTTGAAAACCAGTGATGTCGAAAGACACCGGGGGTTCGAATCCCTCTCTCTCCGCCAGCTTACCGACCTTTGGAGAAGTACCCAAGTGGCCGAAGGGGCTCCCCTGCTAAGGGAGTAGTGTGGGTAACCGCAGCCCGGGTTCAAATCCCGGCTTCTCCGCCAGAAACACCTCACATCTACAGGATGTGGGGTTTTTTTATGATATTGCATACTATATTGGGTGTTTTGACGATTCCGGGGCACAAGATGTATAAAACACAAAACGACCTGATTGTACATGGCTGGGTGCGTTCAAACACCGCTGTATTTTTCTGTAGCAACACGGTAGCAGCATAAAAAGGAGGAGCCGGTTAAGACTCCTCCCATTTTATTACTGAATATCTGGCAGCATCATTATCTCGAAATACTTTTTCATCTCTTTGTTGGCCACACTGTGTGCATTGGAGAACACATGGCGCTTTTTCTTTGCGTCCAGCGCGGGCCACACAAGAGACTTGGATTCCAGATCCCGCTAGTCAGAAACCGTACCGGCAAGCCATGCATCCTCCATAACTTCTGCAAAAGCATGTTGACAGGCTCCCCCAGTTCCGGCCCTGCCCGCAAAGCCAGCCTTATCCATAAGTATATCTAATCGAAAAGCCTCGAAATCCAGATTGATTCGGGCTTTCTGCCCTCTTATAATAAGGCTGCAAACAGAAAGAAACGGAGGTCACCGACATGGCAAACCTGATCGTCTACTACTCCCGCAAAGGGCAGAATTACTGGAATGGCAGCATCGTGGACCTGGCGAAGGGCAACACGGAGCGGGTGGCGGAGTTTGTGCAGAAGGCTGTGGGCGGCGATCTGTTTGAGATCGAAACCGTTCGTGAATACAGCAAGGATTACATGGTCTGCATCGAGGAAGCCAAGGCGGAGCTGCGGGAAGGCGCGAGGCCTGAACTCAAGAGGTACCCCGAGTCCATCGAGCCCTACGACACCATCTTCGTGGGCTATCCCAACTGGTGGGGCACCATGCCCATGTGCGTGTACACCTTCCTGGAACACTTTGACCTGACCGGCAAGAAGATCGTGCCCTTCTGCACCAACGAGGGCAGCGGCCTGGGCGGCAGCGAGCGCGAGCTGAAGAAGATCTGCAAGGGTGCCACGGTGGCCCCCGGCCTCTCCATCCACGGCGCGGAGGCTGCGCAGAGCGAGGGCAAGGTCGCGGCCTGGGCGAAGAAGCAATGACCGCCGGCGGCGGAAATCGCGGCAACAGGGACGACGCAGCTTCCTGCGACAAGGACATTGAAGAACGGCTCAAGCAAACCGGACTGAAATGAGGAGGAAATGAACATGGAAACCATCAAGCTGCACGCCGGCCCAGTTCTGCCTGGCCTGGCTCCTCCACCGGAAGCCCTGGATCGTGCCGATCCCCGGGACGACGAAGGTTTCCCGGGTGGAAAAAAACTGCGGCAGAGCGCGCGTCGCCCTCACGGACGCCGATATGAAGGCCTTCGACGAGGCCGTCAGCGGCCTGACCTTTGAACTGTAAGGGAGAATGAACATGAAGAAATGTATCGCCCTGCTGCTGACCCTCGCGCTGCTGTGCGTGACGGCGTCCTCCCTTGCGGAGAACAAGACGGAAGCGCCCCGCGTCCTGGTGGCCTATCTCTCCCGCGCCGGGGAAAACTATAACGTGGGTGAAACCCACGAGGGCAGCGGTCAGAGCGGCACCCAGAGCGTCATGGAAAAGGCGCTGCCGGACAGCACGGTGCTGCAGGGTCTTGCCATTCAGGGCAAGACAGCCCAGGAGAATGAACCCCGCACTCGGGAGCTGATCGCCGCGTGGCTTGGGGAGCTGAACTGGAAATAACCCTCAGGCAGTAGAACATCCTTTTGACCGCTGCTGAAGCTCAGCAAGGCGCTGTGCTGCCGGATGGTGGTGGAGCAAGATCCCAGGCAGACAGAGAAACATCATAACACACTGCAAAATGACCCGCTGGCGGATGGCTTGAACCAGCGGGTCATTTTTCGTGAAGACAGGTATCCTTTAGCGCATTAAAACAGCATATCCATCTGCGGGTCCATCCAGCTCTCCTGCTTCGCCTCGTGCACCACATCCCCCGGCATCAGGTGACCGATCAGCAGCGGAGAAGCGGGGTCGTGCCTGCGCATGTTCTGCCGCACGGTCTCCGCGTCGTAGTTCGCGTAGCAATACCGGCACAGGTGTCCGCAGGTGTTGTAGGCGCCGATGTCCCCGCCCAGGTAGCAGGCGCAGGCCTTCCGCGCCGGAGCCTGCCGCGGGACTTTCATCCGCTGGCCGATGGCCCGTTCATACATGGCGATGGTCATGCAGCCGCTGCAGTCCGCGCCGAAGGGGGCCAGCTCGTCGCCCTCCGCGCAGGGGCGGATCGTCATGCCGTACTTGTTCCCGATCTCCACGAAGGCTTTGCCCAGGGTCAGGCGTTCTTCCCTGCCGACGGGCCTCGCCTCGGGGAAGTTCCGCCTCGTCTTCTCATACAGATCAATGAAGCTGATGACCGCCGTATGGGTGTAACCCGAGAGCGCTTCCGCCATGTACGCGAAGGCCCGGATGTGCCGCTCCACGGGATACGCTTCGCTGATGAAGATCGGATCGTACCGCCAGCCCATGCAGTCCGGGCCGACGGTCTCCGCCACGCGCCGGAAGCTCTCCAGCACCTTCAGCTTGTTCGGCACATGCGGTTCAATCTCTTTTCCGTAGGGCGTGATGGTCACATACCAGAACTGGTGAAAGGGCTTGAGCAGCTCCATGTAGGGCAGCATCGGCTCCGGGTTCTTGGTGCAGAAGCCGATGCAGTCCACCACGTCCGGCGTCAGGCGATAGCGGGTGACGCTCTGGGGATTGTAGGGATTGCGCACCAGCACAAAGCCTTCCCTCAGCCGGTTGGCAAACCAGTCGGCGTAAAAGGCCGGAATGTCTGTTCGCTGTCCCGTATTGATGATCATGCTACCAGCTCCTGAATCACTCGTGATGAACCGCCGCCGCTCACGCCTTGATCCGCCCGTGTCAGCCTTTGCGCAAATCCTGCACCGTCTCTTCCCTGGAGAGCGGCGTCCAATGCCCCAGCAGGCCCCTGTCCGTTCGGTTCATGGCCTCGACAGTTTGTACCGGCTTTGCGGCCTCTTCCTGCCCTCCTGTTCAGGAACAGTATATAGCAGTTGAAAGCATTGTTCAAGCGGAGGATTGGATGCCGGCATGCCTTGCGCCGTGCTGGATGATGGACATGGCACATCTGCGATCCGTTTCCGAACAGATCACCCGCGATTCTCTGCTTTACGCTGCCACGTTTTGCCTGTATAATCAAGAGGGAGACCTATGCGGGAAGGAGGGACAGGCCTTGACCGAGGACGAGCTTTACCGGCGATACCTGGCCGGCGACGCGTCCGCCGGGGATCAGCTGATGCTGCGCCTGGGCGACGCGCTCACGGCCTATCTGAACGCCTTCCTGCACAACGCGCAGGACGCGGAGGACATCATGCTGGACTGCTTCACCGTGATCCTGGTGAACAAGCCATCCATCGCGGACGGCGCTTTCCGCGCCTACCTCTTCAAGACAGGCCGGAACAAGGTGCATCGCTATTGGAGGCTGCGCTTCCGCAGACAGGAGTTCAGCCTGGACGAAAGCCTGCCCTCCGGCGACCCATCCCCCGAGGCCGCGATCCAGGACAGAGAACGCGACAGGCTTCTGCACAGCTGCCTGAACCGCATCGCCCCGCAATACCGGGAAGCGCTGTACCTGGTGGTTGACCAGGGCCTGTCTTACGCGCAGGCGGCGTCCCTGCTGGGGTGCAAGACCAAGAAGGTGGAGGATCTGCTGAAGAACGGCAGGAAGCGGCTCCGGCTGGAGCTGGCAAAGGAGGGGATCACCCGTGAGGACCTCTGAGGAACGGGTCCAGGAGCTGCACCGGCGCATGGACGCGATGAAGCGGCAGAAGACCCGCCGCCGCTAGGCTGAAAAGACGGATGGAGAAAGACGATGATCGAACGGATTGATAACAGCCTCCAGATCGCCGTGCTGGCGGTCTGCCTGGGCGCCGCGCTGGTCCGGGTCATCCGCAGGCCGGACAGGGCGCAGACGCTTTTGGCCCTGTTCTATGGCAGCTGGCTGCTGGCCGACCTGTACTGGGTGGTGTGCCTGTTCTTCTACGGGGAGACGCCCAGGATCTCCCTCGTGTCGGATCTCGGCTGGTATGCCTCGTACATCCTGCTGTATATGCTGCTGCGGGAGGCTGCGCCGCCCGTCTCCCGCGGGGAGAGGCGCGTCCTGCCCTGGCTTGCGCCGGTGTTCACGCTGGGCATGGCGGTGTTCTATATGCAGTGGGGCGAGATCTTCAGCAACCTGGTCTATGCCGGGCTGATGGGGCTGCTGCTGTTTGCGTCCATCCGCAGGCTGATGGACCCTGCGCGCTACGCCCGCGCCCGCTTCCTCTGCGGCCTGATCCTCTGCGGCTGCCTGCTGGAGTACGCGCTGTGGACGGCCTCCTGCTACTGGAGCGGGGAGTCCCTCGGCAATCCCTATTACTGGTTCGACTTTCTGCTGACGGCGACCTTCCCCTTCTTCCTCCCCGCGACGAGAAAGGGGGCGGCCGCGTGACCTCCATGGAAAACACCTTCGTCTGCCTGGCTGCGCCGCTGCTGCTGGCCATCCTGTGCCTGAGGGGCGAAGGCCGGCGCGGGCTCGTCTTTCTCCTGGCGGGGATGACGGCCTGCCTCCTGTCCGCCTATATCAGCGCCTTCCTGGCCTCCGTCTGGGACACCGATCTCACCACCGCCTCCCACGCCATCGCCCCCGCGGTGGAGGAGAGCATGAAGGCCCTGCCGCTGCTGTTCTATCTGCTGGTGTTCGAGCCGGAGAAGAAGAGCGCCGTCAGCGGCGCGCTGCTGGTGGCGGTGGGCTTCGCCACGTTTGAAAACGTCTGCTTCCTCACGTCCTACGGCACCGGGGAGCTTCTGCGTTTGAAAACGTCTGCTTCCTCACGTCCTACGGCACCGGGGAGCTTCTGCGCCTGGTGATCCGGGGCTTTGGCGCGGGGGCCATGCACGTGGTGTGCGGCATGGTGGTGGCGCTGGGCCTCTCCTTCCTGTGGGATCAGGTGTGGCTCCGCGTGGTGGGCGGCTTCGGCCTGCTGTGCGCCGTCATCACCTTCCACGCCGTGTTCAACGTGTTCGTCAACCAGACCGGCCCGGTTTTCTGGATCGGCACCGCGATCCCGCTGGCGATGGTGCTGGCGTACCTGCTGTTCTTCCGCTGGAAGACAAAGCTGTCATGAACCGGATTTTCTCAGCCCTTTCCAGGGGGCTTTCATGCCCGTCCTTCATATGTTACAAAATGATGAAATTTGTAAATCCTTCGGAAAGGGGTTCGGGTTTTTGGGATTTTCAGACACTTATAGAGTGAAAGCACTTGGATGCGGGAGGTGTGTCTGCATATGACGGCTCAGGAGAGAGTGGCGGCCCTGCACCTGCGCATGGCGGCCCTGCGGCAGAGAAGAGAGCGGCGGAAAACCGGGGCGCTGGGCGCGGGCTGCGCGGGGCTGACGGTGTGCCTCGCGGCGCTGATCTTCGGCGGAAGCCACGCGGGCGGCACAGCGGGCGCGTACACCGGCGCGGCGATGCTGTTTGAGGACGCCGGGGGCTATGTGCTCTCGGCGGTGCTGGCGTTCATGCTGGGCGTGATCATCACGGTGCTGTGCTTCCGGATCAGGACGAAACGCGAGAGCGGACGGGACGA
>CADASK010000016.1 GCA_902790495.1 uncultured Eubacteriales bacterium
ATATTCGACATCCTCCTCCTTTTTCCTTTTGGTTTCTGCACCTTTTTCATAACAAAATCTCGCCGCTTGGCTCGCGACGAGACTTTGTTGATGGTCTGAGTCCCCGCCGCAAGGCGGGGATTTTCTTCGTATAATAGCTTGAAGGTGAAGGGAATGCGGGGCGAAGGTTTGCAAAGGGCGATCGCAAAGCCCTTTGCCCGCGCCCGCAGGCGCGGAATCCCTGCTGTCTGAACGATGGATGCATTGTAGTATAGGATAAGCAGCCTGAACTATGGCAAGAGCTTCCATTTCATGCTATGATGAGACAAGAGAGTGGGCAGCCTGCCCACCTGAAAAAGCGCGCGGCGTGCTATCATACCATCGGGAAGAACAGGAGGGGAAGATTGCGCCATGGAGGGAGACAAGCGACTGACGACCGACGAGCTGCTGAGGCTGCTCTTCAAAGAGCGAAGCCTGGAGCAGTTTTTGCAGCGGAATGAGTCGGCGTACCTGAACACCACCTTCGCGGATTACCTCTCCGCCTGGTGCAGGCGGGAGCACGAGGTGCCCGAGCAGCTGATCCGCCGCGCGAACCTGGAGAAATCCTTCGGCCATCAGCTCTTCACCGGCAAGCGCAACCCCTCGCGGGACACGGTGATCAAGCTGGCCTTCGCCATGCGGGCCGACGTGGCCCAGACCCAGGAGATGCTGAAGATTGCCCGCAAGAGCGTCCTCTATCCGCGCATCAAGCGGGACACGGTCATCATCTATTGCCTGCACAACCATGTCTCCCTGGTGGACACCGAGCTCATTCTGGAAGACCTCAATCTTCCGATCCTGGGAGGGAGAGACAAATGAAGGAACTCAAGCGCATCGTTGAGGACATCCAGTCCGTCTTCGCGGAGAGCAGCTACCCCCAGGAATTCCTTGACACCTACGACCAGATGGAATGCCTGTCCAGCCACAGCGGCCGGGAGACCTTTTTGGTGCAGCGCAAGGACACCGGCCAGCCCGCCGTGGCCAAGTGCTATGACCGGGCCGTGTTCCCCTATCAGCCGGACTACAGCTTCCTGGCCGATCTGGATCACCCGGGCCTGCCGAAGTTCTACGGGGAGTATCACAACGAGCGGATGCTCTGCATGGTGCGGGAATACATCGAGGGCGAGCCGCTGAGCGACCGGGCGCGGGAGACCGCCATGAGCCTGGATGAGATCCTCTCCGTCACGGAGCAGCTCTGCGATATCCTGGAAACCCTGCACGGTCACAACCCGCCGATCATCCACCGGGACATCAAGCCGGAGAACGTCATCCTCCGTGCGGACGGCACGGCGGTGCTCATCGACTTTGACATCTCCCGCAGCTTCAAGGAGCGCGGGCAGACGGACACGGTCTTCTTCGGCACCAAGGGCTACGCGGCGCCGGAGCAGTACGGCTTCGGGCAGACGGACAGCCGCACGGACATCTTCGCCCTGGGCGTGCTGCTGCGGTGGCTGATGACCGGCAGCATCCGCGAGAACAGGAACATCGCCATCAACCAGGACGTGCAGCGCGTGATCGACCGCTGCACCGCCTTCGCCCCCGACGAGCGCTACGCGGACGCCGGCGAGGTGCGGCGCGCGCTGCGGGCCGTGCGCGAGAAGAGGCCGCGGCTTTCCTGGCGGGCGCTGCTGGCCCTCGCCCTCACGGCGCTCACGTGCCTGGGCGCGGGCTTTGCCGTCGGACGGTACACCGATCTGCTTCAGCCGAAGCAAACGATCGTCTTTGCGGAGCCGCTGATCGAGCAGGCGGTGCGGGTGCAGCTGGGCCGGGAGACCGGCGAGCTGACCATGGAGGATCTGGAGCAGGTCTCGCGCCTCTTCATCTTTGGCAATGAAGCCTATGCCAGCTATGAGCAGCTGGCGGCCCAGCGCGTGGACAAGCACGCGGAGGGCCCGATCCGCACCCTGGACGACCTGGCGATGATGCCCAACCTGCAGGAGGTGCGGGTCATCCGCCAGGGCCATGTGGATGTGAGCAGCCTGGCCGGGCTGCGCCATCTGGAGACCCTGGAGCTGAAGCACATCCGCATCTCCGACCTGCAGCCCATCGCGGCCAACAGCCGGCTGCAGCGCGTGGGGCTCTTCGACGCGGGGCTGTCCGACGTGACCGCGCTGGAAAGCTGCCTGTGGCTGACGGAGCTGGATATCGGCCTGAACGACATCATGAGCGTGGACGCCATCGGCACCCATCCGCAGCTGCACGTCCTCAACCTGATGTGGCTGAAGCTCCCCGACGTGAAGGGCATCGAGCAGCGGATGCCCAAGCTGGAAGACGTGTGGCTGCAGCACAGCGCCATCCTCGACCTGAGCGGCCTGACGGCGCTGCCGAAGCTGAGGAAGGTCTACGTGCTGGGGGAACAGGAAGAAGAGGTTCGCGCCGCCCTGGCGAGCAGGCCGGAGGTCGAAGTGATCGTGATCGAGAATTGATGCCGTCTTTCGGCTCAAGGTGGGCAGAGCGCCCACCTTTTTTGTGTGCTTCTCTGATAGAATAGAGGGTGATAAGAAAGGCATTTATCCCCTTTGTCAGGAGGTATGCGCGATGAAAAAAAGACTGCTCACCGTTTTCCTGCTGATGCTGGCGCTCTGTCTGTTGACCATAAACGCTCTGGCGGACGCTGCGCCGTCCTTCAGCGTGAGCACGCTGACGCCGCAGTACAACGAGCGGGTCACCGTGACGGTGCAGGCCCCCGCCGGCGCGACGGCCGTCCGCGTCTGGAACGACGGCGACGGCTATGATGAGGAGGACAACCGCCGGGGACGCTGGGAGTATTTCGACCGGTATCACAACCTCGGCTGGCTGCAGACCGACATCATGTGCTGGGACGCGGGTTCCTGGCTGGTGCGGGCGGCCTATACCACCGCCGCGTACGAGGGCTGGGATGAGCTGACCGGGCTGGAGGAGAGCGCCTGGACCGCCATCGGGCAGGACACGCTCCTGACCGTTGCGGAGATGCTCGGCGTGATGAATCCGCCGCAGGCCCATCTGGTCAGCGGCGAGGTGGAGCGGGGCGAGCCGGTCCGCCTGGTGATCGACGCCCTGCAGGACAAGGATGAGTGGTATTTTGCGGAGCTGGACGCCTGGGATGGCAGCGATTGGAACCAGGTGGGCGACGGTCACGCCGACTTTGACACGGTGATCAACCGCGAGCAGGTCTATCCGACCGTTCAGCTGACGGCGGGCCGCTACCGGCTGCGCCTGGCCTGCGAGGCCGTCGGCTATGACCAGGCCTGGTACCAGGATCTGAACGAGACGAACCTGACCTTCACCGTCGCCGAACCGGCGGAGCATCCGCCCGAGCTGGCGCTGTACTTTTCCAGCAGTGACGCCCTGTCCTTTGAGCAGATCACCTTCTGGTCCTGGGCGGAGGGCGCGGACCATGTCCACGTCACCGTCGCCATGGAGGGCAACGAGGGCTGGCGTAACGACCTGGACGGGGAAGGTGGGCTGCACCGCTTCCAGTGGAGCAGCTCGGACAGCGGCACCTTCGTCTTCACCCTCACCGCGGATGACGGCGGGGTGGAGCGCACCGCCGAGCCCTTCACCCTCCGCCAGACCGCGCCCTACGGCACCCTGGCCGCGCCCGAAATCAACGGCGTGCCGCACGTCATCGTGGTGGGACAGAGCGTCCGCGGCTCCCTCTCCGACGTCGTCTCCGCCCAGGATTACCATATGCGGCTCATGTACAGGCCGGACAACGGGGAGGATGAGGAGGTCTGGCAGGACAGCCTGGGCAGCAGCCGCACCTTCAGCATCCCCGGCGAGGCGTTCAGCCGCACGGGCCTCTACGCGCTGGAGGCCCACAGCCACGCCCTGGGTTTTAACGGCGGCCACACGGGCTTCTACCCCATCTTTGTCGCCGAGGAGGCGCAGACGGGCAGCTCCTTCCTCGTCACCAAGACCGAGGCGCTGACCTGGGAGCGCTTCAGCTTCTCCATCAGCGCCCCGGGCATGACCAACGTGATGCTCAAGGTCAACGGCGGCATCTGGGGCGAAAGCGACGGGGACAGCCTGGCGGGCACCCTGGTCTTCAGCCGTCCCGGCGTTTACCGGCTGCAGGCCATCGCCACGGACAACCGGGATACCGGCTGGACGCAGATCGGCGACATCATCACGATCAACATCACCGCGCCCTACGGCCAGCTGCCGGTGACCCTCACCGCGCCGGCCAGCGTCGCGCCGGACGGCACAGCCGAGGTTGCGGTGACCTGGGAGCACGGCGGGCAGGCGTTCGATGGCTGGCTCCGCCTGTACGACCAGAGGTGGAATGAGCTGGAGGGCGCGCTGGAGTCCATCTCCCAAGACGAGGGCGAGACAGCCACCACCAACACCTACCGCCTCCTCGGCGATCAGCTCACGGAGGGCGAGGTCTATCTCCTGGAGGCGGTCCTCCATCCTTTCGACGCCGGCTATGAGGAAACCACCGTGCGCCGCGAGGTGGCCGTCGTCGGCGCGACGCAGACCGGCACGCTGATCGTGGAGGACACCGATCTGCTGCGCTGCGAGGGCACTGAGGTCACGGTGAACGTGCCCGGCGCGACCGCCCTGCGGGTGCACATTGAGCAGGATCGCTGGGAGTACATCGCCGGCGGCAGCTGCACGCGGTACTGGGAGTTCTTCAGCGAGGGCGCAAACCAGGTCTTCGCCCAGTTCACCACCGATGCGCTGGCTTTTGATGAGGAAGGCCAGCCCGATTGGGACGCCGTGCGCTGGACGGGCGTGACGAACACGGTCACCGTGAACGTGACCGTCACCGCGACCCTCACAGCCCCGGATTGCACCGTCGCGGAGGAGATTGTGGACTACGGCGATCCCTTCGTCGTCACCGTCAACACCCTCCAGGGCCATGACGAGTGGTATATGGCGCGCCTGCAGAACCCGGACACCGGCGAGCGTGTCACGGACATTGCCTTCTGGGATGAGCAGACCAGGACTCTCCGCATCGACACCGTGGGCGTGGCGCCCGGCCTGTACAACCTGAGCGTCTGGACGGACGCCTATGGCTGCAACAGCGCGGGGATCGACTTCTTTGTCGGCATCGGGGAGCCGCAGGAGGAGCAAATCTATGTCAGCCTGCCGGCCTCGCCCGTGCTCAGCCAGGAGTGGCAGACCGTCACCGCCTATGCCGCCGGCGCGGCGCGCATCGAGCTGGTGATCACCGCGCCCGACACGGAGATCAACCCGCGCACCTTCTCCGCGGAGGGCGATACCCTGCGCGAGGAGTTTGTCTTCGGCAACATCGAGGGCACACGGCACTTTGTCTTCACCGCCTACGACGCGGACGGGAATGAGATCAGCAGCCATGAGACGGACTTCGAGATCATCGCGCCCTACGGCGACCGGCCCGACCCGCGCATCGTGATGAACGGCGTGTGGACGGCGGGGCAGGATCTGCGCTTCTATGTGGACGCGGGCGACGCCGCGTACGTCTACGTGGATGTGGTGGATCTCTCCGTGGATCCCTTCCAGGTGGTCTATGAGGACGAGGATTACCGATTTGACCCGCCCTCCTGGGTCTACGTGATCCCGGCCTCCTCCTTCACCGCGGGCCACCGCTATGTGATCGAAGGCTTCACCTCCGGCGTGGGGTACAACGTGCATGAGTTCAGCTTCACCGTGAACCTGCTGCCCGCGAATCCCGCCATCCTGACCCTGCCGGCGCTGCTGACCGAGGTGGAGGACGAGGCCTTCATGGGCATCGCCGCCCAGCGCGTCACGGTACCCGAGGGTGTCACAACCATCGGCGAGCGCGCCTTCGCCGGCTGCGAAAACCTCCTGGTGGCCGATCTCCCGGCCCACCTCACCACCCTGCCCGCCACCGCCTTCACAGCCCCGGTCACCGTCTACGGCGAGGCCTGCACCCCCCTGGAGACCGCCGCCAAAACCTGCGAGCAGGTGAGCTTCATCTACGTCGGGGAATAAGAGAACTCTACAACAAAACGCTCATGCTAGAATAAAATACTCACGCTAGAATTAAATGCTCACGCTAAGATTGCGCCAACTAAGGAGCGGGCGAAGGGTTGTCAGGGGCGATCGCAAAGCCCCTGACCCGCGCCTGCAGGCGCGGAACCTCCCTGAAAGAACAATAAGACTGATAGCTCCAAAAACAATAGAAAAGATTCCGCGTCACAAACGAAACGCGGAACCTTTTCTGTTTGTCTGTCGGAAAAGCAATCAGTGGGTCTGACCCATGGCGACCCTCACGTCGCCATCATGCTCCACAATGGCCCTGAGCGCAGCCTCAATCCCCACCACAATATCCGCCTTGGAAAGGCTGGGCGTATTAGGCCGGTTGGCCACCTGCTCGTGCAGGAACGGCACATGCATGAAGCCGCCGCGCATGGCGGGATAGGACTTGGCGATGTGGTACAGCACGCCGTACATCAGGTGGTTGCACACAAAGGTGCCGGCGGTGTTGGAAAGGCTGGCGGGCACGCCCGCGGCCTTGATTGCGTTGACCATGGCCTTCACCGGCAGGGTCGCGAAGTAGGCGGGCGCGCCGTCGGCCATCACGGGCTGATCGACGGGCTGGTTGCCCTCGTTGTCCGGGATGCGGCCGTCGTCGCAGTTGATGGCGACCCGCTCCGGCGTCAGGCCGATGCGCCCACCGGCCTGACCGATGCACAGCACCGCGTCGGGCTGCTCGCGCTCCATGGCGGCGCGGACGGTCTCGATGGCCTTGCCGAAGACCACGGGCACGTCGATCTTCACGATCTGCGCGCCGGCGACGGTATCGGCCACGAGGGCCACGGCCTCCTGGGCCGGGTTGACGGTGTCGCCGCCGAAGGGTTCAAAGGCGGTTAAAAGGATTTTCATAGGCAATCATCTTCCTCGCTTTCATTCTCACCTGAAGGCGAAGAAGTACATCAGCGCGATGTGGATGACCAGCATGATGCAGGCCACCGGGATCTGGCTCTTGATGATGGCGTACTTGTTCTTGACCTCCAGCAGGGCCGCGGGCATGATGTTGAAGTTGGCGGCCATGGGGGTGCACAGGGTGCCGCAGTAGCCTGCGGTCAGGCCCAGGGCGCCCACCACCACGGGGTTCGCACCCTGCATGATCAGGAAGGGCACGCCGATGCCCACCGTGATCACGGAGAAGGCCGCGAAGCCGTTGCCCATGATGATGGTGAACAGGGCCATGGCGATGCAGTACACCGCGCAGGCGATGAGGCGGCTGTTCTCGGGGATGATCGCGCTGACGCCGTTGGCGATCACCGTGCCGACGCCGGCGGCGGTGAACAGGGCGCCCAGGGCGCTCAGCAGCTGCGGCAGGATGCCCACCGGGCCGACGTTATCCATCAGGCGGGTGCCGTCGATCACGGCGTACTTCGGGGGAGCCTTGAACAGGGCGATGGCCACGATGAGGGCCACCAGGCCGGACACGCCGATGGCGTTGTTGGCGGTGAGCCAGTTCAGGGCGGGCACGGAGCCGCCCAGGGTCGCGGCGACCACGGCCACCAGGGCCAGGCACAGGGCCGGGATGAAGACCTTATAGCCCAACTTGTCGGCCGAGGCGCGGACCTTCTTGGGGTCGGGCACGTCGTTGGCGCTCTGCTTCACGCCGTTGATGGCGGTGATCACGGCGATGGCGATGATGCACAGGCCGGTGATCCACTTGGGCAGGTGGTTGCCGAGGATGAAGGTGAAGGCCAGCAGGAACCAGAAGATGGCCGTGGTGACCTTCTTCTCGGCCTTGGGATCGCGCAGGGCCTTGACGCCCACCAGCGCGAAGATGATGCCGATGAGGGAATAGAAGATTTCAGCGACGATCTGACTCGCGTTCATCACTTGCCGCCTCCCTTCACCATTTTCTGAAGCTTGCTGTCCAGGGTGAGATCGCGCCAGACGCCCACCAGCACGCTGATGACGGCGATCGGGATGGACCAGGTGGCGATCTGCAGGGCCGTCACCTCATACCCGGCGGTGACCAGGGTGGAGACGATCAGCAGGGTGCCGGAAGCGCCCATGAAGCAGTTCTGGGCGTAGAAGTTGCCGTAGTTCTCGGCGGCGGCGGAAGCACCGCGGATGGTGTCGCTCACCTCGTCGTCGATCTCGCCGTACTTGGCCACGGCAGCGCCCTCAGCCATGGGCACCACGACGGGGCGCACAAACTGCGGGTGACCGCCCAGGCGCACGGAGAAGGCCGCGGCCAGGGTGCGGATGACCTGATAAATCAGGATGACGCGGCCGGTGGTCGCGTTCTTGATGCTGCGGATGAAGTCGATGGCCTTCTCCTTCAGGCCGTAGCGCTCGCAGATGCCGATGCAGGGGAGCGTCAGCACGAACAGGGTTGCCGTGCGGTTGGAGATGAAGGAAGATCCCAGCGTTTCGAGGATCTCCATGGGGGTCATACCGGCCACGAGACCGGTTGCCACGCCAGCGATGACGACCGTCGCGATGGTATCGAACTTGATGGCGAAACCTATCACAACGATCAGGACACCAATGAGTTTCAAAGCGTCCATGGTATACCTCCCTTTGATAATGATATGATCAACCTGCCTTTTCGCAGGATGGATCCACGATGAAGGCGCTCTCCAGCACCCGGGTCATGATCTGCATGGTCTCCTTCTCGTCCTTCCCGGTGAGCTTCACCATCTCCGGCAGGGTCCAGAGGGGCTTTTTCGCCAGGAGCGGCACATAGGTGCGCAGCTCCCGCAGCAGCTGGGCCGGGTAGGTGGCCAGGACGATCAGCGGGATGCTGACCACCACGCGCCACAGCTCCAGGTAGAGGCCGAACTTGCCGCCCTTCATGCACAGAAGAAACAGCACGGCCGCCGCCAGCACGGACAGCAGGATCATGTAGAAGGTGATGTCCGCGCCGTTGGACTTGACGCTGAGTATGCGGATCGGCTGGTCGAAAGCGTAAACCTTCCCCTTCTTCAAGGGTCTGCCTCCTCTCTGTGACTGTAACAATCTGTTCATCATTATAGAGCACATTTCTGAATTGTCAAGGTGTGGAGACGGCAAAAGCTGTGTATATCCTGTGCTTTTGCTGCTCTTATTTGCAATTTTAAAGGGGCTGAGCTGCAAAACAGCACACAGGAGCGCCGGGTGGCCCTGTTGACAGCCCAACCCTTCTTCTTTTATAATGGCATCAGGTTCAGCCGGCGCGGATGCGCACTGCGCGGCGGAGGAAGGGCCCTCCCTCGCCTTCGCCATGGGAAGCGGATGCGATTTCCGCACGAGCCCGGTCACCGTGAAGCGGACGGACGCCGCACGCTTTTTCCCTGTGCGGGGGAGAGCGGAGAAGTCACTGTTTGCCTGGCAAATGGGAAGACGCGGCGTTCGGAGGAAGCCAAGTCGGGAGACCTGTCCGCGCTGCATTGGCCGCGCCTTCCCGGGGCGGGAGGCGCTGTCGGGCTGGCCGCATCATGCGGGGGCTTTTTGCTGTCCCCGGAGAAGGAGGGTATACCCCATGAAAAGACTCGTTTCCCTGCTGCTGGCTCTGGCCCTGACGCTCGCCAGCGCCGCCGCCCTGGCGGACACCGTGACCGACATGACCGGCCGTGAAATCGCCCTGGACGCGCCCGCCACGCGGGTGGTGGCCCTGACCGCCTCCGACGTGGAGATCCTCTACGCCCTGGGCGCCGGCGACACCCTGGTGGGCCGCGGCGAATACTGCGACTACCCCGCCGAGTGCCTGGAGGTGCCGGTGGTGAAGTCCGGCGCGGAGACCAACCTCGAGGAGATCCTGGCTCTGGAGCCCCAGGTGGTCATCATGGCCACCATGGCCCAGACCGTGGAGCAGGTGCAGGCCCTGGAGCAGGCCGGCGTAAAGGTCATCGTCAGCGACGCCCAGAACATCGAGGGCGTGTACGAGGCCATCCGCCTGATCGCCGCCGTGGTCGGCAAGCAGACCGAGGGCGAGGCCCTGGTGGGCAGCATGCAGGCGGCCTTCGCGGACATCGCCGCCCGGGCGAAGGACAGCGGCGAGACCGTGTACTTCGAGGTGTCCCCGCTGCAGTGGGGCCTGTGGACGGCCGGCAGCGGCACCTTCATGGATGAGCTGGCCGGGATGATCGGCCTGAAGAATGCCTTCGCCGACGTCACGGGCTGGGCCGCCATCTCCGAGGAGCAGGTGCTGGAGCGCGACCCGGACTACATCGTGACCATCAGCATGTACTTCGGCGAGGGCCCGACCCCGGTGGAGGAGATCGTGGGCCGTCCCGGCTGGGACGCGCTGAAGGCCGTGAAGAAAGGGCATGTGTTCAACGCCGACAGCAACGAGGTGTCCCGGCCCGGCCCCAGGCTGGTGGACGCCGCCGAGGCGCTGGCGGAGTTTGTGGAGGGGGATGAGGTGGTGGAACCTGCCGCCTGAGATGGTTCATTGGGAGAGGCTTGGCCTCTCCCTTTTCCTTTATGGCGATATCTGCAGTGGCAAGGTTCCGCGCCTGCGGGCGCGGGGAGGGGGCTTTGCGATCGCCCCCTCCACCCCTTCGCTCGCCCGTGTTTTGTACAGTACTATAGGGTATTGTATGATGGATGAAGAAAGCTGAACACGCTTGCCTTGCAAGTTGGATGAAAAAACCTTCATTCCGAGTGGCGGAGATTGTCGGAATCAGGGGGAATTCAGGACGGGGAATGAGAAATTTTGTCTTTTGATTGTACATCCTCTGCATTTTTGTGGCGAAAGTCTTGCATTTTTGCTGTCCTTGCACTATACTTCTTCCATCCTCGAAAGGAGATGGATAAAATATGAAGAAAATCCTTGCGATCCTTCTGACCGTGGCGCTGCTGATTCCGACGTTCGCGCTGGCGGACAATGTCGTCAAGATCGGCGTATTTGAACCTTCCTCCGGTGACAACGGCGCCGGCGGCAAGCAGGAGGTGCTTGGCGTCGAATATGCCAACACCCTGAAGCCCACCGTGACCATCGGCGGCACCGAGTACACCGTGCAGCTGGTCAACGTGGACAACCAGTCCGATTCCTCCAAGGCCGTGACCGCGGCCCAGGAGCTGGTCTCCAGCGGCGTGTCCCTGGTGCTGGGCTCCTACGGCTCCGGCGCTTCCATGGCCGGCGGCGACGTGTTCGCCGAGGCGGGCGTTCCGGCCATCGGCCTGAGCTGCACCAACCCCAGCGTCACCACCTTGTGCGACTACTACTGGCGCATCTGCTTCCTGGATCCCTTCCAGGGCGCGGTGATGGCGAACTTCGCCAACTCTCTGGGCGCCAAGAAGGCCTATGTGCTCACCATGCTGGGCGAGGACTACGGCAATGGTCTGGGCCACTACTTCACCCAGGCGTTTGAGGGCCTGGGCGGCGAAGTGATCTCCGAGACCTTCCCCGAGGGCACCAGCGACTTTACCGCCTACATCAACAACGCCGTGAACGCGGGTGTGGAAGCCATCTTCGCGCCCTGCGCCACGACCTACGCTTCCCTGATCATCGACCAGGCCGCGTCCATGAACGTGACCTTCCCGCTGCTGGCCGGTGACACATGGGAGTCCTCCGTGATCCTGGAGGCCGCCGCCGGCAAGAAGGTTGACGTGTATGTCTCCACCTTCTTCGACGAGAACGACACCTCCGGCCCGGCGTCCGCCTTCGTCTCCGGCTTCAAGGCCTGGCTGAACGAGAACGCCGACAAGAAGACCAACAACGGCGGCAACGATATCGTGGCGGCTGTGTCCGCCCTGGGCTTCGACGGCTACAACGTGGCCCTGGCCGCGCTGGAGGCCGCCGGCTCCATCGATCCCGCCGACATCGCCGCGGCGCTGCCCGGCGTGGTCTATGAGGACGCTGTGACCGGCTCCATCGCCTTCGATGAAATCGGCGACGCCAAGAAGGATATGGCCTATGTCAAGAAGGCCAACAACGACACGGTCGCCTTCGACTTTGTGAAGACCCAGAGCGTTGCCGGCCTCGAGTAAGAGCCTGCCCGAATGAACAGCGAACCCGCGGCCACCCGTCGCGGGTTCCTTTCGTAGGCAAAAGAAAATTTCAATCAAAGCACATGATAAGATCGGCGGGCGAAGGTTTGCAAAGGGCGATCGCAAAGCCCTTTGCCCGCGCCCGCAGGCGCGGAATCCTGCTGTCATAGAGCGCTTGCATCGCAAGAGCTCCGAACCCCTCCCGGAGGAACCAACATGTTCAACCAACTCTTGCCCTATCTCCTCGCCGGCGTGTCAGTGGGCGGCCAGTACGCGCTGATCGCGGTGGGCTACACCATGGTTTACGGCATCCTGCGTCTGATCAACTTCGCTCACGGCGACGTGTTCACGGCGGCGGGCTTCTTCATGGTGTACCTGATGGCGTCCATGCCCCTGGGCGTGGCGGCGCCGCTGGTCATCCTGCTCACGGTGGCCCTGGGCTTCACGCTCGAGCGCGTGGCCTACAAGCCCCTGCGCCAGGCCCCGCGCATGTCGGTCATGATCTCCGCCATCGGCGCGAGCTACCTGCTGCAGAACCTGATGTGGTACGTCACCGGCGGCCTGGCCAAGCAGTACCCGGTGCTGCCCCTGCTCTCGGACAGCGTGCAGATCGGCGCGGCATCCACCAAGGTTGTGACCCTGGTGACCCCCGTGCTGACTGTGCTGCTGGTGGTCGCCCTGCAGCTGCTCATCAAGCACACGAAGATCGGTATGGCCATGCGCGCGGTATCCGTGGATTTTGAGACCTCCCAGCTGATGGGCATCAAAATCAACTCGGTCATCTCCACCACCTTCATCATCGGCTCCGCCCTGGCGGCGGTGGGCTCCATGCTGTATTTCACGAACTATTCCACCGTGACGCCCACGGTCGGCGCGATGCCCGGCCTGAAGGCCTTTGTGGCGGCGGTGTTCGGCGGCATCGGCTCGATCCCCGGCGCGGTGATCGGCGCGTTCATCATCGGCATCTGCGAAAACCTGATCAAGGCGGCGGGCTACACGGCGTTCTCGGACGCCTTCACCTTCGCCCTGCTGATCCTGGTGCTCCTCTTCCGCCCGACAGGCCTGTTCGGCGAGAAGACGGCGGAGAAAGTGTGAGGTGAGCGCGATGAAGAGAATGAGCAATACCCGCAAGATCGTCTCCGTGGCGGTGGTCTTCCTGATCTATTTCCTCGCCTGGTTCGCCGAAGCGCGCCTGGGCACCAACTCCATGCTCATCACCGTGCTGAAGAAGGGCGCGGTCTACGCCCTCATCGCGGCCTCGATGAACCTGCTCAACGGCTTCACGGGCCTGTTCTCCCTGGGGCAGGCGGGCTTCATGCTGGTGGGCGCCTACGTCTACGCGGTGTTCACCATCCCGCTCAAGCGCCACGCGGCGGTGTACCAGTATTACAACGGCGGCATCATCCAGTTTGAGCTGCCGATGCTGGTGGCCCTGCTGCTGGCGGGCATCGTCGCGGCCCTGCTGGCGGCCCTGGTGGGTCTGCCCGTGCTGCGCCTGAAGAGCGACTACCTGGCCATCGCGACCCTCGGCTTCGCGGAGATCATCCGCGCCATCGTGCAGTGGGACACCCTGGGCCCGATCACCAACGGCTCCAACCTGCTGAAGACCTACCCGACCTTCAAGGACGCGAAGATCTTCGGCTCCACGGTGCTGTTCCCGTTCCTGGTGTCGGGGGTCTGTATCGTGGTGATTTTGCTGCTGATCAACTCCACCTACGGCCGCGCCTTCAAGGCCATCCGCGACGACGAGATCGCGGCGGAGGCCATGGGCGTCAACCTCTTCCGCACCAAGGAGCTGGCCTTCGTCATCAGCTGCTTCTTCGCGGGCATCGGCGGCGCGCTGCTGGCCATGTTCCAGGGCACGGTGCAGGCGAACTCCTTCAAATCCTCCATGACCTACGACATCCTGCTGATGGTCGTCATCGGCGGCATGGGCTCCATCTCCGGCAGCGTGGTGGCCTCCTTCCTGTACATCGCGTGCAGCGAGTGGTGGCTGCGCTTCCTGGACAACGAGCTGGTCATCGGCACCTTCCACGTGCCGCTGCTGCGCTCCGGCTTCCGCATGGTGGTGTTCTCGGCGGTGATCATGGTGGTGGTGCTCTTCTTCCGCAAGGGCCTGATGGGCGATAAGGAGCTGTGGAACCTGCAGCTGAACCGCGAAAGGAGGCTTCGGCGATGAGCAAGGACAATCGCGCGAACATCCTGCGCGTGGAGCATCTGACGATGCAGTTCGGCGGCGTGGTGGCCGTCAATGACCTCAACATGGAGATCAACGAGGGCGAGATCGTGGCGCTCATCGGCCCCAACGGCGCGGGCAAGACCACGGCCTTCAACTGTGTGACCGGCGTGTACGAGCCGACCAACGGCCAGGTTTCCTTCAAGGGCCTGCCCATTGCGCGCAGCCATCCCTCGGGCAAGATGCGCAAGCTGTACGCGGGCACGGCGGCCGACCAGTACGTCAACGGCACCGTGCGGCTGAGCCCTGACCGGGTCACGAAGCTCGGCATCGCCCGCACCTTCCAGAACATCCGCCTGTTCAAGGGCATGTCGGTGTTTGACAACGTGCTGCTGGCGACCCACCTGCGGCGCACGAGCAATGTGCTGACGGCCACCTTCCGCCTGAACCTGCGGGAGGAGCGGCGCAACCGCGCCCGGGCGATGGAGCTGCTGCGGATCGTCGGCCTGGACGACGTGGTGAACGAGATGGCCACCAGTCTGCCCTACGGCAAGCAGCGCCGCCTGGAGATCGCCCGCGCCCTGGCCACCGAGCCGACCCTGCTGCTGCTGGACGAGCCCGCCGCCGGTATGAACCCCCAGGAGACCGACGAGCTGAGCGCCTTCATCCGGCAGATCAAGGATCAGTTTAAGCTGACGGTGTTCGTCATCGAGCACCACATGAACCTGGTCATGGACATCTCCGACCGCATCTACGTGATCGACTTCGGCAAGCTGATTGCCGAGGGCACGCCGGCGGAGATTCAGGCCAACCCCGCCGTGATCGAGGCGTATCTGGGAGGTGGCGAGGAATGAGTCTGCTCTACATCGACGACCTGCGCGTCTCCTACGGCGGCATTGAGGCCATCAAGGGCATCTCCATCACGGTGGAGAAGGGCGAGATCGTGACGCTGATCGGCGCGAACGGCGCGGGCAAATCGACCACCCTGCGGGCCATCTCCGGCCTGGTGCCCCTCAAGTCCGGCACCATCACCTACGACGGCAGCGTCATCTCCGGCCAGAGCCCCCAGAAGATCGTCTCCGAGGGCATCTGCATGGTGCCGGAGGGCCGCCGCGTCTTCCCGAACCTGACGGTGCAGGAGAACCTGCGCATCGGCGCGTACCTGCGCAAGGACGACATCCAGCCCGACATCGACCACGTCTATCAGCTCTTCCCGCGCCTGAAGGAGCGCTCCTGGCAGCTGGCCGGCACCCTCTCCGGCGGCGAGCAGCAGATGCTCGCGGTGGGCCGCGCGCTGATGATGCGCCCCAAGCTGCTGATGATGGACGAGCCGTCCCTGGGCCTGGCGCCGCTGGTCATCCGCGACATCTTCAAGATCATCCAGACCCTGCACGAGGAGGGCATCACGATCCTCCTGGTGGAGCAGAACGCCAACGCCGCCCTGCGCATCGCCGACAGCGCCTACGTGCTGGAGACCGGCAGCCTCGGCATGCACGGCACCGGCAAAGAGCTGCTGGACGACCCGCGCGTCAAGGAGGCCTACCTCGGCAAGGCGAGGGAATGAGTGAACCGACATCTGCAAATCATGGCATATTCTGCCAGAATCCCGGTCTGCCCGCGCGGCAGGCCGGATTTTTTACACGGCGGAAGGGGATTTCTTTGCCGAATTCCTTGATTTTCCGTTCTTTATGCTTTATATTGCTATCAGAAACTGCCCCGCGATCCATGTATCGGAGGATGACCATGATGAAGCAAACAATCGCTGTCCTGCTCGCCGTTTTCTGCCTGACCCTCTGCCTGGCCGCGCTGGCCGAAGCACCCCAGGTGTTCACCGCCGCGCCCGAGGTGCAGCAGATGACCGGCCTGGGTGAAAACACCAACACCGCCGCCGAGGGCTACATCCGCAAGGCCTTCGGTCTGCCCGACCTCGCGCCTGTTTCCCGCGCGCCAAAGCGGGGCACCCTGCTGGACCTGGACAGCCCGGAAAAAAGGCTGTACGACGCCCTGGAGAAGAAGATCCAGCTGGTGGCGAAAGGGCAGTTGGAGAGCACGGTGCTTGAGGTGCCGATGGGTGAGCTCTTTAAGCAGTTGGGCTATTCAAGTGAAGAGCTTGGTCTTTCAGCTTTTAATAACGACAACATGCAGGTTTTCTGGGATCAGTTTGCTGTGGATGCGGTGAGTGTAGTGAACGCACTGCTTGTGGATTATCCTTATGAGCTATTCTGGTACGACAAGACGGCTGGATACTCTTATGGCATCTATGGCAACGGGGCCAGCGGGACCACTGCGTATTTGAGCTTGACGGATGATACGGTTTACCGCGTCTCGATGTCTGTTGCACAGGAGTACGCAGTAAGCCGTACGCAAAAAACCACAAGCTTTGACACGAATTTTGTCACTGCGACCCAGCAGGCCAAGACCACAGCCGAGGCGATGGTGGCGGATAACAGGGCGCTGAGCGACTATGATAAGCTGACAGCCTACAGGGATGGCATCCGCGCGCTGACTGATTACAACTGGGATGCCGCGCAGAATAATGCGACCCCTTACGGCAACCCTTGGCAGGTCATCTGGGTCTTCGACGGTGATCCCAGCACCACAGTGGTCTGTGAGGGCTATGCGAAAGCATTCCAATGGCTGTGTGATATGTCCAGCTTCCAGACAAATATCACGGTGAATCTGGCCACGGGCAATATGCAGGAGGTCGGAGAAGCGCAGGGCGAAGGCCACATGTGGAACATCGTCACCATGGGCAACGGAAAGAACTACATGGTGGACGTCACCAATTACCATCTGGGCGCAAACATGTTCATGGGCACCTACGAAGCCATGGTATCCTATTATGGCGAGGGCGACCCTGCCGGATACCGGTTTCTAAGTGATAACAATAACAGGAAATTTGTTTATACTTACGATTCGGGAACTGCAAACGCATTTACCGGCGCGGAGCGCACGCTTGCGGAGAAAAGCTTCGACCAGGAACCGGATGCTGCTGCTTTGATTGCGCCGCACATTGTGACCTGGACGATGACGCCGGAAAACCCGATGGTGGGCGAGGCGATCAATATCGCGCTGGACAAGGCCTACGATATGGTCTCTTACATCATCTACCGCAACGGGACGGAGTATAATCTCGGCCTGCCGACAGACATACCCGGGGCCGACTCGGTCGGCTTCACGGGGCTTCGTGCGGGTCAGTATGAGATCATCGTGACCTGTGCGGATGACGGTGAGACTGCTCAGTCTGTCACGGTTCCCTTCACTGTGGATGTGGAAGCTGACGCCCTGGCGGTCTTTGGCGCGAACAGCTATCGCATGGGCACGGTGTACCTGGAATACCAGCGCGGCGCCAACTATGATGCCGTCACCTATACGCTCCAGGGCAGCTATGACGAGACCGTGCGGACGGGCAGCATCGATTCGTCCTATCCGGGCGGTATGCTGACGCTCGAGCTTCCGACAGTGGACTACTGGGTGCTGACGCTGAAGGGCCTGACGAACGGCCAGGAGATGGCGAGCAGTACGCTGTATTTTGAAACAAGACTCCCTGTCACCGTGACGGCGATGGAATCGACGGTTGCTTACGGCGGGGTAGCGCGCTTTACCTACCAGGTCACCGGCCCGATGTACGGCTATACAGCCCTGTGCTACGTGGCACATCAGTACACCGCCGGCGATGTCTACGGTGGAAACGTGGATTATGCATATGAACTGACAGAGGACGCGGAAAGCCTGAACATGTCGGTGGATGCCTATGGTCATGAAATCATCGCAAAGATTGGGTTCATGAATCCAGAGGGCACCATGAGAAGCTCAGGCGTAGAGACAGACTGTGTGGTTCAGGTGACAGGAGACCCGTTCACCTATGTCTCGCAGGTTACGGTCAATGGGACACAGGCCGCAACCTATGTGCCCACCTTCCTGGCCGGTGACGAGCTGCGCTTTGATTACCACATCGATGACAGCTACGGCGTCACCGAAAGATCGCTCTATCTGAGAGGCCGCGGTGGAAGAGAGACCTTCCCCCTGAGCGGCGGAGCGGAAGGCACCCTGGTGCTTTCACCGGAGCAATATCAGACCTTCACGGATACCGGAGATGTGAACGTCTACGCCCGGTTCACAGACAACATGGGGCTGGGAAGTAACGTGTGGCAGACAAGCTTCCAGATCGTCTCCTGCGACCTGCGCCTGCCCGAGAACCTGACCACCATCGAGGCCGAGGCCTTCGCGGGCATCACGAACAAGTCCGTGTACATCCCGGAGAACGTGACGGCCATTGAGGACGGGGTTTTCGATGAGAGCATGACGATTATGTGCAAGCGCGGCTCCTGGGCTGAACAATGGGCGGTGGCAAAGGGCCTCCAGCCCACGCTGATCGACTGACAGCGAAAGAGGATTTCAGATAACCAATAAGAAAACCCCACAGGCATCCGGCTGTTCAACCGGATGCCTGTGGGGTTTTGCTATGCGCTCAGCGCTTGGGAACTCAGTCCTTCAACGCGTTCTTGTTGATCTTGGCGGCGGCGTCCTTCACCCACTGGGCAACCTGCTCGGTGAAGTAGTTGTCCTGGGCGGTCTTGAGCAGATCGCCGGAGATCAGATCCTTCACGCTGTCCAGATCCACAGCGCCCTCGGCCACATCGGAGATGTACTTCACGATATAGTAGCCGTAGCTGCCGCGGGTCTTGTCGCTCACGTCGCCCACATTCTGCAGGCCCATGGCAGCGCTGGTGAAGTTGGTGTCAAAGTCGGAGAAGTTCTCGCACACGGCGTAGCCGTTCTCGGCGGTGGAGCCGGACTGCATGCCCGGATCCTGGCCCTTCTCGGCCATCAGGGCGTCCCAGTCAGCGCCGGAGGCCAGCTGGGCGAGAATGTCGTCCGCGGTGGCGTCGATGTGCTGATAGGCTTCCTCGGTGGCGTTGGTCACGGCGGTCTCGTACTGGGCCTTCAGGGCCTGGGCGCGGGCCAGGGCGACCACGTTGGTCTTGAGGCCTTCCTCCAGGTCGGCGGCCAGATCGTCGGAGGTTTCGGCGGTCAGCTCGTTGACGACGCTCTTGGCCTGCTCCGCGGCGGCAGCCACGGTCTCGGCGGCGGTGTCGGTCACGGCCTCGGCGGCATTCTCGGCGGTCTCAGTCACGGCCTCGGCGGCATTCTCGGCGGTCTCAGCCACGGTCTCGGCGGCAGCGGCGGCCAGGTCGGTGGCGCTGGCGACGGTCTCGGCCACGGGGCGCACGACCAGGTTATCCAGGCCGTTGACCACCACGGTGACGTGGCTGAGCAGGTCGTCCAGGTTCTCCACGTCGCTCAGGGAGGAGGTCAGGCTGCTGATCTCGGTGTTCAGGTCGGAGACCTTGCCGTTCAGGGTGTCCAGCACGCTCTGGTCGTCGTCGGTGAACTTGGTGAGGATCTGCTTCACCATGCGGTAGCCGGCGGGACGATAGTACACGGTGTCACCTTTGTTCACGGCGCTGCCGTAGGCGCTGGGGTTGGAGGTGTAATTGACCTTGGCCTCCTCCACGCGCTTGTTGAACTCCGCTTCGATCTCGCTGTCGGTGGGAGGATTCACAGCCTCGATCACCTTGTTCTTCAGCTTGGTCTCGATGGCCTGCTTGGTCAGGTCTTCCTTCCGCACGCCGAAGTAGCTGTACACGGAGTCGGAGATGGCCTTGTCCAGCTCCTCGCCCTCCAGCTCGGTGTCGGCGAAGACGTAGGACTTGATCAGGTTGTAGTAGCTGTCCCACTGGCTGTCCACGTTGGCCTGTTCTTCCTCGGTCAGCGTATCGACGCCCAGCTCCTTGGCCTTGGCGTCGGTCACAATGCCCTCCACGATCTCGTTGATCACGGCGTCCTGGGCGGCGGAGACTGTCTCACTGCTCGTGATGTCGGGGGTGTAGCCATAGTTGGAGGCGTAATAGTTCTGCAGGGAGGTCAGATAGCTGCCGATCTGGCTCTGCACCTCAGATTTGGTGACGGTCTGGCCCAGCACCTCCACGATGGGGGTGGCGGCATCGATCACAGGATCCTTCTGGATCAAAGAGCAGCCGCTGAGCAGCAGCATGGCCGCCAGCATCAGGGCGAGCAAGGATTTCTTCTGCATAGGTCGTCTCTCCTGTTCAATTTGTTGCTAAGGGTACGCCGTCCATTATAGCGCAAGACCGCCCCCGATGCAAGGATTCAGGGCATTTTTCTGCGCCAAACGGCAATTTTCAGCCAATCATCACAGTTTTCCATCAATCCGCCAAAACAAAAGCGGCTGCGAAGGGGTGCAGGGGGCGATCGCAAAGCCCCCTGCCCGCGCCCGCAGGCGCGGCCCTCTCAGTCGGCTGCGCCGACAGCTCTCCCATAGGGAGAGCCAAGGTTAAACAAGAGCGGCTGCGCGAAGGTTTCCAAAGGGCGATCGCAAAGCCCCCTGCCCGCGCCCGCAGGCGCGGAACCTATGCGTTACACTGAGGGTTCAGTGTAAACAGCCCTCTCCCCGCCAATCAGCGGCCACCTGCTGTACGCCATGGTCAAGTGCGCCTGCCCGAGGCTCGAATACACGCCCCTCAGCGGCACCGCCACGGGCCGGATATGCATACCCACAAAGGTATCGCCCACATCGATGGCTGCATCCGCCTGTACAGCCTGCGCCAACACCGGGTGCTCCAGCAGCTTCCACGCGCCCGTGGGCACGCTGCCGCCGGCCTTGGGCTGGGGGATGGCGTGCACCCGCGTCAGGCGCAGGCGCTCGAGCACCTCCTGCTCCATCACCAGGGCGCGGTTGAGGTGCTCGCAGCACTGGAACACCGGGTGCATCCCGCGCTCAAAGCAGACCGAGATCATCGACTGGGCGATGACCAGGCCGAAGTCCGGCACACTGCCCCGGCCGATGCGCGCGCCGGCCACCTCCGAGGTGGAGCAGCCGAGGACGATGAGGCTGTCCTGGGGCAGGCTGCCCGCGTGGATCAGCTCGTCCAGGCAGGTGTCGAGGACGCGGGAGGCTTCCTCCCTTAGTTCATCTGGAGTCATCATCATAACATCTCCTAATATTAATGAAGATTTGCGAAAGATTTTCATTCCCGATAGCCAGTCACCGTATAGATTCCGTTTTCGTGAAACATCACCGTGACCGCGCCGAGGGCCCGTGTGGAGTAGATCGGTATGCTGCCTGCGCGCTCGGCCAGGGTTTCCGGCCGCCGGTCGTCTCCGCAGGAGAGCAGCATCACCTGGGGCGCGACTGCTTCCAGAAACGCCGGCGAGGTCGAGGAAGCCGAGCCGTGGTGCGCGACCTTCAGGATATCCGCCGGCAGGGCCGCGTAGGCCTCGTAGCGGCCGTCCAGATCGCCGGTCAGCAGCAGGCTCGCGCCGCCCAGCCGGGCCAGCAGGGCCAGGGAGCTCTCGTTGGCGTCCTGTCCCGGGCGCACCTTGCTCCGCTCCGGCCACACCGCCGTCAGCGAGCCGCTGGGCAGCGCCAGGGTGTCGCCCCGGGCCATGGCCTGCACTTCGGTGCCGGTGTCCGCCAGGCTGTCCAGCAGGGCCGTCAGCTCCGGCTGCACGGCCGCCTCGCGCCCGCCGTCCGGGTAGACGCAGCGCCGCACGGGGATGCGCTCGTCCAACAGGGCCTGCACGCCGCCCACGTGGTCGCTGTGCAGGTGGGTGATGACCAGGGTGTCGACGGACAGCCGGCGCTGCCGCAGGTACTGGCTGAGGACGCGGCCGTCCTCGCCGGTGTCGATCACCACCACGGTGTCCCGGTCATGGAGCACGGCGGCGTCCGCGCTGCCCACGGAGAGCTGGATGTAATCCGTGCCCGTGTGGGGCAGGGGCACCACCGAGAGGGCCATCAGCAGACAGCCGAGGCCGATCATGGCCGCGCGCTTTCTGCGGCCCATCGCCAGGAAGACCGAGCAGCCGGCCATCAGCAGCACCCAGCCGAGGGCGGTCAGCAGGTTGGCTCGGGCCGTCCACAGGTTGCCCACCGGCAGCGCGCCGAGCAGCCGCACGCCCCGCAGGAAGAGCTCGCCCGCCGCGGCGGTGATCTGCCCGATCAGCGGCCCGACAGCGGGCACCAAGCCCAAAGCGAGATGAACCCAGCCCAGGGCGATGAAGGCCGCGGAGAAGAGGGTCACCGGCGCGCTGAGGACGACGGCCCACAGCGGCAGGCTCTGGTACCAGTACATCAGCGGCAGGGCGACGCCCGCCTGGGCCGCCGCGCCCGAGATGGTCGCCCGCTTCACCCAGCCGAGGGGGCCGGGACGGGCGGGAAAGCGCCTCTCCAGCGCCGGCGCGACGCAGAGCAGGCCCAGCAGGGCCGCGTAGGTCATGTGGAAGCCGGCGGAGGTCAGCTGCGTGGGGAAGACGATGAGCGTGACGAGGGCCGAGAGGGCCAGCAGGTGCAGGCCATGGCCCCGGCGGTTCCGCAGGCGGCCGGTTTCACCCGCGATCAGCAGGATGGAGGCGCGGATGACCGGCGCGTGCAGGCCGGTCAGCAGGCAGTAGGCGGCGAGCACGGCGGTCTCCACCGCGAGGCGGACGCGCCTGTCCGCGCGCAGGAGCCGCAGGATGGCGGCCAGCAGTCCCGCCAGCACGCCCACGTGGAAGCCGCTGACGGACAGGATGTGGGCGATGCCGAGCCGGGAGAAGGCCGCGCGGTCGTCCTCCGGCACCAGGCTGCGCACGCCCAGCAGCATGGTGGCCGCCAGGGCCCCAGCGTCCTCGCCGAGGGCTGCGCGCAGGCGCAGGGTGAGGGTGTGCCGCAACCCCGCCGCGGCGCCCCAGAGCGAGAAGGGGCCGGGTACAGCCGTCACCGTGTCCTGGCCTCCGTAAAAGCCGAGCGGGATGCGCTGCTGCAGTAGGTATTCGCGGAAGTCGAAGCCGCCGGGATTGTCCGCGCTGTTGGGCGCGTAGAGTCTGCCCGCGGCGCTGACCCGCTGACCGGGCGTCAGGGCCTCCGGCAGGGCGTCGGTGTACATCGTCCAGTAGAGGCCGCCGCGCAGGGGCTGGCCGTTCACGGTCACGTCGCGCAGCACGGTGCGCACGTGCAGGGTGTCCGTGCCCGACACGCGCACCTCCTCGGCCACCACGCCGGTGACCTCACTGAGGCCGGTTTCCGCGTCGGTGAGGGGCGGCAGGGCCGGGTGCCAGGCGTGAAAGCCTACCACTCCGGCAAGGCACAGGGCGGCGGCACAGAGGCTGCAGGCGCGGAGACCCTTACCCGCTGGAAACAATACGGCAACACCCAGGATGGACAGCGCCAGCGCTGCCGCCAGGGGCCAGGCCGATGCTGCGGCCCGGCTAAGCAGAAGGCCCGCCATCCAGCACAGGCAGAGGGCGGGCAGCAGGTACAGCGGGAGCACCGTTGCGAGCGGCTTCAGCCGTGCGCGAAGGGTTTCGGGTTTCATACGTTCCAGACCTGACCGCAGGCGGCGAGGGCCGCGCCGGGGAAGGCTTCGCGGGCCTCGCGCAGCAGCGTGGCCTCGGGCAGGGCCGGGTTCAGGTGGGTGATGACCAGCTGCCTTGCGCCGGCGCGGGCGGCCAGCTCCGCGGTCATCCGCGCGGAGAGGTGAGGCTTGCCCTCGCCCCAGGTTGCGTCGGTGAACAGGCCGTCGGCCAGCAGCAGGTCGGCGCCCTGGGCGAAGCTGTCCAGGCCGTCCACCGTGTTGGTGTCGCCGGTGTAGCACAGGGTGCGCGCGCCGTCGGTCAGTCGAAGCATCAGCGCGGGCACGGGGTGGCGGGCGGTGAAGGCGGTGAGGGTCAGCCCGCCGAGGGTCACCGTGTCCCCGGCGCGCAGGGTGTGCAGGCGGATGCCGGGGTCGGCGGCCAGGGCGGCGCGCACGGGGGAGCGCTCGTCCTCCGGGCCCCAGACGTCCAGGGTCTTGCCCGTGGCCTGCAGCCGGTAGGTCAGCGGCAGGGCGTCGCTGCAGTGGTCATAGTGCCAGTGGGAGAAGACCAGGGCGGTCAGCTCCTCCGGGGGCATTTTGGCCGTCAGCGCGGCCAGGATGCCGGTGCCCAGGTCGAGCTGCACGGCGGTGTCGCCGCAGGTGACCAGGTAGCCGGAGGTCGCCCCGCCCGGCGCGGGGAAGGGCCCATTCATCCCGAGAATGTGCAGCTTCATGGTCTGCATTGCGTCAGTCCTTTTCATCCTCTTCCTCCTCCGTCCCAGCGGGTTCACGATGGTTTGCCCGGCTTTTTCTGGCGGCTGTGCCCGCGCCGCCCACGGGCCGGATGCGGGGTGCCGGCGCGTCCTCCTCCATCCGCTGGAGCACGAGGCGGCTCTTGTCCCGCAGCTCGTCGGGGGCGTCCTCATCCTCGCTCAGGAAGCGCATCTGGAGGGAGAGCTCCTTCCGCTCGTCTGGAGACAGGGACGCTAGGAACCCGGGCGATTCCAGCAGCATATCGCAGAAGCCGATGAGCAGGTGATCGTTGAGCGGCTCGTCGTCTGCCCCATCGGCCTGCTCCTGCACAAAGTTCATGAATGCCAGCGCGGCCTCGTCCGCCTCCGTATGCACCTCGCGGGTGAGGGCGATGCCAGCCTTCAGGCACCAGCGGGCCAGCAGCTCCTGCGTCCGCTCGTCGGAGACCGTGATGGCCGCCGGGCGCTTCCGCTCGGCGAGCATGGCCTCCATCATCCGGTTCAGCAGGGTATCGGGGTGATGCTCGTAGTCGGGCACGGGCTCGATCTCGAGCAGCAGCTTCTTCTCGCTGTCGCGCACCGCGATGAGTGCGACCGGGAAATGCAGGCGCTCGTCTCTCTCCACGGGCATGGGCTGGAGGATGCGCGCCAGCCGCATCGGCCAGGTGCCCCTGGGCCTGAGGGCTGTGACCCGGCTGAGCAGCCGCTCATCCCAGCTGTCTCCCGAGGGGTAGGTGACGGCCATCGGCCACGGTGTGGTGATGGCGCCGACCCGGTAGCCGTCGCCGGCGCGCTCCAGCAGGGGCCAAAGACTGTCCAGTTCCTCGAGGGACCGCAGGTGCATTTCGTCCAGATGCGCGGCCGCCCAGACCGCGGCGTCGAGGGCTTCGCCGATCAGGGCCAGCTCTGTGCCGTCGTCGGTCAGCACGGGATGGGTGTTCGCCCGGCAGCTCAGCGGCATGGCATAGTTGTGCCGGCCGGTCAGACGGAGGCCGCGCTCCCGGGCGTAGGCCAGCACCTCCTGCCGGTAGTCCTCCGGGAGGTGTTCCCTGTCTTCCAGCACGGCCTGCAGGCACTCGCTGGCGGTCATGCGGAGGATGCGCTCCACCTCGTCCACGTCCTCCGCGGCGTGCACCAGGGCGTAGGCGTCCAGCCCGGTCTGGCCGATGTAGAGGGCCAGGGCGCAGTGCTGCCCCAGCCTGCCCATGACGGAGACATAGCCGACCCGCCCGTCCTGCAGACGCAGGGCGAAGGGCATATCCTCCCAAACCCTCTGCCAGAGCCTGGTCTTCTTGTAGGCATACGCCTTGTCCCAAAACTCGCGCAGGTCGCTCATACGCTTATCTCCATCCTATATACAGCATGAGAGTTGGCAGGCGAAGGGTTGTTAGGGGCGATCGCAAAGCCCCTAACCCGCGCCCGCAGGCGCGGAATCTCTCTGAAAGAGCTAAGAAAAGTCAGGAATTACAATCCTAGAATCGGATCCGGAGGAAGATGATCGTCTCTTGTGAGGAACATCGCATCGCCAAAGGAGAAGAATCGATACCTCTCCGCCACCGCCTCGCGGTAGCAGGCCAGCGCTCTCTCCCGCCCGATGAAGGCGCTCACCAGCATCAGCAGCGTCGACTGCGGCAGGTGGAAGTTGGTGATCAGCGCGTCGACCGCCTTCACCCGGACGCCTGGCTTGATGAAGATGGCGGTCTCGCCGCTGCCGGCGTGCACGGTGCCGTCGTCGTTGGCCATGGTCTCCAGGGTGCGCACGGAGGTCGTGCCCACGCAGACGATGCGCCCGCCGTTTTTCCGCACGGTGTTGAGGGTCTCGGCGGCCTCCGGCGTCACCTGGCAGAACTCGGAGTGCATCTTGTGCTCCTCCACGTCCTCCGCGGTGACCGGGCGGAAGGTGCCCAGGCCCACGTGCAGCAGCACGGGCACGAGGATGACGCCCTTGGCGCGGATCTTCTCCAGCAGCTCCGGCGTAAAGTGCAGGCCGGCGGTGGGGGCGGCGGCGCTGCCCTCCTCCTTGGCGTAGACGGTCTGGTAGCGGCTGGGGTCGGCCAGGTGCTCGTGGATGTAGGGCGGCAGGGGCATCTCGCCCAGGCGGTCCAGCAGCTCCTCAAACACGCCTTCATAGTGGAAGCGCACCAGGCGTCCGCCGGTCTCCTCCACGTTCTCCAGCACCTCGCAGGTCAGGGCGCCGTCGCCGAAGGAGCACACGGCGCCGGGCTTCAGCCGCCGTCCGGGGCGCACCAGGGCCTCCCAGTCGGTGGCGTTGCGGCGGCGCAGCAGCAGCACCTCCACGGGCACGCCGGTGTCTTCCTTGACGCCTAGCAGGCGGGCGGGGATCACCCGGGTCTCGTTGATGACCAGGGCGTCGCCGGGGTGCAGCTCATCGATGATATCGTAAAAGTGCCGGTGGATTGGCGCGCCCTCGTGCGGGGGGATGATCATCAGCCGGCTGTGGTCGCGGGGCTCGATCGGGGTTTGGGCGATGAGCTCTTCGGGGAGTTCGTAATCGAAATCGGAAGTTTTCATGGTTGATATTCTTATATCTCCATTCGCATCTGGTCGTCCGCGCCGTCGGGGGTTTGGGCGGTCTGGGGCATCGTGCGCTTCATGTGAGCCCAGGCGGCGGGGGTGCAGACCCGGCCGCGCGGCGTGCGCATGATGAAGCCGAGCTGCATCAGGTAGGGCTCGTACACATCCTCGATGGTGGTGGCGTCCTCGCCCGTGGTGGCGGAGAGGGTGTCCAGGCCCACCGGGCCGCCGCCGAACTTGTCCATCATGGTGGCGAGCATCGTGCGGTCGGTCTTGTCCAGGCCCAGCTCGTCGATGCCCTCCATGCGCAGGGCCTCGTTGGCCACGTCGGCGGAGATGGTGCCGTTGTTGCGTACGTCGGCGTAGTCGCGGGCGCGCTTGAGCATGCGGTTGGCGATGCGGGGCGTGCCGCGGCTGCGGCGGGCGATCTCCAGCATGCCGCTCTCCTCGGCGTCCGTCACTTTCAGGATGGACGCGGAGCGGGAGACGATGCGGGCCAGCTCCTCGGGCGTGTACAGCTCCAGGCGGTAGATGATGCCGAAGCGGTCGCGCAGAGGCGCGGACAGAAGACCGGCGCGGGTCGTCGCGCCCACCAGGGTGAAGCGCGGCACCGGCACCCGCAGGGAGCGCGCGGTGGGCCCCTTGCCGATCATGATGTCGATGGAGAAATCCTCCATGGCGGGGTACAGCACCTCCTCGACCGAGCGGGAGAGGCGGTGGATCTCGTCGATGAACAGCACGTCGCCCTGGCTCAGGTTCGCCAGGATGGATGCGAGATCGCCGGGCCGCTCGATGGCCGGGCCGGAGGTGATGTGGATGTTCTGCCCCATCTCGGCCGCGACAATGGTGGCCAGGGTGGTTTTGCCCAGGCCGGGCGGGCCGTAGAGCAGCATGTGATCCAGCGGCTCATGGCGGTTGAGGGCGGCCTGGATGTAGATGTTCAGGCTCTCCTTCACCGGCTCCTGACCCACGTACTCCCGCAGGGTGTGGGGCCGCAGGCTGTTGTCGAGGGCGTTGTCCTCCTCGCGGAAGGTGTTGGTGACAAAGCGTTGATCTTCCAAGGGAGTGTCTCCTTCCGGGATTTCCGTTTATATTGAAGGGAACAAAATGGCTGCCCGAAGGTTTCCAAAGGGCGATCGGAAAGCCCTTTGGCCGCGCCCGCAGGCGCGGAACCTCTGCAGCGCTTACATCTGCGTCATAGCGCGAAGAGCTAAAGAAATCAATTCCTCCGTCTGGTCCGACTGCCCCTTGACCTTCCCCAGGGCCGCGCGGGCCTCCTGCGGGGAGTAGCCCAGGGAGATCAGCGCCTCCAGGGCCAGGCTGACGCTGTCGCCCGGGGTCATCGGCACGCTGTCGCCGCCGCCGGTCACCCGGCTGATGTCCTCCTGGCGGATCTTGTCGCGCAGCTCCAGGGCGATGCGCTGGGCGGTCTTCTTGCCGATGCCCGGCGCGCGGCTCAGGGTGTTGACATCGTCCATGACGATGGCCAGCTGCAGGTCGTGCAGGCTCATGGCACCCAGCAGGCCGAGGGCGAGCTTCGGGCCGACGCCGCTGACGGCGGTCAGCCGCAGGAAGAGATCCTTCTCCTCGCGGGTGGCGAAGCCGAACAGCTCCACCGCGTCCTCGCGCACGGAGAAGTAGGTATAGCAGCGCATGGTTTCGCCCATGGCCGGGGCCTTCTGCAGGGTCTGCATGGAGCAGGTGAGCTGGTAGCCCACGCCGCCGGCGAGGAGGACCAGGGCTCCGCCGGATTTGTCGCAGACCTTGCCTTCGATGAATGCAAACATGGATTCAGAAATACTCCCTTATGGTTGTGATAGCAGGGGTTCCGCGCCTGCGGGCGCGGGCAGGGGGCTTTGCGATCGGTCCGGGGCTGCCACCCGCTCTCCGCTGAAAACGCCATAACATGGCGTTTTCCGGGCGCTCCGAGCCCCCTGCACCCCTTCGCGCCTTCGCGCGCCTGCTACTTTGTTTGGGTGGCCTTTGTTACTGCATCCGGAACTGCTCTTTGGCGACGCCGGCCTGGCAGTGGGTGATGGCGCAGGCGATGGCGTCGGCGGCGTCGTCGGGCTTGGGGATGGTGTCCAGGCCCATGAGCATCTTCACCATCTGCTGCACCTGCTTCTTGTCGGCGCGGCCGGAGCCGGTCACGGCCTGCTTGATCTGCATGGGTGTGTACTCGTAGAGGTTTTCGGTGTATTCGGTGGCGGCGATGATGGCCGCGCCGCGGGCAGCGCCCACCATCAGGGCGGTGGTCACGTTGTGCGCGAAGAACAGCTCCTCGAAGGCCACGTCGTCGGGCCTGTAGATATTCACCAGATCGCGCACGCCCAGATACAGGGAGCGCAGGCGGTGCTGCATGGGGGTGCCCGCGTAGGTCTCCACACAGCCGTAGTCGATCAGGCGCATCCTGCCGCCGGACGATTCCACCACGCCCCAGCCCATCAGCGCGTATCCGGGGTCGATGCCAAGCGTTATCATGTCTTTACCTCACAGGGGAAACAAAGTGCCGCGCCTGTCACGGGGCGATCATCTCGCCGACGCTGCCGGCGATGCGGTCGGCCACCATCCAGGGCAGATCGGTGTTCTCGTAGATGCCGCGGAGGGTGCCGTAGACGTTGATCACGTCGCCCTGGATGTACAGGGGCGTGTTGCTGTCGTCCACGATGGTGACCATCAGCGGGCGGGTGGCGGTGCCGCCCACGCCCACGCGGAAGGCCCAGCCGTCCTCGGTGCGCTCGACGCTGTTGATGAAGCCCTTCAGGCTGCCGACGGACTTGGTGTAGCGCTCGGGATTGCGCGCGACGTTCTCATAGTTGATGTAGGGATAGGCCGTGGTGTCGTAGCAGGCGGCGTGATCCACGCGGCACTTGACGCTCACGCTGCTGCCCGCACCGGAGAGATCGCGCACGGTGATGTCATAGTCCCCGGCGGTCAGAGGAATCAGGTGGAAGCGGATCTCGTGGGACGCCTCGTCGAACTCCGACCAGGAGGTGGCGCCCGCGCCGTTGCACACGATGGAGATATCGCGCTCGAAGTGCCGGCCGTAATAGTTGACGATGACGGGCGCGGGATTGCGCTCGGTCACGTTGACCATCGTCTGGGACATGGCGAGGGAGGGCACGGAGGCGGTGAAGCTGACCGAACGGCCGCTGCCGTCCATCAGCCGGGCGGTGATGGTGGCCGAGCCGGCCCCCACCGCGTAGAGCATGCCGTCCGGGTCGACCTCGATGGCGTCCTCGTTGGAGGAGGACCAGTCCAGGCCGATGTTCGCGGCCTCGGCCGGGCGGATCTCCACCCGGGCCTGCACCTCGTCGCCCTCGCGCAGGTCATAGTGCTTCTGAACGGCGGTGATGGATTCCACCGCGATCTCCACGGTGATATAGCATTCGCTCTCCAGCTCGCGGCCGTCGGCCAGCTGGGCCGTCACCACGATGACGGTCTCGCCCGCGGCGACGCCCCGGACCACATTCTTGTTGACCTCGGCCACCAGCGGGTTGGAGCTGGCCATGGCGATGGTGGCCTTGCCGCTGTAGCCGGTGACCTCCGCGGTCAGCTTCGCGGTCTCATTCGGGCCGAGCACGATCCATTCCTCGCTGAGCTCGATCTTCGGGCTGTCCGCGCCCGCCGCGGCGAGCGTCAGCACACAGCAAAGCGCCAGCGCCAGCACGGCCAGCGCGCGGCAGAACATTCCTCTGCGTCCGATCCCCGGCATCGGAACACCTCCTCATGACTCATCCCGACCATTATACCATGCGATGGAAGGGATTGCAAATAGTCCCCAAAGCTCCGCAGGCGGCTTTTCATCCCGTATCTGTCCGTTTTCCGACCGCTCGCGACCCCTTGCGCGGTGGAATGGCATGTGCTATGATACGGTCGGACTATGGAAGGAAGTGTTTCTGATTGACCAATCGCAATCAGGTGCTTGAGTATTACATGGACGCCCTCAAGCGCGGCCAGCGCTACGACCGCGCTGGCGAGAAGAACAGCCTGAAGGTGCTCGAAGAGGTTTTCCCGGAGGCCAACCGGGCGGCGCAGATCGATCTGGGCGTCGTGGAGATACCGCTGGACCGCATCGTCGGCACCTACGCGCGCGGGCGCAATGGCGCCTTTGCGGGCAATTTCATGCCCCTGCTTGGGCCGAACTCCGAGTTCGGGCAGAAGTGGGTGGCCCTGTGCATGGCGCACCTGGGGGATACCGGCATCACCGACCCGATCCTCTGCTTTGAATACATGGGCCTGTTCTATGTCCGCGAGGGCAACAAGCGCGTCAGCGTGATGAAGTACTTTGACGCGGCCACCATCTCCGGCCGCGTGACGCGGCTGATGCCGCCCCACAGCGACGATCCCGCCGTGCTGGCCAACGAGGAGTTCATCCGCTTCTACCAGCTCAGCGGCAGCTACGCCGCCCTGTTCCGCAAGCCCGGCTGCTACGAGCGGCTGCAGGCCGCCATGGGCTTCGCGCCCGACCACGCCTGGAGCAAGGAGGAGCGGTCGCACTTCGCGTCTGTGATCAGCCGCATGCAGGCCGTGTGCGACAGCGGCCTCATGCCCACGGTGGATGAGACCTCGGCCAGCGACGCCCTGCTGACCTACCTGGGCGTCTACCCCTACGCGGAGCTGGACGACGTGAGCGACGCGGAGCTGAAGAAGCGGCTGACCGCCCTGCTGCCCCAGCTGCGCTTCATCGCCCAGGACGAGCCGGTGGCCGTGTCCACGGAGCCGGAAATCCCCGAGCAGAACGTCATCAGCCGCATCATCTCGGGCATCGCCAAGAGCGTGCTGCAGGTGGCCTTCATCCACGCCGCCGATCCCAAGCGCAGCCGCTGGTCCCTGGGCCACGAGGAGGGCCGCCTCTACCTGGAGAAGGTCCTCGGCGACCAGGTGAAGACCACCTCCGCCGTCGCCGCGCCCGGCGAGGCCTACGAGGCCATGGAGCAGGCTGTGGCCGGCGGCGCCCAGGTGGTGTTCGTCACCGCCCCGACCCTGCTGGCCGAGGCGCGCAGGCTGGCCGCCGCCCATCCCGGCCTGAAGGTGCTGGTGTGCGCCCTCTCCGTGCCCTACGGCGGCATCCGTACTTATTACAGCCGCATCTACGAGGGCAAGTTCATCACCGGCGCCATCGCCGGGGCCCTGTCCCACGGCCATCCCATCGGCTATATCGCCCGCTACCCGATCCTGGGCACGCCGGCGTCCATCAACGCCTTCGCCCTGGGCGCGCGCATGACCGACCCCGAGGCGAAGATCATCCTCAAGTGGAGCTGCCTGCCCGGCCAGCCCGTGCAGGAGCTGCTGGACAGCCATGTCCGCGCCCTCTCCGGCCATGAGGCCGCTGTGGCCGAGGACATGCGCGACGGCCTGGACTGGTCCACCTGCCTCATCGACGAGGGCGGCGCGGTGCGTCCCCTGGCCTCCGTGTGTTGGGACTGGGGCCAGCAGTACGAGCAGCTGATCCGCTCCATCCGCTCCGGCGGCTGGGAGAGCGACGATCCCGCCAACGAGAGCGCTGTGAGCTACTGGTGGGGCATGAGCAGTGGCGTGGTGGACGTGCGCCTGGCGGACACGGTGCCGGCCGGCGTGCGCAAGCTGGCGGAGATCCTCCAGCGCGACATCCGCATGAGCATCCTGAACCCCTTCGACCAGGTGATCACCGACCAGGAGGGCCGCATCCACAGCCCCGAGGATCACTGGATGAACCCCGAGGCGCTGATGCGCATGAGCTGGCTGTGCGACAATGTGGAGGGACGCATCCCCACGGTGGATGAGGTGCTGCCCAGGTCGCAGGAGACCACGAGACTGTTGTCCCTGCAGCCCTGACGGGGAGTTCCGCGCCTGCGGGCGCGGGCAAAGGGCTTTGCGATCGGTCCGGGGCTGCCGCCCGCTCTCCGCTGAAAACGCCATAACATGGCGTTTTCCGGGCGCGCCCTTTGCAAACCTTCGCCCCGCATGCCTATAAGTGACCATTGTTATTGAAGAATCGTATCAAAACTGATCCGTATTTCTTGAGCGTTCAAAATAGAAAATGTTGCATGGAAAGGATCACCGCTATGAAAATCCTGCTGATCTCGGATGTGGAATCGCCCGCGCTGTGGGATTACTACCAGCCCTCCCGCGTGGAGGGCGTGGATCTGATCCTTTCGTGCGGCGATCTGAAGCCGACGTACCTGGAGTTTCTGGTCACCATGACCGGCAAGCCCCTGCTCTACGTCCCCGGCAACCACGACGGCGTCTACGAGAAGCGCCCGCCGGAGGGCTGCGAGTGCGTCGACGGCCGCGTGATCACCATCGGCGGGCTGCGGATCCTGGGCTTCGGCGGCTGCATGCGCTACAATCCGGGCCCCTACCAGTACACCGAGGCGGAGATGAAGCGCCGCGTGTGGAAGACGGGCCTGGCGGTGCGCCGCGCGGGCGGCGTGGACATCTTGATGACCCACGCGCCGATGGCCGGCTGGAGCGACGCCCCGGACTACGCCCACCGCGGCTTTCAGACCTTTGTCAATGTGGTGGAGCGCTGGCACCCGCGCTACTTCATCCACGGCCACGTGCACACCAACTACGGCACGAGCATCCCGCGGATCAGTCAAAAAGGCGCGACCACGGTGGTCAACGCCTTTGAACGGTATATCTTAGAGGTTTGAGTCTTCCATCACATACGCCTCCAGCGCCTCGGGGGTGTCGAAGCACAGGGGACAGTTGGCGCGCATGAAGGCGGCGATCTCCGGCACCGAGTGGGCCCAGAGGGCCGCGGCAAAGTCGACGCCGCGCCGCTGCGCCATGTCGTAGCCGGGCTTCAGGTCGTCCACCATCAGCAGGTCGCTGGGCTGCAAGCCGGTCTTCTCGAGAATCTGATCCAGCGGCCAGGGCTCGGGCTTGCGGTGCTCGCTGGGCTGCTCCCAGCCGTAGACCAGCAGGGGCTCGGGCAGGCCGTTCTCGCGGTAATCCCTGCGGATGTTCACATCCACCGAGTGGGAGACCACGCACACGACGCCGCCCGCCTCCGTGAAGCGGCGGATGAGTCGTGCCATGCCGGGAAAAACGGCGGGCACGATTTTTTTGACCCAGCCCTGCCAGATGGCGTACTCGCGGTCGAAGTCCTCCTTCGTGAAGCCCAGGGTTTCCGCGCAGTAGGCCTGGAAGCCGGGGTGAAAATTCAGGCGCAGGTAATCCTCCAGGGTGACGAAGACGCCGGGGCGCATCTGGCGCATCGCGTCCAGAAACGCGGGGTAGTGCACGTGGGCGGTGGAATCGGTGACGGTGTCGTCGTGGTCGAGCACAAGGCATTGATAGCGCAAAGTCTTCTTTCCTCTCTGGGGTCGATGCTGTCCGAAGGAACTGCTTCAGCATAACATAAGGGCGCGGGATTTGCAAGGCGGTCACCGCGCCCATTGTCCATAGCACGCTCGCATCCATTCCCCCACGTCCATCTCCCACACCGCGTCCAGGTGCTCCGGGCGCATCACGTCCCCGATGGCCCCGCAGGCCACGGTCTGCCCGTGGCTGAGCAGCAGGGCGTGGGTGCCGAAGGCCCTGGCCAGGGTCAGGTCGTGCACCACGGTGATCACAGCGCGGCCCGGCTGTTGCCGCCAGCGGTCGATCAGCAGGAAGAGCTGCCGCAGCTGGCTCAGGTCCAGGTGGTTCCCCGGCTCGTCCAGCACAAGGATGCGCGGATCCAGGCACAGCGCCTGGGCCAGCAGCACCCGCTGCCGCTCGCCGCCGGAGAGGGTCGCGTAGGACTGGCCCGCCATGGCGGTCACGCCGGTGGCCTCCATCGCCCGGTCGACGGCGGTCTCGCCCTCCGGGTCGGTGTGCCGCAGGAAGCCGGCGCGGTGGGGATAGCGCCCCATGGCCACGATCTCCCGGGCCGTGAAGTCCGGCACGCCCTCTTGCCGCTGATCCATCACGCCGATCAGCCGCGCGCGCCTGGCCGGACGCATCGCCCGCAGGCTCTCGCCGTCCAGGGTGAGGGCGCCCTCGGATGGCACCGCGCCACTGACGGCCTGCACGAGGGTGGACTTGCCCGCACCGTTGGGGCCGATGAGCATCCACCACTCGCCCTCGGCCACCGCGCAGCTGACGCCGCCCAGGATCTCCCGGCCGCCGAGGGTGACCCGGAGGTTTTCGACTGCAAGCCTCATGGGTGGCGCCTCCTTTTCCGGGAGCGGATGTAGATCATGAAGAACACGCCCGCGCCGATCAGCGAGGTGACCACGCCGATGGGCAGCTCCACCGGCGCGAGGGCCGTGCGCGCGGCCAGGTCGCACAGCAGCAGGAACACCGCTCCGCCGAAGACGCTGTAGGGCAAGAGCCGCTTGTGGTTCGGCCCGGAGAGAAAGCGCACCATGTGGGGCGTCGCCAGACCCACAAAGCCGATGCCGCCGCCCACAGACACGCATACGCCCACCAGGGCGGAGACCGTGATCATCACGGTCAGCTTCACCCGCCGCACGGGGATGCCCAGGTGCAGGGCGCGGGTCTCGCCCATGGTGAAGGCGTTGAGGGCTGTGGCCTGGCTCAGCAGCACGCCGCCGCCCAGCAGCAGGGCGGCCAGCAGGAGGCCAACGCTGGGGTAGCCCACGCCGGAGAGGGAGCCCATGGTCCAGAAGGTGATGGAGCGCAGCTTCTCGCCGGAGAAGGCGATGAGCAGGGACAGAAGCGAGGTCACCAGCATGGAGAAGACCACGCCGAAGAGGAGGATGGTCTGGGTGGAGAGGCCGCTGTCCAGGGCGTAGGAGAGGGAGAGGATGGCGACCAGGGCGGCGAAGGCGAAGACCATGGCCATCACCGCCGTGCCGGGGATCGGCAGACCGGGCAGGGTGAAGCCCGTGACGATGGCCACCGCCGCGCCGAGGGACGCGCCGGAGGAGACGCCCAGGGTGGAGCCGTCCGCCAGCGGATTGCGCAGCAGCCCCTGCATGGACGCGCCGCACAGGGACAGGGAGGCCCCGATGAGGGCCACCGCCAGCACCCGCGGCAGGCGCACCCGCAGCAGGATGGAGGCCGAGGCGCTCTCAAGGGTCTCGCCGCGCAGAGCCCCCAGGAGGATGCCGGAGGTTTCCCGCAGCGGCAGGGCCACGCTGCCCACGCACACGCAAACAAGCGTCACCGCCAGGGTGACGGCGAGGCAGAGCACGGCTTCCCACCAGTGGAAGCGTGTGGCGCGCATGGGTGTCACCTCCTGCCCTCTCCGTCAGCGCTGCGCGCTGCCACCTCTCCCATAGGGAGAGGCAAGATATGATCCGCCAGCGCAGTGGATGAGAAGGCCTATCGTCTGATCAGCCCCACCACGTCATCCGTGTGGTGGGGCTGATGCGTATCAGTAATCGTACACCGCAGAGTCCGGCTCCGGCGTCGGGGTCACGAAGATCTCCAGGTGCGGCTCCTCGCCCAGGGGCTGGTAGTAGCCGACCCAGTCCGGGTCGCTGTCGTCGTTGGTGGGGTTGCGGGTGATTTCCCCTGTGTCCGGCACGGGGGTCACCGTCAGACCGCCGCCGCCCTCGCTCTCCCGGGGGAAGATCAGCGTCAGGGTGATCCAGGGCATTGCGGGCTCGCTGTGGTAGGGGTTCGGGGCGTAGGCGTAGTAGGCGCGGAGGGTGTCGCCCTTCTCCTCCATCACCGGGTCGGAGAAGGAGTCCGTGCTGTTGGCCCGTACCCGCTTGAGGTAGGCGGTGGGGTCCTTCAGCGCCTCCTGCATGGTGAGGCTCTCGCCCGCCGCGGCCTGGATGCAGGCGGCCGCCAGCACCGGGAAGGCCTCCAGCTCCGCCGTGTGCAGCTCCAGCTTGTCCAGGGAGCCGCTGGCCATGGTCAGGATCAGCTCGGTGGTCTCCGGGGCGTCCGCGTTGTCCGTCTCGGTGATGCCCAGGCTCGCGAAGGACGGATAGCACTCAAAGATGGAGTTGATGCGCCGCGCCTTCTGGATGGTCAGCTGGGTGTTGACGCGGTCGATGTAGGCCTTCGCGGCCTCCTGTCCGGCGCTCAGCTCCCGGGGCCAGGGCAGCTCCGCCAGGGCGGAGGACTGAAAAACGCACAGCGCAAACAGGAGGGCTGTCAGGAGCCCTCCCGCATGCCGTGCCAAGCTCTTGCGCCGGCCCATGGCTTACTTGCCCGCCAGCGCGGCCTCGCGCAGCGCCACATAGTCGCAGATGAGGTTGACCGCGCCCGCGTAGCCGATCTTGCCCGTGTCCAGGCAGAGATCGTAGTTGTTCACGTCGCCCCAGGTGGAGGTGGCGTAATAGTTGTAGTAGCTGGCGCGCTGCTTGTCCGCCTTGCGCACCACGTCCTCCGCCTTGGCCGGATCCGCGCCGCGCTCGATGGCGCGGGCCACACGGTGCGCCATGTCCGCCTTGATGAACACGTTGACCACGTGGGGCTGGTCGCGCAGCACATAGTCCGCGCAGCGTCCCACGATGACGCAGGGGCCTTCGCCGGCGATGCGGCGGATGGCGTCGAACTGCGCCAGGAAGATCTTGTGGTTCAGCGGCATGTCCATATAGCCGCCGCCCGCATCCCCGTGCAGGGAGGAGCCGGTCACCAGGGAGAACAGCAGGGAACGCGTGGGCTTCTCATCGTGATCCTCAAACAGCTCCTGGCAGATGCCGCTGTCCTTGGCGGCCTCCGCGAGCAGCTCCTTATCATAGTAGGGAATCTCCAGCTTCTCCGCCAGAGCGCGCCCAACCACGCGGCCGCCGCTTCCGTACTGTCTGCCGATGGTGATGACCGATGCCGTCTTTGCCATACGCATCCCTCGCTTTTCTGTCGCTCACCCATGTGAACCATGGGCAAAGGTCTCGATCTGGTCATATGATAGCACGTTTTTACCATTTCTGCAAGGGTTGGCGTGCCCGCGGCGGAGGGAAACCCGCGGGGCGCGGCCGGCTTTGGCGTCCGGGGACGTCGCACCGCGCGGCCCGGGTGAGGCCGACGGGGTGAAAGCCCGTAAAATCCGCAACAATTCTGCAAAAAGAGGCAAAAATTCCGCAAAAACCGCGATTTCGCCCTTGCAAAACCCTCTGCGCTATGATAGAATAGCGTTTGTGACAACGGGCGGTCCGCTGTCCGGGAGGCGCTTTGCGCGCCTGCAAGGCCGGGCATGAACGTCTATGAGGGAAGGAGGATTCCAACCATGAGCGAGATTATCCGTTCGATCGAGGCGAAGCAGCTGCGTGCTGACCGTCCCGAGATCAGCGTCGGTGATACCGTGCGCGTGTGGGTGAAGGTTGTTGAAGGCACCCATGAGCGTCTGCAGGCTTTTGAAGGCACTGTGATTGCCAAGCGCAACGGCAGCATCCGCGAGACGTTCACTGTCCGCCGCGTGTCCTATGGCATCGGCGTGGAGCGCACGTTCCCGGTGCACAGCCCCCGCGTGGATCGCATTGAAGTGATCCGTCACGGCAAGGTGCGCCGCGCGAAGCTGTACTATCTGCGTTCTCTGCAGGGCAAGGCTGCGAAGATCCAGGAAGTGCGCCGCGTGTAATGCGTCCGCGAGCAAAAACCATCGGCTTGACTGCCGGTGGTTTTTTGCTGCCTTTTTCTTGACAGAAGCCTTCGGTTCCTCTATACTCATTGTAAGTAAGGAATGTAAGGAGGCACAGAGATGGAGCTTGCGAAAATGACCAGCAAGGGTCAGCTGACCATCCCGGCCGCCGTGCGGAAGAGGCTGGGCATCGGCACGGGCGATCAGATCCTGTTCTACGAGCAGGACGGACGCATGATCATGGCTCCGGTGACCCCGGCCTCCCTGGCCAGCGCCCAGGCGGCGGTCGCACGGCTGCACGTCTACACGCCGGAGGAGCTTCGCGCCGTGGCGGGCCCGATCGCTGCGCGCAGCGGTCTGCGGCGGCTCTCGCTCTTCGGCTCCTATGCCCGGGGCGAGGCGACGCCTGAAAGCGATATCGATCTGCTGGCGGACGTGCCCGAGGATTTCGGCCTGTTCAAGCTGGCGGGTCTGCGCGAGGAGCTGGAGGAAGCGCTGCACAAGCCGGTGGATTTAGTGACGGCGGGCGGCCTGCAGACGCCGGGCAACGAGGACTTTGCCCGGCGAATCCTGGAAGACGAGGTGATTCTCTATGACAGCCATGCAGCCGCAACAGCGTGACAGCTCGATCCTGCGGCACATGGCGGCCTACTGTGCGGACGCCATGGACGCCGCCGCGGCCGCGGGCTCAGAGACCGCCTTCGCCGAAAACCGCCTGCTGCAGCACGCTGCAGCCATGTGCGTGCTGGAGATCGGCGAGCTGGCCAAGCGCCTTTCGGAGGAATTTGTCCGGAAACACAGCGAAATTCCCTGGCGCGCTGTCTGCCGGATGCGCGACCTGTACGCCCATCATTATCATGCAACCGATCCCCACGAGCTGTGGGTGACCGTCACGCGGGATCTGCCCGCCCTGAGGGTTCTTTGCGAGGCGGATGATCCGGACTGATCCGGCAGCGGGATGAAAGAAGGATGTCCTTTCCGGCAAAAAAAGGAGCATCCTTCTTTTTTGGCGCAATCCCTTGTATTTAACCGCCTTTCTGCTATAATCATGGCGTTGGCGTCAAGCGCCAATGAATGGAGGAATGCGGTTGCTTCGCGAGGAAACACCGATGACGCAGGAGCAGGCGCGGCTGCTCTCACCGCTGCAGCTGGCCTACATCGGCGATACGGTCTGGGATCTGCTCATCCGCAGCCGCACCCTGTGGCGGGGGCTGAACGTGACCCACATGCACCAGGAGGCCGTCCGCCGCGTCAACGCCGCCGCCCAGCACGCCGCCCTGCGGCGGGTGGAGGCCCTGCTGACCCCGGAGGAGGCCGCCATCGTGCACCGGGGCCGCAACGCGCACCCGAAGCACCACGCGCCGAAGAACCAGGACCCCGCGGACTACGCCGCCGCGACCGGTCTGGAGGCGCTGATCGGCTATCTGTATGTCACGGGACAGGAGGAGCGGCTGCTGCTGCTGTTCCGCCGTAGCCAGGAGGAGGACGAACAACCATGCCCGCAGTAACGCCCAGGGTGGCGCTGATCCGCCACACCCTTTCGCCGGAGGAGACCGTCGCGCTCGGCGCGAGGCTGTGCTATTCCCGCGCCGGCGTGGATGACCTGCTGGAGCGCATCAGCGCCAAGGATCAGAGCGCCTTTGTGGAGCGGCTGCTTAGCATGGGCCACGAGAGCGTGTTTGAGCACACCAGCTTCACCTTCGGCATCGAGGGCGTGAGCCGCGTGTTCCTGGCCCAGGTGACGCGCCACCGCCTGGCCAGCTTTTCCGTGCAGAGCCAGCGCTACGTCTCCTACGCCGACGGCTTCAACTACGTCGTGCCGCCGACCATCCGCGCCCTGGGCGAGGAGGCCGTGGCGGAATATGAGGCCCAGATGGCCCAGATGTACGCCTGGTACACCGGGTGGCAGGAGAAGCTGGGAGACGGCGAGGCCAGCAACCAGGACGCCCGCTTCGTGCTGCCCGGCGCGTGCGAGACGCGCATGATCCTCACCATGAACGCCCGGGAGCTGCGGCACTTCTTCGCGCTGCGGATGTGCAGCCGCGCCCAGTGGGAGATCCGCTCAGTGGCCGCGCAGATGCACCGCCTGTGCCTGGAGGTGGCCCCGGCCCTCTTCGCGGACGCCGGCCCAGGCTGCCTGCGGGGCGCTTGCCCCGAGGGCGCGAAATCCTGCGGCAGGGCCGCCGAGATCCGCGAGGAGCGGAAGAAGCTCCTCGAGCAGATGAAGGGCGAATGACCCGCGCCCGACGCCCATCCGCAGACGGGTGGACGCGGCTTCCCCAAAGGGAAGTATGACCAATCCAAGAAAACCAACCATCCGACAAGACCATAAAGGAGAAACCAAATGCCGTTTTACGATCAGCCCAAAAACAAAGGCCGCCGTCCCAATCCCGCCCGTGGCACCTGGGAGGAGGAGGGCTCCCGCTATTCCGACGCGCCCCGCCGCCGCTTTGGCCCGGACGCGGAGGATGATTCCCCCTACCGCAGCCCCCGCGGCCCGCGCCGTCCCCGCCCGGAGGGCTTTGGCCCCCGCTCCGGCGAGCACAGGCAGGGCGGCTATGCCGGCCCCAGCGACCGCAGGCCCGGCAGCGGCCGTTCCGCCCACGGCGAGGACAGCCGCCGCTCCTACGGCGACAGCCGCACCCGCGATTTCCGGGACAGCCGGGACAACCGGGACAGCCGTTCTGGCCGCAGCGACCACAGCGACCGCTATAGCCGGAACGACCGCGACGACCGCTTCCGCCGTCCGCGCCCGGAGACCGGCGTGGAAAATGACAAGCCCCAGAAGAGCTACCTGGATTTCGAGCATGTGGCCGAGCCCGCGCCCGTGCGCCCGGCGGTGAACGAAGCCCCCGAGAATCTGCTCTCCGGCCGCAACCCGATCCGTGAGGCCCTCAAGAGCGGCCGCGACATCGAGAAGCTGCTGGTGGCCCGCGGCGAGCTGTCCGGCTCCGCGCGGCAGATCGTGCAGATGGCGAAGGAAGCCCACGTGCCCGTGCAGGAGGTGGAGAAGACCCGCCTGGACGAGATCACGCCCCATCACCAGGGCATGGTGGCCTTCGTCTCCGCCTACAGCTACTCCACCGTGGAGGAGATGCTGGACGACGCCGCGGCGAAGGGGGAGGATCCCTTCCTCGTCATCCTGGACGGCGTGACCGATCCCCAGAACCTCGGCGCGGTGATCCGCAGCGCGGAGTGCGTGGGCGCCCACGGCGTCATCGTCCGCGAGCGGCGCGGCGTGGGCCTGACCCCCGCCGCCGTGAAGGCCTCCGCCGGGGCCATCGAGCACATGCGTGTGGCCCGCGTCACCAACCTCAACCGCGAGATCGAGGAGCTGAAGAAGCGCGGCGTGTGGGTCTATGCCGTCACCATGGACGGCGAGGATTATGAGAAGGTCGATTTCCGCGGCGGCGTCGCCCTGGTCATCGGCAGTGAGGGCGAGGGCATCAGCCGTCTCACCCTCGAGAAGTGCGACCATCGGGTATCCCTGCCCATGAAGGGCGTCATCGACAGCCTGAACGCCTCCGTGGCGGCGGGCGTGGTGATGTACAGGGTGCTCTCGTCCAGGAGGTCATGAAGCCCCTGCTGATCGTCGATGGCTACAATGTCATCGGCGCGTGGAAGGAAGCCAAGGACCGCGCCTGGTCGATGGACGAGAGCCGCGACCAGCTGGCCCGCCGCCTGGAGGATTTCGCCGGGTACGCGGGCGAGGAGATCGTGCTGGTGTTCGACGGCTACCTCTCCGACCGCAAGACCCGCACCGAGGAGGAGCACGGCGGGGTGACCACCGTGTTCACGAAGCACGCGGAGACGGCGGACAGCTACATCGAGCGGCTGGTGGCGGAGACCCCGCGCTACCGCTCGGTGCGCGTGGCCACCTCCGACGGCCTGGAGCAGTCGCAGGTGCTCTCCACCGGCGCGACCCGCCTGACCTCGCGGGAGCTGCTGCGCGAGATGAGCCAGGCGCGGCAGAGCGGCCTCACCGGCGCGGAGACGCGGGCCGGCACCCAGCGCAGCCCCATCGGCGCGCGGCTGCCCGGAACCGTGCTCAGCGCGCTGGAGGAGATGCGCCGCGGCAGCGGCACGCCCGACGAGCAGCCGGAGCAGAGGCAGATCAGGAAGCCCGCGGCATCAGCCCAGGAAAGAACCCGTCACAAAGGAGAACAGCATGGACAGCGAGGACAGGGCGGACAGGAAGAACGAGACAGAAGGAATCATCCCGCCGGAGGACGAAACGGAGGACGTGGGGATGATGGACGCTCCAGGCCCGGAGAGCGGGGCAGGCGCGGAGCCCGAAGAGGATGAAGGCGTGCCCGTGGCCGCCAGCCGTTTTGACGCGCGCTTTGCCGGCATGAGCGACGAGCGCGTGGTGGAGCTGTGCCACCAGGGCAACGCCGAGGCCATGGAGTACCTGCTGGACAAATACAAGAACTTCGTGCGCTCCAAGGCCCGCAGCTACTTCCTGATCGGCGCGGATCATGAGGACATCGTGCAGGAGGGGATGATCGGCCTGTACAAGGCCATCCGCGATTACCGCGCGGACAAGCTCTCCTCCTTCCGCGCCTTCGCGGAGCTGTGCATCACCCGGCAGATCATCACGGCCATCAAGACCGCGACCCGCCAGAAGCACATCCCGCTCAACAGCTACGTCTCCCTCAACAAGCCCCTGTACGACGACGAGTCCGACCGCACGCTGCTGGACGTGATCATCGAGGGCCGGGTGGCGAACCCGGAGGAGCTGATCATCAGCCAGGAGGACCTCAAGCGCATCAACGCCCAGATCAGCGAGTCCCTCTCCGGCCTGGAGCAGGAGGTGCTGCAGGCCTACCTGGACGGCAAGAGCTACCAGGAGATCGCGGCCAAGCTGGGCCGCCATGTGAAGTCCATCGACAACGCCCTCCAGCGCGTCAAGCGCAAGCTCGAGAAGTTCCTGGAGGAAGTGGAGATGGAGGGCGAATAAAGCGGCCTTCATCCTTTTCTCAATAGCATGGTGGCGAAGGGGTTCCGGGGGTGATCGCAAAGCCCCGGGTCGGCCCGCAGGCCGAAACCTCTTTTGCTTAAATAAGGAATCCTGGCACGCGGCCGCAGAACCGCTCCCGCCGCCGCACACAGGAAAGACCGGATCACCCGCACAACGGGTGACCCGGTCTTTTGTCGTGCGACGAAAAGCCTCAAATCGCGTTTTCGTTGCAACGCAAATACAACGTAAAAATTTGCGTTGCAAAATCGATGCGACGCAAACGGATTTATACGGCTGTTTCTGCGATGCAAATGCGACGAAAACAATTTGCGTTGCATTTGTGACGCAAATATGCTATATTGTTGGTGTGATTCCTGAAGGAGGTGCCGCGCTGTGAAGGAAAGCCGGGTTCTTGAATGGAAGCAGGAAGTGACCAACACGTTTTTGAAGACGGTCAGTGCCTTTGCAAACTTTGGCACGGGTACGATTCTTTTCGGCGTCAATGACAAGGGCAAGCCCGTCGGCATCCCTGACGCGAACAAAGCGGCCCTTGACCTTGAAAACCGCATCAACGACAGCATCTCGCCCAAGCCGGACTATGCGATCAGCGTCGACAGCGAGACCCGCGTCATTAGCCTGGTCGTCCATGAGGGAAAATATAAGCCTTACCTCTACAAGGGCAAAGCCTATCGCAGGAGCGATACGGCCACGGTGGAGGTGGATCAGGTGGAGCTGAAACGCCTGACGCTGGAGGGAGAGAATCTTTCCTACGAAGAGCTTCCTTATCGCGGTGAGCCTTTGCAGTTCCGGTACCTGGAGGCAAAGCTGAAAGAGATTCTGCAGGTGAGCGAATTAAACGATGATCTGCTGCGCACGCTGGGGCTGCTCAACCGGGACAGGCAGTATAACATCGCGGCCGCGCTGTTTGCGGATGAAAATCCCTTCAGCGGCATCGATTCGGTGCGGTTCGGGAACAGCATCAGCGAGATGCTGGATCGGGAAACGTTCACCGGGATCTGCGTCCTGCGCCAGTACGACGGCGCTGTCGCCATGTACAGGCGGTATTACCAGTACGAGAAGATCGAGGGGATCCGGAGGGAGACGGTGCAGTTCATCCCTGAGACAGCTTTTCGGGAAGCCGTGGCGAACGCGCTGGTGCACAGAACCTGGGATGTCAACGCGCATATCCGCATCTCCATGTTCCCGGATCGGATCGAGATCGTGTCTCCCGGCGGCCTGCCCAGGGGAATCACGCCGGATGAATTCCTCAACGGCTATCTCTCCAACCTGCGGAATCCGATTCTCGGCAATGTGTTCTTCCGCCTGCATTACATCGAGATGTTCGGCACCGGCATCCGGCGGATGAAGGAGGCCTATGCGGATGCCGTGCGCAAGCCGTCCTTTGAGATTACCGATCACGCGGTCAAGGTTGTGCTGCCCTGCACGGATATGAAGCTCGAGGTCTCCACGGACAGCCAGAGAGTGATGGAGGCGCTCGGCAGCGGCATGATACTCTCCAGCAAGGAGATCGCGGAGCGTCTGAATTGGAGTAAGGACAAAACGATCCGCATCCTCAACGACCTGTCCGCCAAAGGGTACGTTGCCAAAGTGGGTCAGGGACGCGGAACCAAATATGTGAAGTGCTGAGGGTGCGCCTCTTCACCCAACACAAAAGCCTCTCTCCTTCATCGGGAGAGAGGCTATCTTGCGCTGAATTACCACTTGCGCTTGCGCGCGGCCTCAGCCTTCTTCTTGCGCTTCACGCTGGGCTTCTCGTAATGTTCGCGCTTACGAACCTCCTGGATGACACCCGCGCGGGCACACTGGCGTTTAAACCGCTTCAGAGCGCTCTCCAGGGACTCATTCTCACGTACACGGACCTCGGACACTGTTATCCCTCCTCTCGCTCATCCATCGCCTTGACATCAGTCGGCAGAGACGGACGGACGGCGAACCGTGCGATTATTATACCGCTTTTATGCCCACTCGTCAATGGCTTTTTTTGTGAAGTGACAAAGAACTGGTGCGCGGGGGCGGGACGCAGCCGGGTTCGCTCACTCCTTGGGCATCGACACGGCGGCGCGGCCCTCGCCGCGCACGGTCAGCGCGGGGCAGGAGGCGGGCAGGAAGACCGTCTCGCCCTTGCGCAGGGCCAGGGTATCGCTGTCCCAGGTCAGGGTCACGTCGTCCTCCAGGGCGGTCAGCAGGGCAAAGCTGCGCACGGGGGGCACGGGCACGTTGCCGCGCAGCAGATCCAGGGTGAAATAGGTGGTGTTCAGCACCCGGGCGCGGGCGGTCTCTGGCGCGGGCACGGGGTCGAGGCGGAAGCTCAGGTCGGTCACGTCCAGCGCCTTGTCCAGGTGCAACTCGCGGCGGTTGCCCTGGGCGTCGGTGCGGTCCCAGTCGTAGAAGCGGTAGGTGATGTCGCTAGACTGCTGGATCTCGTACAGGGTGATGCCCGCACCGATGGCGTGCACGCAGCCGGACGGGATGAAGCACACGTCGCCGGCCTTGACCTGCACGCGGCGCAGCAGGGGCTCCACGGCCTTGCCCTGCTCGCAGGCGGCGCGCAGCTCGTCCAGGCTCACGCCGGGCTGCATGCCGTAGACCAGCTCGGCGCCCTCCGGCGCGTCGAGGATCAGCCAGGCCTCGGTCTTGCCGAGCTTGCCGCCCTCGTGCTCGGCGGCGTAGGCGTCGCCCGGGTGCACCTGCACGGAGAGGGTGTCGGTGGCATCGATCAGCTTGAGCAGCAGCGGGAAGTCGCGGAAGACGTAATTCCCCGCGAAGGGATGGCCGTACTGGCGGATCAGCTCCGGCAGGGTGATGCCGGTCACGTCGCGGCTCTCCAGGCCGGGGATGCAGCTGACCTCGAGGCTCTCGCCGGTGGGCACCTCGGGGATGTTCTTGCCGAAGACCGTGCGCAGCTTCTCGCCGCCCCAGGGGGTCAGCTTGCCGCCGCGGAAGGCCGGCATCATGCGCAGGGGCAGCAGCGGGCAGTCCTCGGTGAGGCGCTTCTCGTAGGCGATGTAGCGCTCCTCCTCGCGGCCCTCAAAGCGCAGGCCGCCGGCCTCGCGCATGCCCAGGGAGCGGTAGAAGCTGCGGCCGGCGCGGTTGTCCTCGCCCACGTAGCAGCGCAGGCAGTCACAGCCCAGCCCCACCAGGATGCTGATGACGTCCTCGACCGCCTTGTGGCCCAGGCCGTCGCCCTGCAGCACGGGCCGCACGGCGAGACGGTGGAACACGCCGGGGCGCACGCCGAAGAGCCAGTTGACCTGGTTGTAGGCCGGCTCCATGTCCAGCCCCACGGTGACGGCGATGGACATGCCGTGCTCGCCGTAGAGGCAGTACAGCCGGCCTGCGCGGATGTCCTCGCGCACCATGTCCTCGTTGGGATAGACACCCCATGTCCACTGGTGGGAGCCGCTCTCCACCATATCGTCGATGGTGTGCTGATACAGCTCGCAGATGGCGTCAAAATCGGTCTCCTGGGCTTTGCGCAGAATCATGTGGATCTCTCCCTTCGGCTGAAATGGTAAACGGAAAGCCTGCCGCCAAACGGACAGGCTTTTCCTTTTTGGTTTGTGTCAGTTGGCCAGGCTGTTCAGAGCATCCACCACGGCGGTGGAGGTGATGGTGGCGGAGGCCACGGCGTCGATGCCCTCGCCGAGCTTGACGGGCAGGGTCTTGCCGATGAACTGCTTGGTGAAGTCCGTGAAGTCCTCTTCCGCGCACTTCTGTCCCAGGCCGGGGGTCTGGGTGGAGGCGTCGACGGTCAGGGCGGTGATGGTGTTGCTGCCGTCCAGGGTAGCGGTGACGGTGATCTCCTGGCCGTCAAAGGCCGCGATCTTGGCGGTCTTATCGGCAGCGGCGGGAGCCTCAGCGGGTTCCTCGGCGGCGGGGGCAGCTTCCTCAGCGGGAGCGGCCTCACCGGCCAGGCTGTTCAGGGCGTCGACCACGGCGGTGGAGGTGATGGTGGCGGAGGCCACGGCGTCGATGCCCTCGCCGAGCTTGACGGGCAGGGTCTTGCCGATGAACTGCTTGGTGAAGTCC